>JBFWXJ010000027.1:0-17113 GCA_050187535.1 Alphaproteobacteria bacterium | reverse complement strand
AATCTCTATTTCCTCGGTCGGCATGCCGAAGCGGCGGGATGCCTCCGGCAGGCGCTCGACCGCTATCCCGTCGCCGGACGCCGCGAGACGGCGACCATGGTCGGCGTCGACATGCGACCCGGTACCATGAGCTATCGCGCCGCCAATCTCTGGGTGCGCGGCTTTCCCGATCGCGCGCTCCGGGCCGTTCGCGAGGCGCTGGACGATGCGCTGCGCACCGAGATTCCCGTCTCGCGCTGCGTGGCGCTCCATCTCGCCGGTGGAACCGTCTCGACCTGGGCCGGCGACCTCGACACGGCGGAGGCAGCCCTCGCCCAGTCGCTGGCCCTGGCCGAGCGCCATTCGCTCGGACCCTATGTCGGCTACGAGCTCTGCGCCCAGGGTGCGCTGCGCACGGCGCGCGGTGACCCGGCTCTCGGGGCCGATCTCCTGCGCGAGGGCCTGCGGCGGATGCGGGAATCGACCTACTATCTCTTCTATGCCCAGTTTCTCGCCGACTACGCGCTGGCTGCGGGCCGTGTCGGCCGCATCGACGAGAGCCGGACGGCGATCGACGAGGCGGTCGAGCGCATCGAAAAGACCGAAGGCTTCTGCGTGTATCCGGAGGCACTGCGCATCAAGGCGGAAGTCCTGCTGATGGCCGACGACGTGGACCTGTCGGCGGCCGAGGCGCTCCTCCTGCGCTCGCTCGAAGAGGCGCGTGCCCGCGAGGCACTCTCCTGGGAGCTGCGGGGCGCGACCAGCCTCGCGCAGCTGCGGCGGCGCCAGGGCCGCTTCGCCGAAGCGCATGCCCTTTTGGCCGCCGTCCACGACCGTTTCTCCGAAGGCTTCGCGACTGCGGACCTCGTCAACGCGCGCGGCCTGCTCGCGACGACGGCGGCGTGATGACCCCGCCCGATCCGGACTATGCGGCGCGCGTGCGCGCGAGCTTCGCGCGGCAGGGCTTCATGGCGCTGCTCGGGGCGTGCCTCGACGATGTCTCGCCGGGGCGCTGCCGCATCGTCGTGCCGTACCGGCCGGAGCTGTCGCAGCAGCATGGCTTCTTCCATGGCGGCGTCATCGGCACGGTCGCCGACAACTGCGCCGGCTATGCCGCCTTCACCATGGCGCCGGCCGACGCCAGCATCCTGACCGTCGAGTACAAGCTCAACATCGTGGCCCCCGGTCGCGGCGACCGGCTGGAAGGCGAGGGGCGGGTCGTGCGCGCGGGGCGGCGGCTGGTGGTCTGCGAGACCGAGATCTTCGCGCTCGCAGGGGACGTGCGCACCCTCTGCGCGGTGTCGCTCGGCACCCTGATGCTGCTTCCCGGCCGGTCCGACGGCCCCGGCTAGACCCGGCGGGGTCGTGCGCTATAGTCCGCCGCGACCGGCCGAGGGACCCCACCCCATGCTGCGCAACGACATTCCGTCACTCGACTTCGACCTCGGCGACACCGCCGACATGCTGCGCGACAGCGTGCGCAACTTCGCCGCCGCGGAGATCGCTCCCCGCGCGGCCGAGATCGACCGCACCAACGAATTCCCGAACGACCTCTGGCGCAAGATGGGCGACCTGGGCGTCCTCGGCGTGACGGTCGAGGAGGAGTTCGGCGGGGCGGGGCTGGGATACCTCGAGCATTGCGTGGCGATGGAGGAGATCAGCCGTGCATCGGCCTCGGTCGGGCTCAGCTACGGCGCCCATTCGAACCTCGCCGTCAACCAGATCCGCCGCAACGGCAGCGAGGCGCAGAAGCGGCGCTACCTGCCGAAGCTGATCTCCGGCGAGCATGTGGGCGCGCTCGCCATGAGCGAGCCCGGTGCCGGCTCCGATGTCGTCGGCATGCGCACGCGCGCCGAGCGCAAGGGCGACCGCTGGGTGCTGAACGGCGGCAAGATGTGGATCACCAACGGCCCGGACGCCGACACGCTCGTCGTTTATGCCAAGACCGATCCCGCGGCGGGCCCGCGCGGCATCACGGCCTTCCTGATCGAGAAGGGGATGAAGGGCTTCTCGACCGCGCAGAAGCTGGACAAGCTCGGCATGCGCGGCTCCAACACCTGCGAGCTGGTGTTCGAGGATTGCGAGGTGCCCGAGGAGAACGTGCTGGGCGCCCTCGGGCGCGGCGTCAACGTGCTGATGAGCGGCCTCGACTACGAGCGCGCGGTGCTGGCGGCCGGCCCGACCGGCATCATGCAGGCCTGCATGGACGTGGTCGTGCCCTACCTGCACGAACGCAAGCAGTTCGGCCAGGCGATCGGCGAGTTCCAGCTCATGCAGGGCAAGCTCGCCGACATGTACACGACGATGAACGCCGCAAAGTCCTACGTCTATGCGGTGGCGCGCGCCTGCGACAAGGGCCGCACGACGCGCAAGGACGCGGCCGGCGCCATCCTCTACGCTGCCGAGAAGGCGACCTGGATGGCGCTGGAGGCGGTCCAGTGCCTCGGCGGCAACGGCTACACCAACGAGTATCCGACCGGCCGCCTGCTGCGCGACGCCAAGCTCTACGAGATCGGTGCGGGCACCAGCGAGATCCGCCGCTGGCTGATCGGCCGCGAGCTGTTCGAGGAGACGAAGTAGGTGCCGACCGTCCTCGTCACCGGTGCGGGCCGGGGCATCGGGCTGGAGCTCGCCCGGCAATACGCGGCCGACGGCTGGCGGGTGATCGGCACCTGCCGCGACATGGGCCGCAGCGCGGATCTGCGCACCGCCGCACCGGGCGCCGAGATCCTCCCGCTCGATGTCGCCGATGGGGACAGCGTCGCCGCCCTGGGCCGGACCCTCGCTGCGGATTCGATCGACGTCCTTCTGTGCAACGCCGGAATGTATGTCTCGCGCGGCCATGCGATCGAGGGGCAGGATTACGCGGAGTGGGAAGAGACGTTCCGCGTCAACGCGCTGGGGCCGATCCGCGTCGCGACCGCGCTCGTCGAGCCGGTGGCGCGCGGGCAGGGCCGCCGCATGGTTGCGATCTCCAGCCGTCTCGGCAGCATCGCCAACTGCGACATCGGCCGCGCCGTCATCTATCGCTCCAGCAAGGCGGCACTGAACATGGCGTGGCACTGCCTGGCATTGGACCTCGTGCCGCGCGGCATCGTCGCAACGGCGATGCATCCGGGCTGGGTGCAGACGGCGATGGGCGGCCCCAACGCGCCGCTCACAACGACGGATTCGGCGCGCGCCATCCGGCGCACCATCGCGGGGCTGCGGCCGGAGGACGCCGGCCGCTTCCTCGACCATGACGGGACGCCGATCGCGTGGTGAGGGCAATGGTCGTCGCCGTGCTGCTCGCGGCCCTCGCCGGCTGCGCGTGGATCGAGGCGAATACGGTCGCGCGCGGCAGCTACGGCTCGGCGAGCGGCGCGCGCGGCGAGATCGGGCTCAGGTTCTGAGAGCGGGAGCAGGGCGATGGAGCTGACCGAGGAACAGCGCCTGGTGCGCGACACGGCGCGGTCCTTCGCGGCCGAGCATCTGGCCCCGCACGCGGCCGAGCGCGACCGCAAGGGTGTCTTCCCCAAGGAAGTGCTGCGCGAGATGGGCGCGCTCGGCCTGATGGGCATGACGGTGCCCGACGAATGGGACGGCGCCGGGGCGGACAATATCGCCGCCGCGCTCGCCATCGAGGAGATCGCGGCCGGCGACGGCGCCTGCTCGACCATCGTCGCCGTGCACAACTCGGTCGGCTGCATGCCGATCCTGCGCTACGGCTCGGCCGACCAGAAGGAGCGCTTCCTGAAGCCGCTCGCTCGCGGCGACATGCTGGGCGCCTTCTGCCTGACCGAGCCCGGTGCGGGTTCCGATGCGTCCGCCATCGTCACGCGGGCACGGCGCGACGGAAACCACTGGGTGCTGAAAGGCACCAAGCAGTTCATCACGTCCGGCAGCAGCGCCGACCTCGCCATCGTCTTCGCGGTGACCGACCCGGCGGCCGGCAAGAAGGGAATCAGCGCCTTCCTCGTGCCGACGTCGACCCCCGGCTGGAACGTGGTGCGCGTCGAGGAGAAGCTCGGCCTGCGCGCGTCCGACACCTGCCAGATCCAGCTCGACGACGTGCGCCTGACGCCCGACCTGATGCTGGGCGCGGAAGGCGAAGGCTATCGCATCGCGCTCGCTAACCTGGAGGGCGGACGCATCGGCATCGCGGCCCAGGCGGTCGGCATGGCGCGCGCCGCCTACGACGCGGCCCGCGTCTACGCCAAGGAGCGCAAGTCCTTCGGCAAGGCGATCATCGACCATCAGGCGGTGGGTTTCCGGCTGGCGGACATGGCGACGCAGATCCACGCGGCGCGCCTGATGACGCTGCACGCAGCCGGCAAGCGCGACCGGGGCGAGCCCTGCCTGACCGAGGCGGCGATGGCCAAGCTCTACGCGTCGGAGATGGCCGAGAAGGTCGCGTCGGACGCCATCCAGATCCATGGCGGCTACGGCTATCTCGCCGATTTCCCGGTCGAGCGCATCTACCGCGACGTGCGCATCTGCCAGATCTACGAGGGCACCAGCGACATCCAGCGCCTCCTCATCGCCCGCAGCATCGCCGCGGAGTGACCCCACCAGCGAAGGAGCCCCCATGCCGGCGCCGATCGACTACTACTTCGACTTCTCCTCGCCCTACGGCTACGCCGCGTCGGGCCGCATCGACGCGATCGCCGCCCGCCACGGCCGCGAGGTGCGCTGGCGGCCGATCCTGCTGGGTGCCGTCTTCAAGGTGACCGGGGGCCAGCCCCTGACCACGATCCCGCTCAAGAGCGACTATTCGCGGCGCGACTTCGCGCGGTCGGCGCGCCTGATGGGGCTGCCCTTCACGATGCCGCCGACCTTCCCGTTCGCCACCGTCGGTCACTGCCGCGCCTACTACTGGATCGAGGCCCAGGATGCGGCCAAGGCCCGCATGTACGCGCGCGCCCTCTATCACCGGTCCTTCGGCGAAGGCCGCGACATCGCCGCGCCGCAGGAGTTGGGCGAGGTGGCTGAGCCGCTCGGCTATGCCGCGTCCGACGTGGTCGCGGGGATGAACGAGCCGGCGGTGAAGGAGCGGGTGAAGACGGAGACCGACGGCGCCATCGCCCGCGGCGTCTTCGGCTCGCCCTTCATCTTCGTCGACGACGAGCCCTTCTGGGGTGCGGACCGACTCGACCAGGTCGACCGCTGGCTGCAGACGGGCGGCTGGTAGGGTAGCTCAGCGGGTGCCGTCGGCCGCGACCGCGCGCGCCAAGGCGGGCCGCGCCGTCAGCCGCTCGACATAGGCGGCGATCGGCCCCTCGCGTGACAGCACGCCGGCGGCCAGTCCCCAGCGGAGCATCGATCCGATCATGACGTCGGCCGCGGTGAATCGCTTGCCGAGCAGGAACTCGCTGTGCACGACAGCATTCGTGAGCACCGAGATCGCGGTGTCGCGGTTGCCCCAGGCGAGCGACCCCGGGGAGACGCCGTCGGTGTCCACCTTGAGATAAGTCAACGTCAGGATCGGCTCCACGACGCCGGCGCCATAGAACATCCAGGCGAGATACGCCGGCCGGTCGGCGTCGATCACCGTGGGGGCGAGGCGGCCCGGCGCGTAGCGGTCGGCCAAGTGCATGCAGATGGCGCCGCGCTCGGTCACCACCATGGGGCCGTCGCGCAGCGCCGGCACCTTTCCCGAGGGGTTGATCCTGCGATAGGCCTCGCCGCGCTGCTCGCCCGCGGTCACGTCGAGCTTCTCGATCGTGTAGGGCAGCCCCAGCTCCTCCAGCATCCATAGGGCCGTCAGCGAGCGGCTCTGCGGGATGTGATAGAGCGTCAGGCCCTGCGTCTTCGCCATGGCGGCCTCCTCGGACGGAAGGAACTACCGTCCCTCGCCGCCGTTCCGCGGGCCGTCCAGGACGATCCGCGCGTGTCGCTGGTAGGTCCAATAGGCCCATGCCCAGTTGAGCAGGACCATCAGCCGGTTGCGGAAGCCGATCAGGAAGAAGATGTGCACCAGCAGCCAGAACCACCACGCCAGGATGCCGGAGAGGTGCAGCCCGCCGAGCTCGGCGACGGCGGCCATGCGGCCGATCGTGGCAAGCGATCCCGCGTGGCGGTAGCGGAAGGGTGCCGCGGTCCGGCCGGCGGCGGCGGCGCGGATCGCATCCGCCGCCCAGGCGCCCATCTGCTTGGCGGCCGGCGCCAGCCCTGGCACCGGCTTGCCGTCCTGGACGACCGCCGCGAGGTCACCGGCGACGACGATCTCGGGATGGCCCCGCACCGCCAGGTCGGCGCCGACGATCACGCGGCCCGCGCGGTCGAGCGGCACGCCAAGGCTGCGCGCCAGCGGCGAGGCCGTCACGCCCGCCGCTCACAGCACGCAGCGTGTGGCGACGCGCTCGCCGCCGAGGCTGATGCCGGTCGCGTCGATCGCCTCCACGGCGCGGCCCGTCACGACTTCGACGCCGAGCCGCTCGAGCTGGCGCTGCGCCTTCTCCGACAGGCTCGGGTCGAGGGCGGCCAGCACGCGCGGGCCCGCTTCGACCAGCCGGACGCGCGCCTGGCCCGGCTCGATACGGCGGAACTCGCGCTTCAGCGTGTGGCGGGCGATCTCCGCCAGCGTCCCGGCCAGCTCGACGCCGGTCGGCCCGCCGCCGACCACCACGAAGCTGAGCCATTCCGTCCGCTCGGCGTCGGTCTCGGCCGCCTCCGCGCGCTCGAAGGCGACCAGCAGACGGCGGCGGATGGCGAGCGCGTCTTCCAGCGTCTTCAGGCCCGGCGCATGCGCCTCCCATTCCGCGTGGCCGAAATAGGCGTGCGTCGTGCCGGTCGCCAGCACCAGCCGGTCGTAGGCGAGCGTGCCGCCGTCGTCGAGGCGCAGCCGGTGCACCTCGGGCTCGATCGCCGCGACATCGGCCAGCAGCACCGTCGCGTTGGCCTGCCCGCGCAGGATGTGACGCAAGGGTGCCGCGATGTCGGGGGCCGACAGGCCGGCGGTCGCGACCTGGTAGAGCAGCGGCTGGAAGAGGTGGTGGTTGCGCCGGTCGAGCAGCGTCACCCGGACCGGCGCGCCGGCCAGCCCGCGTGCCGCCGCCAGTCCGGCGAAGCCGCCGCCGACAATGACGACGTGCGGCGCTTCCGGCATCAGAAGAGGCCGACGACGTTGCCTTCCGGGTCGAGGCCGATCTGCTCGGCGGCGGGGGTCTTCGGCAGGCCCGGCATGGTCATGATCTCGCCGCACAGGGCCACGACGAAGCCCGCACCCGCCATCAGCCGCAGCTCGCGCACGGGGATGACGTGGCCGCTGGGAGCGCCCTTGGCATCGGGGTCGGTCGTGAAGCTGTACTGCGTCTTGGCCATGCAGACCGGCAGGGCACCGTAGCCGGCCTTCTCCAGCTCCTGCGCGCGTGCGACGACGCGGCCCTCCGGCGCGATGTCGGCGGCGCCATAGAGGCTGGTCGCGATGGTGCGGATCTTGTCCATGATCGGCATCGCGTCGGGATAGAGCACCTGGAAGCGCGAGGTGCCGCCCTCGGCCAGCGCAACCACCGCGCGCGCCAACCCTTCCGCGCCCGCACCGCCATCGGCCCAGTGCGAGCAGTCGAAGGCTTCGACGCCGAGCCGGCGGCAACCCTCGACCACGGCCGCACGCTCGGCCGGCGTGTCGGTGGCGAAGCGGTTGAGGGCGATCACCGGCGGCACGCCGAAGCGCTTCACGTTCTCGATATGGCGGGCGAGGTTGGAGAAGCCCGCCTCGACGGCCCCGACATTCTCGGTGCCGAGATCGGCGCGCGCGATGCCGCCATGCATCTTCAGCGCGCGCACGGTGGCGACGACGACCGCCGCTGCCGGCGCCAGCCCGGTCTTGCGGCACTTGATGTCGAAGAACTTCTCGGCACCCAGGTCCGCACCGAAGCCGGCCTCGGTCACGACGTAGTCCGCCAGCTTGAGCGCGGTCGTCGTCGCCAGCACCGAGTTGCAGCCATGGGCGATGTTGGCGAAGGGGCCGCCATGGACGAAGGCCGGGCTGTTCTCGATCGTCTGCACCAGGTTCGGCGCCAGCGCGTCCTTGAGCAGCACGGTCATGGCGCCGGCGGCCTTGAGGTCGGCAGCCGTGATCGACTTGCGGTCGCGCGTCGCCGCCACGACGATGCGCCCGAGGCGCTCCTGCAGGTCGGCGAGGTCGCGGGCGAGGCAGAAGATCGCCATCACTTCGGATGCCACCGTGATGTCGAAGCCGTCCTCGCGCGGGTAGCCGTTGGCGACGCCGCCGAGTGCCACGATCGTCTCGCGCAGCGCCCGGTCGTTCATGTCGAGCACGCGCCGCCACGTGACGCGGCGCGGGTCGATGCCGAGGCCGTTGCCCCAGTAGACATGGTTGTCCAGCAGCGCGGCCAGCAGGTTGTTGGCGGCTCCGATGGCGTGGAAGTCGCCGGTGAAGTGGAGGTTGATGTCCTCCATCGGCACGACCTGCGAGCGGCCGCCGCCGGCCGCCCCGCCCTTCATCCCGAAGGAGGGGCCGAGGCTGGGCTCGCGCAGGCAGATCGCCGCGCGCTTGCCGATGCGGTTGAGCGCGTCGCCCAGGCCGACGGTCGTCGTCGTCTTGCCTTCGCCAGCCGGCGTCGGGTTGATCGCGGTGACGAGGATGAGTTTGCCGTTCGGGCGATCCTGCTGCCCGGCGATCCAGCCGAGATCGACCTTCGCCTTGGTCGGGCCGTAGCGGAAGAGGGCATCGGCCGGGATGCCGAGGCCGGCGGCGATCTCCTCGATCGGCTTCTGGCGGGCGGCCCGCGCAATCTCGATGTCGGTGTTCATGGGGCGTCCTCCGCGGCGAGGATGGGGGCGTATTGGGCGCGGTCGATGTTGCCGCCGGAAAGGACGAGCGCTACGCGCTTGCCGGCCATGCGGTCCTTCTCCTTGAGAAGGGCGGCGAGCGGGGCGGCACCGGCCCCCTCGGCCACGTTGTGCGTGTCGGTGAAGTAATGGCGCATGGCGGCCGCGATCTCCGCCTCCTCGACCGTAACGATGCGGTCGGCGCCGGCCAGGATCGCTGCCAGCGCGGCCGCGTTGGGCACGCGGCAGGCGACTCCATCGGCCATGGTGTCGGCGCTGTTGGTCGACACGGGCTCGCCGGCCGCGAACGAGAGGGCATAGGCGGCCGCGCGCGCCGCGACGACACCCACCACCTTCGTGCGCAGCCCCAGCGCATCGCGCGCCGCCATGGTGCCGCAGATGCCCGAGCCGAGGCCGATCGGCACGTAGACCGTGTCGATGTCGGCGACGGCCCGGAACAACTCCATGCCGTACGTGCCGACGCCGGCCACGAGATCGTCCTGGAAGGAGTCGACGAAATGCAGGCCGAGCCGCTCGCTCTCGATGCGGGCATGCTCGTAGGCGGCCTGGAAGTCGTGGCCGTGCTCGACGATTTCCGCGCCCAGCGCCCGCATGGCCCGGTTCTTCTCGACGCTGTTGCCGTGCGGCACGAAGACGGTCGCCTTCAGCCCCACCGCGCCCGCCGCCAGGGCCACGCTCTGACCGTGATTGCCGCGGGTCGCCGTCGCAACGCCGGTCAACCCGGGCTGCTCGCGCCGCAGCCTCTCCATGTGGACGATCCCGCCGCGCACCTTGAAGGCGCCGATCGGCGTGTGGTTTTCGTGCTTGACCCAGACCTCGGCCCCGGCGCGGGCCGAGAGCAGGGGCCAGCAGATCTGCGGGGTCGGTCCGAACACGGCATGAACCGTCGCGGCCGCGGCTTCGAGCGCGGCCCGGTCGGGAAGGGACATCGGCATCGGCCTCGGTGCCGTGGCGGGGAGGCGGACCTTACCCGGCGGGGCCGCCAGCGGGAAGGGCGCCCTCGTCCGGCGGCGGCAGGCGCTTCTCCATGCGGAAGTTGCGGAAGGTGATGCCGCGCTTCACCACGTCCTGCGCTTGGATGACCAAGAAGCCCGCGCGCTCGAATACCGGCCGGGCCGTCAGGCTTCCGTCGGTGTACATCAGTGCGAGACCGCGGGCTCGCGCCAGCCCCTCGACATGGGCGAGGAGCGCCCGCGCGACGCCGCGGCCGCCGAAGTCCGGATGCACGAAGAGCATGTCGACATAGCCGTCGGGCCCGAGATCGCTGAAGCCCGCAGGCGTGCCGCCGACCGTCGCGATCCACGTCCCGCGCGCCGCGGACCGCTGCGCCCACCCCGCCCGATCGGCATCGTCGGGCGCCCACGCCGTGACCTGCTCCAGGCTGTAGTCCCGCCGCGCCGTCTGCCTGACCGCCGACCGGAAGATGGTCATGACGGCATCGGTGTCGGCGTCGACGTAGGGACGGATGGTCAAGATCGGATCGCCCATGGACAGTTCCTCGATTATCCTTCCTACGGCCGACGCGTGTAGTCTCGTCGACCAATCGGAGCGTTGATGCTTGGACCAGACATACTCGTCCGCACACTCTCGCAGCCGACGCGAGAGGATCGATGGGGTCGGCGCTGGCAGTATCATTCCCGGAGCGATCACCATTCGAAGGTCGCATGCTGGGGCATCGTCTTCGACCTCCTGCGCGCGAGTTCGCTCCTCCGCCGGCAAGTCACGTCGGGAATTGTGAGTTTCGGCATCAATCACGAGATGCGCGATTTCGTCCACGACCGAAAAAAGAACCTCGACCTCGTCCTCTGTACGCCCTCGCGAGCCGGTGAAGCGTCCCGTGTGTCCGACTTGGCGACGATGGCGGAGGACTGGCGGATTCCACTGAGCGCAAACGAGCGCGATGTGCTGGCCCACCTGCCGAAGCTGCCGCGCATGCCGGTGGGATCGGTGCTGATGGCGTTGGAAGCGAAAGCATGCATGACCGCGCATCAGCGCGCCCTGCCGCGTCTGTACGACGAGCTCAATTCTTCACACCTCACGGTGCATGGTGCCGCCGATCAGGCCATCGCGGCTGGATTCGCCATGGTCAACGTCGCCTCGCGCTATCTCAGCCCCGACCTCAACAAGGGGCCCGTGGGCGATCAGATTTGGAGCGAGCATCGCCAGCCCCGCGACGCGGGTCTCGCGGTGGACAAGATCAAGCAGCTACCCAAGCGTGCGAGGACCGGGGATGTGGGCTACGACGCGCTCGCGATCATGGTCGTGGACTGCCGAAACGACGGATCACCGGTCCGCTCGATCGCTGACGACCCGGCGCCGCGGCCCGGCGACATCCACCACTACGCGTCGATGGTGGAGCGGCTCGCCAATCTCTGGGCCACGCGGTTCAATGATCTCGGATAGGGCGGCGCGAAGCGCCGCCGCATCATCGATCTGACACTCCCACACTACCGCTACCCGAAATCCGTCGCGCTCCAGTCCGGCGATGGCACGCGCGTCGCGCAAGCGATTGTCGGCGAATTTGGCGCGCCAGAAATCCGGGTTCGTCTTCGGAACGGTCGCTCGCGGACAGTCGGAATGATGGTGCCAAAAGCAGCCGTGGACGAAGATTGCCCACCCTCTTCGCCGATTCGCGAAATCGGGTGACCCCGGGAGGCTGCGACAGCTCTTCCGATACGCCACTCCCGAACTTCGCAGCGTCTTCGCCACCGCTGCCTCCGCGGCGGTATCCTTCCTGCGTACCCGCGCCATCAGGGCGCTGCGCTTCGGGTCGCGCGGCTTCGGCGCTTTCATTCGGCAGCCAGCAACTCCGGAACCGTCGCGGAGCGTAAATCTTCGTCGCTCTCCATAGCCAGGAGATGCGCCGCGATGCGCTCGCGGAAGCCTGGCGGAAAACGTAGCGTTCCGCGTCCCATACGGTTCAGGAAGCCGCGTGTCGCCCGAGCGGACAGCTTTTTCCCCGGATACCGGAGGAAGCTGGCCAAGGACGGTCGCTCGAACCAATGTGGAAAGGCACCGATTTCGACGGCGCGGCGGCGCTCCCCATCGTACCGGGCCGCTCGCGGCCACTTTCCGTTGGCCGGAAGATTCCTGTCCCGCGCCGACACATAGATGCCGGGGTACGCGAGGCGCTCGCCGATCCAACGGGCTACCGGAACGGTCACCGCATTGCCGACGAGCGACCACCGCAGAGTGGCGCGGCCGACTGTTCCTGCGGGCTCGGTCCAATCCTCGGGAAAGCCCTGGAGCCGCTCGGCATCACGAATATCCGGCATTATCACGCGGCCAGAAGGCAACATGATGGCCGGAGGAGACGCTATCCCAACGGTCGATCCGTTCTTCAATGTCGGTATGGAGTCCGACGCCCAGCCTAGGCCGCGGATGCCCTCCGTCCAATAGAACCCGTTGGCCGATGCCGAGAGGTCGGTCGCCGCCAGCTTCGGCTCTGCCTCGTCGGTCAAGAGGACCGCCGCGGGATCGACGTCGGTCGTCGTCGCCACCAGCAGTACGCGCTCGCGTCGCTGTGGCACGAATGCGAGCGAATTCACCACCCGATAGGCCCAGCGGTAGCCTCTGGATTCCAGCTCGTCGATCAGGCTGTGGAGCGCCTTGCCCCGGGCGAGATGGAGCATGAACGAGACGTTCTCGAGGACGATCCATGGGACCTTCCTCTCGTCCAGCAGCCGGAAGACATGGCCGACCAGCGAAGAACGCGATCCTTCGATCCCCGCGGTCATCCCTGCCTGACTGAGGTCCTGACAAGGAAAGCCCGCCGTGACCAGTTCGACGTTTCCCGGGAGAGACCGCAGGCTCACCACGTCGTTCGCAGCAGGGGTCGATGGGAATCTCGCGGATAGGACGGCGCGCGCCGGCTCCCAGATTTCGCAGAGCATCTCGGCTTCGTGGCCGCTTTCGACCAAGCCTTTTTCGAAGCCGCCGATACCGGCGAAGAGCCCCGCCACCTTCATCGGTCGCCCGATCAGTTCGCGTCGGTCGCCGGCCGAACGATGATTCGCCGACCCAGCCTCGAGAGACTGCCACCGACCGTGCGCGCGGCCAAGTGATTTGTTCCCATATTGTTCTGGTCCGGCTCCCCTACGCCACCCTACGGTCGAGCCAGTCGCGAAAGCGGTACCAGCCGCCGATCGCGGGCAGGAACCAGGGATTGCCGGAGTAGAGCGCGTGGCTCGGGAACTCGGGCAGCTCGAAGCCGCAGGTGCTGTTGGCGCCGCCGACGATGCGGCGCGCGGTCTGATACCCGAGATAGGTCATCATCGCCACGCCCGAGCCATTGCAGCCCATGGCGTAGTGCATGCCGTCCTCGACGCCCGTATGAGGCAGCGCGTCGAAGGTGAAGGCGACGTTGCCGTTCCAGGCGTGGGTCAACTTGACGCCGGCCAGCTGCGGGAAGCGTGCGGTCATGAAGCGGTGGAGGATGGGGGCCGCCGTCTCCGGCGTCACCGGCGTGAAGCGGGCGCGGCCGCCGAAGATCACCCGCTTCCCGTCCGGCGACATCCGGTAGTAGCAGAGCACCCGGCGCGTGTCGGCGAGCGTGCGGCCCTTGGGGATCAGCGTGCGCGCGAGGTCGGGCGGCAGCTCCTCGGTCGCGATGATGTGGCTGGCGACGGGGATGACGCGGCGCTTGAGCTGCGGCGTCACGTCGCCCGTGTAGCCGTTGGTGGCGATGACGACGTCGCCCGCGGTCACCTCGCCGCGGCCGGTCGAGATGCGCCAGCCCGTGCCGTCGCGGCGGATGCGCTCGACCGGCGCGTGGGCGCAGATCGCCACACCACGGCGCCGAGCGGCATCCAGCAGGCCCTTGTAGTAGAGCGCGGGGTGCAGCTTGCCCGAGCGCTCGACCACCATGCCGCCGTGGTAGTAGTCGGACGCCATCTCCTCGCGCTGGCGCTCGCGCGGGACCATGTAGCTGCCCGACCTGGCACCGCTGTTGAGCTTGTCCACGCGCTCGGCCTGGCGGGCGTAGTGGGTCGGCGTCCAGGCGCCGATGAAGCGGCCGCGCTTCTCCCAGAAGCAGTCGATCTTCTCGCGCTCGATAATCGTCTCGATCAGCGAGAAGGCGTCGGCCGCCGAGCCGAGGACGGCCGCGATCTGCTCCTTGGTGCCCTGGAAGGTGCGGCCGGAGAAGCTCTTGCCGACATTGACGCCGCCGCTGACCCCGCCGCCGGAGCGGGTGCTCGCGCCCCAGCCGGGCTCCTTCGCCTCCAGCACCGTCGCCTCGATCCCGGCGTTCGCCAGCTCGATCGCCGTCGACAGACCGGCGTAGCCGGCGCCGACGATGACGACGCGGCTCGCCGGCGGCACGTCCGCCAGTTCGCCGGGGACCGGCTTGTACGCCTCCCACCAGTAGGGGGCGGGCTTGAAGTCGGCGTGGAAGACGTCGCCGCGTGGCATGGCAGTGATCCCTGGAAGAGGTTCTAGCGCGCCATCGGCGTGCTGCCCGCCGCGCGCCTGAAGCGCATGGAGAGCACCAGCAGCAGCGAGATGAAGACGATCTGCAGCGCCGAGACCGCGGCCACCGTCGGCTCGATCTCGGTCATGATGTTGTCGAACATCTTCTTGGGCAGCGTCATGTTGGCGCCCGAGAGGAACATCGCCACGACCAGCTCGTCGAAGGACGTGATGAAGGCGAGGAAGGCCGCCGACCACAGGCTGGGCGCGATGATCGGCAAGGTGACACGGCGGATCGCCGTGAAGCGGCCGGCACCCATGCCGCGCGCCGCCAGCTCCAGCCCGATGTCGAAGTTGCGCAGGCCTGCGGCCAGTACGATCACGACGAAGGGCAGTGCCAGCACCGTGTGGGCGATTGCGACCCCGTACCATTCGCCGATCAGGCCGAGGCGTGAGAAGAGGCCGTAGATGGCGATCGACAGCACGATGTGCGGCACGATCATCGGCGCCGACATCGACTGCTCGATCAGCGCCCGCCCCGGGAAGCGGCCGCGCACCAGCCCGAAGGCGAGGGGTATGCCGATCGCCAGCGCCAGCACGGTGGTCGCCACGCCGACCTGGACGCTGCGGATCGTCGCGTCGATCCACACGGGGTCGTTCCAGTAGCGCTCGTACCAGCGCATCGAGAAGCCCGGCGGCGGGAAGCGCAGGTAGTTGCCGGCGCTGAACGAGATCGGGAAGACGACGATCAGCGGCGCCATGAGGAAGAAGTAGACGATGCCCGTGAACAGACGGAGCGTGAGGCGGCCGGGATCGCGGCGTCGGCGTGCCATGGCTCAGCGCCCCGCGCCCGCCACCGGGTCGACCCGGCGCGCGACGAAGTGGTTGAGCAGCCAGAATACGGCGATGGTCGCGGCCAGCAGCACGACCGAGAGGGCGCCCGCGAAGTTCCAGGCCAGGAACTCGCGCACCTGCTGCTCGATCACCATGGCGATCATCGTGACCTTGCCGCCGCCGAGCAGGGCCGGCGTGATGTAGAAGCCGAGCGACACGACGAAGACCAGCGTCACTCCCGCGACGATGCCGTGCAGCGTCAGCGGCAGCCAGACGCGGGCGAAGATGCGCCACGGCGGTGCGCCGAGGCCGCGGGCCGCCCGTGGCAGGTCCGGATCGATGCGCACTAGCGCGCTGTAGAGCGGCAGGATCATGAACGGCAGCATGACGTGCACCATGCCGAGCACGACCGCGAAGCGGGTGTTCAGCATGGTCATCGGCCGGTCGATGAAGCCGTAGTCGAGGAGGAAGCGGTTGATGATGCCGTTGCGTCCGAGGATGACCATCCAGGCGTAGGTGCGCACCAGCACGCTGGTCCAGAACGGCAGCATGACGAGCGCGAAGCCGATGGCGCGCCAGGCGGGTGTCGTGGTCGCCAGCAGGAAGGCGACGGGATAGCCGATGACGAGGCAGGCCGCCGTCACCATCAGCGCGATCTCCGCCGTGCGCAGGAAGATGGTGGTGTAGAGTCCGTCCGCGAAGACCTTCCCGTACCATTCCAGCGTCCCGCCCGCGACGCTGAGGCCGAAAAGGCGGGCGAGCGGCATGGCGAAGAGCAGCCCGAGGAATACGAGCCCCGGTACGGTCAGGAAGAAGGCGCCGAACGCGGTGCGTCGCGCAGCGGCCGCGATGCCCATCACGTGACCTCGATGATGCGCGCGTCGGCGGCGTGGAAGCCGACGGCCACGACGTCGCCCGGCGCGTAGCGGGCCAGCGTCCGCGAGACGGGGAAGCGCGCCAGCAGCTCCAGCCCGCCCGGCGTGCGCAGCCGGTACTTGTCCGAGAGGCCGAGATAGACGCATTCGACGACCGTGCCGGCGATGCGCGCGTCGAAGCGGCCATCGGTCGCCGCGTCGGCGAGGCGTTCCGGCCGCAACAGGATGCGCACCCGCCGGCCCGGCGCGGGACGCGGGCCATCGCCGGCGACCGGCACCACGGGTCCGCCGTCGAGGCGCACGGCCGGCATCCCGTTCACCGTCTCCGCGACGCCTGCCAGGATGTTGGATTCGCCGACGAAGTCGGCGACCAGCGGGCTCGCCGGCGCCTCGTAGATATCGCGCGGCGGGCCCACCTGCTCCAGACGGCCATGGTCCATGACCGCGATGCGGTCGGACATGACCAGCGCTTCCTCCTGGTCGTGGGTGATGAAGAGGGTCGTGAGACCGAGGCGTTGCTGGAGGCGGCGCACTTCGAGCTGCATCGCCTCTCGCAACTTGCGGTCGAGCGCACCGAACGGCTCGTCGAGCAGCAGCAGCGTCGGCCGGAAGACGATCGCGCGGGCGAGGGCCACGCGCTGCTGCTGCCCGCCGGAGAGTTGGCGGGGCAGGCGTTCCTCGAAGCCGGTAAGTTCGACCAGGGCCAGCGCTTCCTCGACGCGCCGGCCGATCTCCCGCCGCGGCGTGCGCCGCATCTCCAGCGGGAAAGCGACGTTGCGCGCCACCGTCAGGTGCGGGAACAGGGCGTAGTTCTGGAACACCATCCCCATGTTGCGCTGCGCCGGGTCGAGGCCGGTCACGTCCCGCCCGTCGATGGCGACAGCGCCTCCGTCCGGCGCCTCGAACCCGGCCACCACCTTGAGCAGCGTTGTCTTGCCCGACCCGCTGGGGCCGAGGATGGTCAGGAACTCGCCGGCGGCCACGTCGAGCGAGACGTCGGCCAGCGCGCGGACGGTGCCGTAGCGCTTGCCGACGCCCTCGATCGCGAGCGCGCCCGGGCGGCGTGACCCGTCGTTCGGGATCGCGGTCACTGCTTCGCCAGCATCCATTTGTTCCAGCGCTCGCCCATGGCCTGGCCGTTCTTGGTCCACCATTCCTGATCGAGCCAGATCTGCTTGGCGAGGTTGCCCGGCTCCAGCGGCAGCAGCGGGCGCAGATCG
>JBFWXJ010000026.1:0-25976 GCA_050187535.1 Alphaproteobacteria bacterium | reverse complement strand
GCTGCAGCAGGAAGCGGCAGACGAGGTCGATCGCCTGGGTGCCGGATGTCGTCAGCAGGATCTGGTCGGCGCCGGCATCGATGCCTTCGGCGCCGAACCGGCGGGCCAGCAGGCCGCGCAGCGCGAGCGATCCGCGCGTCATCCCGTAGTCGGCCAGCATCGTGTCGTCGGCCTTGGCGAGGTTGCGCATGGCGCGGCGGATGGCGGCGTGCGGCATCCAGCCGGCCGGCAGCCAGCCGCAGCCGGGGCGAAGGGCGCCGCTGCCCGCGTCGAGCGACTGGCGCGACACCCAGAGGGGGTCGATCTCACGGTCGAGGCGCGGCCCGATCTCGGCCAGCGCCAGCGGCGGCAGGGCGCCGGCGACATAGAAGCCGGAGCCGGGCCGCGAGCGGATCGCGCCCTCGGCCACCAGCCGGTCATAGGCCTCGACCACGGTCGACGGCGAGACGCGCATGGCCGCCGCGAGGCCGCGGATCGAAGGCAGCTTCTCGCCCGGCGTCAACGCCCGTGCCGCCATGCGGCGGCGGATCTCGCCCATCACCGCATGGGTGCGGCTCGCCGCCTCGCCGTCCTTCCCCACCATCGGCGCCAACCGTATCGCTCCATCGACCCATACAGTTCGATGCGACTGTACTCCGCCGTCGCTGTCATCACCAACGCGCCTCGCGCTATCGCCATCGCGGCTAGGTGGAGAGGCACGAATGGATCGCACGACCGAGGCCTGGGGCTGCGGCCTGCTCGGCGTCATCATCTTCAGCGGGTCGTTGCCGGCGACGCGGGTCGCCATCGGCGGCTTCACGCCCTTGTTCCTCACCTCCGCCCGCGCGGCGATCGCGGCCGTCCTGGGCGCCGCACTGCTGGCGGCGCTGCGGCAGCGGCGCCCGGCGGCGGCCGACATCCGGCCGCTCCTGATCGTCGCGGCGGGCGTGGTCGTCGGCTTTCCGCTGCTGACCGCACTCGCCCTGCAGCACATCACGGCCGCCCGCTCGATCGTCTTCATCGGCATGCTGCCGCTGGCGACCGCGGCTTTCGGTGTCATCTATGCCGGCGAGCGGCCGAAGCCGGCGTTCTGGCTGTTCTCGATCGCGGGCGGCCTCGCCGCCGCGGGCTTCGCGCTCTCGGGCGGCACGGACGCAGCACTGGCCGGCGACCTGCTGATGGCGGCGGCGATCGTGCTGTGCGGCCTGGGCTATGCGGTCGGCGCCGCGCTCTCGCGCCGCCTCGGCGGCTGGCAGGTGATCTCCTGGGCGCTCATCCTCGCGGCCCCGGTCATGGTGCCACTGGCGGCGGCGACGCTGCCCGACGCGTGGAGCGGGGTCGGCGAGCCGGCATGGATCGGGCTCGCCTATGTCTCGGTCTTCAGCATGCTCGTGGGCTTCGTGTTCTGGTACCGCGGCCTGGCGCTGGGCGGCATTGCCGGCGTCGGGCAGCTCCAGCTCCTCCAGCCCTTCTTCGGCCTCACCCTGGCCGCCCTGCTGCTGGGCGAGCCCGTGGCATGGTCGATGATCGCGGTCGCCGCCTTCATCATCCTCTGCGTCGCCGGCGCGAAGCGCTTCGCGTGACCGTCCACTACCCGACGGCGAAACCGGTGCGGCGATAGGCCAGCGCCTCGGCCACGTGCATTCGGCGCACGCCCGCACTGCCCTCGAGGTCGGCCAGCGTGCGGGCGACGCGCAGCACCCGGTGCCAGCCACGGGCCGACAGGCGCAGGCGCTCGGCCGCATCGGTCAGCAGGCGCTTGCCGTCGGGGTCGGGTGTGGCGATCGCCTCCAGCACCTCGCCATCGGCTTCGGCGTTGCAGGCGAGGTCGGCGCGGCCCGCCCACGCGAAGCGCTGGCGCTGGCGGTCGCGCGCCTCGCCGACCCGGGCGGCGACATCGGCCGAGGTCTCCGCCGGCGGCGGCAGGGCGAGATCGGCCGCCGTGACGGCCGGCACGTCCACATGCAGGTCGATGCGGTCGACCAGCGGCCCGGACAGCCGCGCCTGATAGTCGCGCGCGCAGCCCGGCGCGCGGGCGCAGGCGACGGCGGGATCGTCGAGATGGCCGCAGCGGCAGGGGTTCATGGCGGCGACGAGCTGGAAGCGCGCGGGGTAGGCGACGTGCGCCTGGGCGCGCGCCACCACGGCACGCCCCGATTCGAGCGGCTGGCGCAGGGATTCGAGCGCGGCGCGCTGGAACTCGGGCAGCTCGTCCAGGAAGAGCACGCCGCGATGGGCGAGCGAGACCTCGCCCGGCCGCGCTCGCGGCCCGCCGCCGATGAGGGCCGCCAGCGAGGCCGAATGGTGCGGGTCGCGGAAGGGCCGCCGCCGGCTGATCCGCCCCTCGGCGAGCAGGCCGGCGACGGAGTGGATCATCGAGACCTCGAGCGCTTCGGCCGGGGTCAGAGGCGGCAGCAGGCCCGGCAGGCGCTGCGCCAGCATCGACTTGCCGGACCCGGGCGGGCCCACCATCAGCATGTTGTGGCCGCCGGCCGCCGCGATCTCCAAGGCCCGCTTGGCCGTCTCCTGGCCCTTGACCGCCGCCAGATCCGGCGCGCCCGTGTCGTCGTCGGCCAGGCGGGGCACCGGCGGCCCCAGGAGCTGGGTGCCCTTCACGTGGTTGACCAGCGAGACGAGGCTGGGGGCGGCCAGGATCGTCATGTCGCCGGCCCATGCCGCCTCGCCGCCCGAGGCCGCGGGGCAGATCAGGCCGCGGCCCTGCGCGTTGGCGTGCACAGCGGCCGGCAGCACGCCCGCGACCGGCGCCAGCGCGCCGTCCAGCGCCAGCTCGCCCAGCGCCACGAACCCGTCCAGCGCGTCCGGCGGCAGCACGCCCATGACGGCCAGCAGGCCGAGCGCGATCGGCAGGTCGAAATGGCTGCCTTCCTTCTGCAGGTCGGCCGGCGACAGGTTGACGGTGATGCGCCGGGGCGGCAGCGCCAGCCCCATCGCCGCGAGCGCGGCGCGCACCCGCTCGCGGCTCTCGGCCACCGCCTTGTCCGGCAGGCCGACCAGCGCGAAGATCGGCAGCCCCGCCGCCATCTGCACCTGCACGTCGACCGCGCGGACCTCGATCCCCTGGAATGCCACCGTCGCGACGCGCGCGACCATCATCTCCCCCCGCTCGCGCGCGGATTGTAGGGAGGTGCCAGCCGCCGTGTCACGCGAAGCGCGGCTGGTAGCCCGCTCCCCGAAGGACGTCGCGGCCGACGACGGCGCCTTCGAGATGCGCGAAGAAGCCGCGGTCGAAGTACCGGAAGGTCTCGATCGCGCGGAAGTCGAAGGCCTTCTGGGCCGCGAAATGGGCGGCGAGCCGCGTGTCGGCGTCGGGCACCGCGACGTCGATGCCGCGCAGCACGGCGGCGACCGCTTCCGGGTCGGCGGTGACACCCTCATAGGGACAGCGGACGACGTTTGCCCGGCCGGCCGGGCGGATGATCCATTTCTTGGCGAAGCGGCGCCAGTAGACCGCGTCCGCCTCGGCCATGCGGCGCCAGCCGTCGGCGGTGTCGACCGGGGGCACGTCGTCGCGGCCGGGATAGCCGTGCCTCAGGCGGAACTCGAAGAGCGAGACCAGGGATTCGAGCGGGTAGCGGTACTGCACGACATAGGTACAGCGCGGCACCAGCGGCAGGTCGAGGCCGAAGTCGTGGTTCTTCTGGAAACGCCGGCCCGAATGGCAGGGGATGCGGAAGAGACCGGGCAGCCCCGCCACCCGGCATTCCGGGGCGAGGCAGCGGTAGAACTCGCAGTAGTCGGCGCGGAAGCCGAATAGCTTGTCGAGCAGGTCGACGAGGTAGTGGTGGCCCGAGCGCGGGAAGCTGACGAAGAAGACGAAGGGTGCGGGGCTGCCCGCGATCGCAGGGCCGTCGGTGCGTCCCTCGACGATGCTCGGGATGAGGTTCGTCTCTGATGGCAAAAAGAAAATCTCCTCACCCCGAGCATCGTCGAGGGACGCAACATCGCTCGTCCGGATCGCCCTGACTATAGGAGGCGCTGCCACGCACTCTCAATCGGCCGCAGCCGCGATCCCGCTCGCGAAGCGGTCGGCGAGGAAGCGGCGGAAGGCGGCCGCCGCGGGCGACAGCGAGCGGCCGCGCGGCGTGACGATGCCGATGTCGCGCGCCATCGGTCGTCCGGCGATCGCCACCATCTCCAGCCGCGACAGGTCGAGGCGGACGACGAAGATGCGCGGCACGAAAGTGATGCCGAAGCCGGCCTCGGCCAGCGCCAGCAGCGTCGTCAGGTTCATCGCCTCATGGGCGGGCACGGCCACCAGACCGCGATGGCGGAAGGCCGCATCCACCATCGCCCGCATGCTGGTGTCGGGGGCGGTCAGCAGCAGCGGCTGGCGCGCCACCTCCGCCAGCTCGATGGCGCCGCGCCCCGCCCAGGGATGGCCGACCGGAAGCACGATGACCGAATCGTCGCGGAAGAGCGGCTCGAAGGCGAGCTCGCGTTCGCCCGGCGGCGGCGCGGCGAGCAGCCCGAAGGCGGCCTCGCCGCGCAGCACGGCGGCACCGGCATGGCCGGCATAGGCGTCGACCATCTCGATCTCGACCCCGGGATGGAGCGCGCGGAAGGCGGCCATGGCCGGCGGCAGGATGGTGGCGGCGATCGACGGCAGGGTGGCGACGGTGAAGCGGCCTCGGCGCAGCGCCGCCTCGTCGCGCAGGGTGTCGGCGGCGCGGTGCAGCTCGCCCAGCGCATGGGTGGCGGCGGTCGCCAGCCGCTCGCCCTCGGCCGTGGGCATCACCGAGCGGGTGGTGCGATGGAATAGGCGGACTCCCAGGCGGTCCTCCAGCTCGCGCACCCGCGCGCTCACCGCCGGCGGCGACACGTTCAGGCGCTCCGCTGCCAGGCGGAAGCTGCGCGTCTCCACCACCGCCAGGAAGGTCGCGATCTGGGGCAGCGTATAATTGATCATCGAATCTGCTCAATCCTTCACATATTGCGAATGGTGTGATCAATCGCGCTCTGCTTCAATTCCCATCGGAAGCGATCGGACGGGCAACGTCCGGCGACGGAAACGCGGGACGAGGACGATCGAGGGCATGGCCGATTCCGGGGCGCAGCGGGCCGCCGACCTTTCCGACATCACGGCGATCGAGGTGGCGGGCACCCCCGCCGGGGCGTTCGCCGCGGGCCTCCTGGCCGATTTCGGCGCCCGCGTCATCGTCTGCGAGCCGCCCGGCGGATCGCCGCTGCGCCGCCTGGGCGGGCCGCTGGTGCGCCGCGTGTGGTGGCCGATCGCCGCCCGCAACAAGCTGTCGCTCGCCATCGACCCCGACCATCCCGAAGCGGCGCCGGTCGTCGACCGCCTGCTCGACCGCGCCCGCCTGCTGGTGCGCGACCCGACCAGCCCGGCCGCCTGGCATGCCCGCGCCGCCGCGCGCGCCACGCCGCCGCTCGACCTGCTGCTGCATGCGCCCGGCACCGATCGCCCGGACCTCTGGCCGTGGAGCACCGACCCGGCCCTGGCCGCGGCCGCCACCGGCGCGGTGGCGCTGACCGGCGAAGGCGACGGGCCGGCGATGCAGCCGGAGTTCCCGCTGGCGGAATGCTGCGCCGGGCTGATGGCGGCGGCCGGCGCCCTGATTCAGCTGCGCGCTGCGGGCCTTTCGGGCGATGCGCCGCCGCCGCTCGCGGTCGGCATGCACGAGGCGCTGCTGCGCATGAACGAGTGGCAACTCGCCGTCGCCTCGATCACCGGCAAGGCGGAGCCGCGCACCGGCAACCGCTTCCCGATGAACTCCAACATCGGCAACGTCTTCCGCACCCGCGACGGCAAGCTGCTGACCGTCTCGGCCGCGACACCGTCGGTCGCCGACCGGCTGCTGACGATGATCGGCGGCCCGGCGCTGCGCGACGACCCGCGCTTCCGCACGACGGCCGACCGCCAGCGCAACATGGACGCGCTGGATGCCGTGGTCGCCGAATGGATGGCCCGCCACGACGCCGCCGAGGCGATGCGGCTGGTGCGCGAGAACGACGTGGTGGTCGGGCCGCTCTACGACGCGGCGGACCTGCTGCACGACCCGCATGTGGCGGCGCGCGAGGACATCGTGTGGATCGACGACGGCTCGGGCGAGGCGCTGCCGCAGCCGGGCGTGCTGCCGAAGATCGGCACCATGAACACCGCCATCCGCCGCGCCGGGCCGGCGATCGGCACCGACGACGACGCGGTGCTGGCCGATCTCGGCTTCGCCGCCGACGAGATCGCCCATCTGCGCCGGTCGGGCGCGGTGTGGAAATGAATCCAGGTATCCGGGGAGGAAGACCGATGCATCGCGACCGTTCCCTCGCGCACCGCGCGGCCGGGCTGGCGCTCGCCGCCGTCGCCGCGACCGCGGCACTGCCGGCGCTGGCCGACGACGCGCCCAAGTCTCTCGTCATCATCGGCCGCGGCTCGGCCGGGTCGACCAGCGACCTCGCCTTCACGGTGATGGAGGAGGCGATCAAGCGCGCCTTCGCGCCGGCGTCGGTGAACGTGCGCCGCCTGCCGGGCACCGCGACCGCGGTGCCGCCGCGCATCCAGAGCGGCGAGGCGCAGATCGGCCACGGCGTCGGCGAGAGCGTGGTCGACGCCTGGACCGGCACGCGCACCTTCAACAACCGGCCGAAGATGCAGGCCATGCGCTATGTCGGCGCCTATATCGGCTTCATGACCAAGCCGTCGGCGAGCCCGACCATGGTCAGCACCGAGAAGGCCGGCCTCAAGGGCTGGGCCGACCTCGCCAACAAGCGGATCGGCGTCGGCACGCCCGACAGCCTGACCTCGACGATGGTCAATGTCGGCCTGAAGGGGGTCGGCCTCTCCTACGACCAGATCAAGCGCAACGGCGGCGCGGTCGCCACCGGCGACTGGAACCAGCAGATGGACATGCTGGCCGACGGCCAACTCGACGCGGTCTTCGTCACCGCCGACCATCCGTCGCCGATCCTGACGCAGTTCGCCGCGACGAATGCCGCCCGCGTCGTCTCGATGGAGGAGGGCGTTCTCAAGGCGCTGCTCGACAACTATCCGACCTTCACCCGCAACGTGCTGCCGCCCAACACCTACGACTGGCAGAAGAACGAGGCGGTCGGCGTGCAGCTCTCGCTCGGCTACGTCGTGCACAAGGATCTGCCGGACGACACGGTCTACCGCATCTGCCGCCAGCTCTACTGGAAGGAGAATGCGACGATCTGGGGCGAGGTGGTGCCCACCTGGAAGGGTGCCGAGAAGATCGTCGACAAGGCCGCGCAGACGGTGTTCATCCCGCTGCACCCCGGCGCCAAGAAGTGCCTGGACGAGGCGAAGATCCCGATCAGGTACATCGCGGTCGGGGCCGAGACGCCGTGACCTGCGGCACGCCGAAGGGGGCGTAAGCGGTGAGCCGGGTCGAGCCGCCGTCCGACGCCGCGCTGGCGCTGCTGGAGCAGGACGCGGCACGACCCCTGCGCCGGGTGGTGCGCGACGGCGCCTGGCACCACCGGGCGGTCGCCGCTGCGATCATGTTCATCAGCCTCTTCCTCGGCGTGATGATGATCTACACGGCGGCGGCCGGCTCGATCCCCGCATACCTGCAGCGGCTGGCCTTCGTCTGCGGGATCGTCTCGCTCGGCCTGCTGGTGCGCTCGGCCGGCGGCACCCCATGGCACCGGCGCAGCGTCCTCAGCCTCGTCCCCGACGTCGCCTGCGTCGCGCTGCTGATCGCGGGGATGGCCCATGTCTTCGTCGACTACGAGGAATACGCGCGGCGCATCGGCTTCCCGGACACCGCCGACCTCGTCTACGGCATCATCTACATCGTCGTGACGCTGGAGGTGACCCGGCGCTTCATCGGCTGGGCGATGCTGATCATCGTCGCGGTCTTCTCGATCCAGGCACTGTTCGGCGAGCACTTCCCCGGCATGTTCGCCGCCCCCGACGTGCGCTGGCAGACCTTCGTCGAGATCCTGTTCATGCAGGATCAGGGCATCTTCGGGTCGACCACCGGCGTGGCGGCGACCTACCTGATGCTGTTCCTGATCTTCGGCTCGATCCTGGTTCGCACCAACGGCATCGCCTTCTTCGAGGACATCTCGCTGGCCCTGATGGGCCGGCGGGCGGGCGGGCCGGCCCATGTCTCGGTGCTGTCGAGCGCGCTCCAGGGCACCACGTCCGGCAGCGTCGTGGGCAACGTCGTCGGCATGGGCAACGTCACCATACCCTTGATGATCCGCACCGGCTTCACTCCGGCGACGGCCGGCGCCATCGAGGCGGTCGCGTCGTCGGGCGCCCAGATCATGCCGCCGGTGATGGGCTCGGCCGCCTTCCTGATGGCGGCCTTCCTCGGCGTCTCCTACTGGCAGATCGTCATCGCCGCGGTCATCCCGGCACTCCTCTACTTCATCGCCATCCACGCCCAGGTCGAGTTCCGGTCGCGCCAGATGGGCCTGGTGGCGACCAAGGAGACGCTGCCCACCGTGGCCGCCGCCATGCGCTCGGGCGGCCATCTCTCGATCGCCATCGTCGCCCTCATCATCCCGTTCTTCTTCGGCTTCTCCTCGCAGATGGCGGCCCTCATCGGCCTCGGCTCGCTGTTCGTCGCCTCGCTCCTTGCGCGCTCGACCCGCATCCCCATGGCCGGATACCTCGACGCGATCGTCGACGCGATGGCGAACAACGTCGCCGTCGGCGCCGCGGTCGCAACCGCCGGCATCCTGATGGGCACGCTGTGGGTATCGGGTGCCGGCAACCTGCTGGCCGACTTCGTCGTCTACGCCTCGGACGGGCGGCTCTTCGTCGCTCTGCTGCTGACGGCCGTCATCGCGCTGGTGCTGGGCATGGGCCTGCCGACGCCCGCCGTCTACCTGACGGTCGCCGTGCTGATCGTGCCCGCGCTCGTCCGCATGGGCGCGCCCGAGCTGGCGAGCCACATGTTCGCCTTCTACTTCGGCATCCTCGCCAACGTGACGCCGCCCGTGGCGCTGGCCGCCTATGCCGCCGCCAGCATCGCCGGCGCCGACCTCAACCGCACCGGCTACGAGGCCTTGAAGCTGGCGCTGGCGGGCTTCGTCGTACCCTTCATCTTCATCTACGACCCGGCGCTGCTGATGGCGGGGTCGTGGACGGCCATCGCCATGGTCTCGGCCGCGACGCTGCTGGCGGTCATCATGCTGTCGGCCGGGGTCGAGGGCTGGTTCGGCCGGAACCTGGGCCTGGGGACGCGCGGGCTGATGGCCGCGTCCGTCGTCTGCCTGGGCTGGCCCGACTGGCGCGTCCGGCTCGTCGGGACGGCGATCGCCGCGGTCGCCATCCTGCCCGCCGTGATGCGCCGGACGCCGGCGCCGGCCGCCGGAAGGAGCCGGGCATGACCAGGGGGCGCATCAACGCCGTCGTGTGGATCGGCGTGCTCGCCGTCGTGGCGGGCCTGTGGTTCTTCGGCGTGCGCACGCGCGTGCACCTGATCGACCCGCTCGAGTTCATCGTCCTCGTGGCGGTGGCCGCGGCCTTTCTCACCGCGCTGATGTGGTGGGAGATGCTGAAGTCGCGCGATCCGCCCGGCGTCGCGCCGCCGCCCGACGCTCCGCGTTCCTGACAGGAGACGGCCATGTGGCCCTTGCGTTCCATGCTCTTCATCCCGGCGCACAAGCTCGACTGGGCGCGCCGGGCCGACCGGTTCGCGCCGGATTCGGTCGTCCTCGACCTCGAGGACGCGGTGCCGCCGGCCGAAAAAATCCCGGCGCGGGCGACCTGCAAGGAGGCGATCGGGCTGCTGCACGCGATGGGCATCCCGGCCTTCGTGCGCGTCAACGCGCTCGATCAGGGCGGGCTCGATGACGCGATCGCGGTGGCGACGGAGGGCTTCGCCGGCGTGATGCTGCCCAAGGGGCGGACCGCCGACGAAATCCGCGAGCTCGACGTGGCGCTGGCCTTTGCCGAGGGCAAGGCGGGGCTGCCGCGCCGGTCGGTCGCGATCATGCCGCTGCCGGAGACGGCCGAGGGCATGTGGGCCGCGCGCGACCTGGCGGCCGCCAGCCCGCGCTGCCGCGGCCTCATCGGCGTCGTCGGCGGCCCGGTGATCGGCGACGTGGCGCGGGCCGCCGGCTTCCGCCCGACGGTCGAGGGCACCGAGCATCTCTACCTCGCCTCCAAGATGGTGCTGGACAGCCGGGCGGCGGGCGCCCTCAACCCGATGTCGAGCATCATCGGCACGGCGCTCGACGACCACGCCCTGGTGCGCACGCTCTGCAAGCGGGCGAAGGCGCTGGGCTTCACCGGCGCGGTGCTGATCCATCCGAGCCACGTCGCGATCGCCAACGAGGTGTTCACGCCCGAGCGCGAGGAGGTCGACTACTTCAAGGGCCTGCTCGAGGCGATGCGCGAGGCGGAGGCGTCGGGCCTGGGTGCCGTGCGCTACCGCGGGCAGATGGTCGACTACGCCATGCTGCCGGTCGCCGAGGAAGTGCTGAAGGAGGCGCGCCGCCGCGGCGTGCTCGCCGAATGAGCGCCGGCAACGGCAAGGAACTGCCGCTGGCCGGCGTCCGCGTCGTCGAGGCGGGGATCGCGCTGGCCGGCCCCTTCGTCGGCAGCCTGCTGGCCGACCAGGGAGCGGAGGTGATCAAGGTCGAGCGCCGCGACGGCGGCGACCCGATGCGCCTGCTCGGCCGCAAGAAGAACGACGTCCAGGTCTGGTGGGGTGTCGCCGCCCGCAACAAGAAGACGGTCACGCTCAACCTCAAGGACCCCGAGGGCAAGCGGCTGTTCGAGCGGCTGGTGGCCGATGCCGACGTGCTGGTCGAGAACTACCGCCCGGGCGTCATGAACCGCCTCGGCCTCGGCTGGAAGGATCTGTCGAAGATCAACCCCCGTCTCGTCATGGTCAGCGTGTCGGGCTTCGGGCAGACGGGCCCCGATTCGGGCCGGCCCGGCTTCGGCAAGATCGCCGAGGCCTTGAGCGGCATGGTGACGCTGACGGGTGAGCCCGAGGCGACGCCGATGCATGTCGGCTTCAGCCTGGCCGACACCTCGGCCGGGCTGATGGGCTTCTTCGCCACGGCCGTCGCCCTCTACGCGCGCGACTGTGCGGGCGGCACGGGCCAGCATGTCGACCTCGCCCTCTACGAGCCGCTGTTCCGCATGGCGGACTGCCAGCTCGCACTCCAGCACCTGACGCAGCGCGCGCCGACGCGCCGCGGCAGCAGCGATCCCTATGGCTGGGGCGCGGGCGAGAACGACCGCTGGCTGCCGACCTTCGCCACCGCCGACGGCACGTGGCTGATGCTGCTCGTCGACGCAGCAGCGGCGGCGAAGCTCCCGGGACTTGTTGGCGTCGCCGCCGACGCGGGGCGTCCGGCGCTGAAGGCCGCCCTCGGCGATTGGCTTCGCCGGCGTACGCCAGAGGCGGCGCGCACCGCGCTGGCCTCGCTCGGTATCGGCGTCGCCCCCGTCCATGACGGCGCGACGCTGGCGTCCGACCCCTATCTGGCGGCCCGCGGCGACGTCTTGGCGACCGAGGATCCGGTCGTCGGACGGGTCGTGGTGCCGGGCCGCAGCCCGGGTGGCCACGTTCCGCCCGGCCTCAACGCGTTCCGCGACGCCAAGGTGGCCGAGAGCAACGCCGAGATTCTCGGCGGCCGCCTCGGCCTGTCGGCGGAGCGGCTGGCCGAGCTGGAGCGGACGGGCGCGCTGTAGGCGGCGCCTGCGGGGTTGACGGCGGGCGCGGTGCGGGCGATGCCCTGGCCATGCCCGCACCCACGGTCGTCTTCGTCAACGGCGTCAACCGCCTGCCGCCCGAGGTCCTGCGGCAAGGGGTCGATTCGCCGCTCGCCAGCGTCCGGCTGCGGTGCCTGTTGCCCGCCGCCGGCCTGCGCCGTCTCGGCTACCACACCACCCTGGTGACGCTGCCCGAGCTGGGCGACGCGACCATTCTCGCGCAGCTGCGCGATCCGGCCCTGCGCATCGTGCTCGGCAAGCTGTCGCCGGGCACCCTGGCCCATCATGGCGATCTCTGCGCCACTGCATTCCGGGCGCTGCGCGAGCTGGCGCACGCGCGGCCGGTGCATGCCGACGTCTGCGACCTGCTGGCCCCCGAGCGCGGGCACACGGCGCCCTATATCGAGCTGGCGACCGAGCGTTGCCACGTCGTCGCCCCGACGCGCTGGCTGGCCGACCACTACGCGCGGCCCGGCCGGCCGCAGCCCGCCGTCGTCGAGGACCCGACCGAGACGCCAGACGCCGTGCCGCCGCGCTTCGCGCCGGGACCGACGCTGCGACTCGTCTGGTACGGCACCTGGACACAGTCCTCCAATCGACTGGTCCGGGGGTTCCTGTCCGAGATCGACGATATCGATCGCCCGGTTTCGCTGACCGTGGTGGCACAGCCCGAGGCCGCGGGATTCGTCGGCCGCCTCGCCGAAATCGCGCTCGGCGCACCGGCCCCGCGCCGGATCGACCACCGCCCCTGGTCGACCGAGGCCGTCGCGGCAGCGACCCGTGCGGCCGACATCGTCCTGCTGCCCCAGGAGACCGAGCACGGCTGGGGGCGCGCCAAGTCGCACAACCGCCTGGTCGAGGCGATCCGGCATGGCCGGCTGGCACTGGCCTCACCGATTCCCGCATATGCAGAGTTGGCCGACTTCGCCTGGGTGGGAGAGCGGCTGGCCGACGGGCTGCGCTGGGCGCTGGCCCATCCGGCCGCGGCGGCGGCCCGCGTCGCCGCGGGTCAGGCGGAGGTCGCGCGCCGCTTCTCGCTCGACGCCGTCGCCCGCGCCTGGGCGCGCGCGCTCGACCTGCCGCCGGTGTGAGGCTGGCCGTTCAGCAGGTAGGCTTGGCCTGCCCGGGGCCGCAGACCTTCCGGTTCTTCATCGCGGTCAGGTAGGCGATGATCGCCGCCCGGTCGCCGTCCGGCAGGCCGCCGAAGCTCGGCATCTTGCTGTGGGCGCGATAGGAAAGCGGGTCGCGGATGAAGGCGGCGAGATGGTTGGCCGACCAGTATTCGGTGATGTTCTTCGGCACGTTCAGCTCGGGCCCGATGGTGCCGCCGATCAGGTTGAGCGAGTGACAGGCGATGCAGTTCTGCACGAAGAGCCGATAGCCCGACTCCGCCCGCGCGCCGGCGCCCGCCGGCGGGGCGGCCGCACCGTAGCGGCGCTGGAACGGCTCGACCGAGAGGCGCACGAGGCGGTAGGGCCAGCGGAAATGCGGGTCCGCCGGATCGACCCCTTCCCATACGAGATAGTAGGGAGCCGGCGTGATCATCGCAGCACCCTTGGGGAACGGCTCCCACGGGTCGCCCGGCGGCTGGTCGAGGTCGCGCACCGCGATCACGCCCTTGTTGGCCAGCGCATGGGCGAGGTTCATCGACGGCGCGTAGCCGTCCGATGCGGTCATCACCAGCTCGCCGCCCTCGTTCGCCCACTGGTCGACCTGCGGCCACGCCGCGCGCAGCAGCTCGGCCAGCCGGTAACCCTCGAAGCGCTTGGTCTTCTTGTAGACGGGGTCCGTCACTGTGACGGTGACCGGCGTGCGGCCGGCCAGCAACTTCTCCACTTCGACGGGCGGGCCGACAGGCTCGGCCTTCGCCGCCGGCACCGCCAGCATGAGTACGAGGCCGAGGAGACCGGCAGCGCGTCGCAACATCACGGGATTCCTGTGCAGGTGAGACCCTAGCCGAGCGTCGGTTCGTCCTCCGCGACGGGACCCGGCGACGGCGGTGCCGGCGGCTGGTCCTTGGCGACGCCGACCAGCGCCGGCCGCAGAAGACGATCATGCATGACATAACCGGCTTGCAGGCATTGTACCACCGTTCCCGTGGGCTTCCCGGTTCCGGGCACCTCGAACATCGCCTGGTGGCGATTGTGGTCGAACGGCACGTCCATCGGCGCGATCCGCTCGACGCCGTGACGGCCGAGTGCCGCGATCAGCTCGCGCTCGGTCAGCTCGACCCCTTCGGCGAAGGCGCGCGCCTTCTCGTCCCCGCGGGCGTCGGCCGGCAGCGATTCGAGTGCCCGCCGCAGGTTGTCGGCGACCGGCAGCATGTCCTTGGCGAAGGAGGATGCACCGTATTTGAGCGCATCCTGGCGCTCGCGGTCGCCGCGCCGGCGGACATTGTCCGTCTCCGCCATGGCGCGCAGGTACTGGTCCTTGAGAGCCGCCACCTCCGCCTCGAGGGCGGCGATGCGGGCCGCCGCCGCGTCGGCGGCGGCGGCGAGCGTGTCGTTGGCGGCCTCCGGCGGGGTCGCCGGATCCGGTTGAGTGGAGCTCATGGTTCTTCTGTCCGTGTCAGCCGATGATGCGCCCAATCACCTTGGCCGTGTAGTCGACCATGGGAATGATGCGGGCATAGTTGATTCGTGTCGGTCCGATGACGCCGATCGCGCCGACGATCTGCTCGCGGCTGTTGTGGTAGGGCGCGATCACCACCGAGCACCCGGTATTGGCGAAGAGGTTGTGCTCGGCGCCGATGAAAATCTGGACGCCCTCGCCGACCTGCGTCGCCTCCAGGAGGCGCAGCATGGAGTCCTTGGCCTCCAGCATCTCGAAGAGTGCCCGGATCTTCTCCAGGTCCTCGATCGCCGTGACGTTGCCGAGGAGGTTCGCCTGGCCGCGGACGATCAGCGAGCCCTCGCCGCGGCCGCCCGTCCAGATGGCGAGGCCGGCGGCCACCACGCGGCTGGCCAGCTCGTCGAGCTGGCTCTGGTGGCTCTCCAGCTCCGCCTCGATCTCGGCCCTGGCCTCTTCGACGGTGCGGCCGCCGAGGCGGGCGTTGAGGTAGTTGCCGGCACGCACCAGCGCCGACGGCGGCATGCCGACCGGCACCTGGACGATGCGGTTCTCGACCAAGCCATCCTCGGTCACCAGGACGACCAGCGCTCGGCCGGGGCCGAGATGGACGAACTCGATGTGGCGCAGCGAGCGCTCGGCCTTGGGCGCGAAGACGATGCCGGCACAGCGCGACAGCCCGGAGAGGAGCTGCGTCGCCTCCTCCAGCACCTGCCCGACGCTCTTGCCCGCGGCGGCACAGCGGCCTTCGATATTGCCGCGCTCCTCCTCGCTGAGGCGGCCGACCTCGAGCAGGCCATTGACGAACAGGCGCACGCCCGCCTCGGTCGGCAGGCGGCCGGCCGACGTGTGGGGCGCGAAGAGGAGGCCCGCCTCCTCCAGGTCCGCCATGACGTTGCGGATGGTCGCCGGCGAGAGCTGCTGGCCGAGACGCCGCGCGATCGTGCGCGATCCGACCGGCTCCCCGGTCTCCATGTACGCGTCGACGATCTGGCGGAAGATGTCGCGCGACCGCTCGTTCAGCTCTGTCACCATCCCGTTCCGGAACGGTTGCATCTATCGTTTTGCACGCGATTGCAGGGTACTCGGGCAATCTAGGAACGCGATACCGCAGCGTCAATGCGGGCGCACAGGCCCTGCGCTACCACAGGGACCTGCGCTACCATATGCCGTCGATCCGGGAGGAAATGCGTGAACAGTCCGTCTCCATCGGTGCCCGTCGCGGGCAGCCGGTTCCTCGTCGTCGGCGGCGCCAGCCTGGTCGGCTCGGCCACGGCCGAGCTTCTGCTCGCCCGTGGCGCCGCCGCCGTGGTGCTGCTCGACAACTTCGCGTTCGGCAGCGAGGGCGCGGTCGCCCATCTGCGCGGCGACGAGCGGCTGAAGGTGGTGCGCGGCGACGTCATGCGCCTGCCGCAGCTCATCGCCGCCGCGGAGGGCATGGACGGCGTGCTGCACCTGGCCGCGGCCATGTCGATCTCCATGGACGCCGACCCCTGGACCGGTCTCGACGTCAACATCCGCGGTGCCCAGAACGTCATCGAGGCCTGCCGCGTGGCCCGCGTCCGCAAGCTGGTCTTCGCCTCTTCCAACGCCGTCTACGGCTACGGCCCCGGCGTCGCCGGCGACCTGGTGGAGACGACGCCCTTCCATTCCGTGGGCGCGCCGTCCGGCGCCATCATGTACGGCGCCTCCAAGATCATCGGCGAGCAGCTCTGCCGCGACGCCCACCGCCGCAACGGCCTCGACTACGTCGTCGTGCGCTATTCGACGGTCTACGGCGAGCGCCAGCACTACCGCGCCGCCAACGCCCTCTACATCATCGAGACGCTCGACCGGGTGCGCCGCGGCGAGCGCCCGCGGGTGGTGGGCGACGGCAGCGAGACCAAGCACTTCCTCTACGTCGGCGACGCCGCCCGGGCCAACGCGGCGGCCTTCGAATCGACGGCGACCGACGTCGCGGTCAACGTCTCCGGCCCGGCGCCGGTGACGACGCTGGAGCTGGTGCGCCTGGTGACGCGGCTGGCCGGCAGCGACCTGGCGCCCGAGCATGTCGACCCGCCCGCCGGCCGTGTGCGGCTGACCTCCGGCGGCGCCTTCCGCATCGACCACACGAAGGCGGCTTCGGCGATCGGCTGGCGGCCCGAAGTCGGCATGGAGGAGGGGCTGAGCCGCCTGATCGCGTGGCGCGACGCCGCCTCGCTGGACGAAGCGGCGGCCGCCCGGTAGTGTCCCGGCCTCATCCGATCCCCGAGAGGACCACCACGATGCGCCCATCCGGTCGCGCGCCCGACGCGTTGCGCGCCATCCGTCTCGAGCCCGGCTTCAGCAAGCATGCCGAGGGCTCGTGCCTGGTGCGCTTCGGCGACACCCATGTGCTGTGCACCGCCTCGGTCGAGGAGAAGGTGCCGCCCTTCCTTCGCAACAGCGGCAAGGGCTGGGTCACGGCCGAGTACGGCATGCTGCCGCGCTCGACCCATACCCGCACCGACCGCGAGGCGGCGCGCGGCAAGCAGTCCGGCCGCACCCAGGAGATCCAGCGCCTGATCGGTCGCTCGCTGCGCGCCATCGTCGACACGACGAAGATGGGCGAGCGCCAGATCAAGATCGACTGCGACGTGCTGCAGGCGGACGGCGGCACCCGCACCGCATCGGTGACCGGCGCCTGGGTGGCACTGGCCATCGCCTGCCGCGGCCTGGAACGGGCCGGCAAGCTCGCCCAGTCGCCGATCCGGGGCGCGGTCGCGGCCGTCTCCTGCGGCGTCTGGCAGGGCACGCCGGTGCTCGATCTCGACTACGCCGAGGATTCGGCCGCCGAGACCGACGCTAACTTCGTGCTGACCGACAGCGGCCGCATCGTCGAGGTGCAGGGCACCGCCGAGGGCGCACCGTTCGAGGAGGCCGAGCTGCTGGCCATGCTGGGCCTCGCCCGCAAGGGCGTGGGCGAGCTGGTCGACCTGCAGCGGAAGGCGCTGGAGGCGGCGTGAGCGCGCGCCGCTTCGCCGGCGGGCGGCTCGTCGTCGCCACGCACAATCCCGGCAAGGTGCGCGAGATCGCCGAGCTGCTGGCGCCCTGGCGGGTCGAGGCGGTGTCGGCGGGCGCCCTCGGCCTGCCGGAGCCCGAGGAGACCGGCACGACCTTCGCGGAGAACGCGGTCCTCAAGGCGCGGGCGGCGGCCGAGGCGAGTGGGCTGCCGTCGCTGGCCGACGATTCGGGCCTGTCGGTGACGGCGCTGGGTGGTGAACCCGGCATCTACTCCGCGCGCTGGGCGGGGCCGGCCAAGGACTTCGCGGCCGCCATGGCCGCGGTCGAGCGCCGCCTCGCCGGATCGGCCGACCGCCGCGCCCGCTTCGTCTCGGTCCTGGCACTGGCTTGGCCGGACGGCCAAATCGAGACCTTCGAGGGCTCCGTCGACGGCACCATCGTCCATCCGCCGCGCGGCGACCGCGGCTTCGGCTACGACCCGATCTTCCTGCCGGACGGCGCCACCGAGACCTTCGGCGAGATGGCGGCCGAGGCGAAGCACGCGGTCAGCCACCGCGCACGCGCCTTCCGGGCCATGGTCGCGGCCTGCTTCGCGCCATGACGGCGGACGCCGTCCACGCCCGATCATCGGCCTTCGCCGTCTACGTCCACTGGCCGTTCTGCGTCTCGAAGTGCCCCTATTGCGACTTCAACAGCCATGTCCGCGAGCGGATCGCCGAGGATGAATGGGCTGCTTCCTATGAGCGGGCGATCGACGCGGCGGCCCGGCGCTCGCCCGGCCGCACGGTCACCAGCATCTTCTTCGGCGGCGGCACACCGTCGCTGATGCAGCCGGCGACGGTCGGCGCCGTGCTCGACCGCATCGCGGCGCGCTGGCCGGTCGCGGCCGACATCGAGGTGACGCTGGAGGCCAACCCGGGCTCGGTCGAGGCCGGCCGCTTCGCCGGTTACCGGGCGGCCGGGGTCAACCGCGTGTCGCTGGGCGTGCAGGCGCTCGACGACGCGTCGCTCGCTTTCCTCGGCCGCCGCCATGATGCCGAAGAGGCGCTGGCCGCGCTCGACGTAGCCGCACGCCATTTCGACCGACGGTCATTCGATCTCATTTATGCCCGACCCAACCAGACCGTCGCCGCATGGCGGTCGGAGCTCGACCGGGCGGTGACGCTGGCCGGCGACCACCTCTCCGTCTACCAGCTCACCATCGAGCAGGGGACGCGCTTCGCGGCGCTCCACGCCCGCGGCGACCTGGTGCTGCCCGACGAGGAGACCCAGGCGGCTTTGTACGAGGTGACGCAGGAGCGGCTGGGGGCGGCCGGCATGCCGGCCTACGAGATTTCCAACCATGCCCGCCCCGGGGGCGAGAGCCGCCACAACCTCGCCTACTGGCGCTACGACGATCATGTCGGCATCGGTCCCGGCGCCCACGGCCGGCTGGCGGTGGACGGCACGAAGGTGGCGATCCGTCAGCACAAGGCTCCCGAAACCTGGCTGGCGGCCGTCGCGGCGGAGGGCGACGGCGTCGACGAGGAGATCGCCCTCGGCCCGGACGAGCGCCTCGCCGAAGTGCTGATGATGGGCCTGCGCCTGGCGGAGGGCGTGCCGCTCGACCGCATCGCACGCGAGACCGGCCGGGCCCTCGACGCGTGGATCGCGCCCGGACGCATCGCACGCCTGGTGCGGGGCGGCTTCCTCGCCCGCGATGCAACGCGAATCGCGGCGACGGCGGCTGGCCGACAGCGCCTCGATGCCGTCCTGCGGAGCCTGCTGCCATCCTCCTGACATCGGCGCGGACCTTGCGAGGCCCGCTGTACGCGATATCCTCCCGACCACGCACCATCCGCAGGGTGCGCCACACCAGGGGGGTCCCCCGCATGACGACGCGACCGGCTGCGACGGGGCTGCAGGCGATCCGGCAACGGCTCGACGCGACGGTGGAAGAGCCGACGGCGCGCGAAAGCTATCGCCGACATTGCGAGAATCTGGAGCAGCTCGCCGCCCATCTGCGCCAGATCGGCCTCGACGACGGCGACATCGACACGCATGTGATGGGTATCTTCCGACAGTACGAGCGTGAGCTCGTGCGCTATCTCGATGCCGTCAACGATCGACACGGCGAGACCTGACCTCCGGACCGGACACCCGGCGATGGCCCAGACCAACACCGAATTCGAGAACTCCCGCGTCGCGGCCCTGCACGAATACGACGTGCTGGACACCCCGCCCGAGGCCTCCTTCGACCGCATCACCCGCCTGGCGCAGATCGCGGTGCAGACGCCGATCGTGCTCGTCTCGCTGATCGACCGCGACCGGCAGTGGTTCAAGTCCCGCATCGGCCTGGACGCGACCGAGACGGCGCGCGATACCTCGTTCTGCACCCATGCGATCGTCGAGCAGGTGCCGCTCATCGTGGAGGATGCGCGGGAGCATCCGCGCTTCAAGGACAACCCGAACGTCCTCGGCGAGCCCTACGTGCGCTTCTATGCCGGCGTGCCGCTGCGCACGCCGGCCGGCTACAACATCGGCACGCTGTGTGCCGTCGACTACCAGCCGCGCGAGCTCTCGTCGCTCCAGCTCGCGGTGCTGCAGGACCTGGCACGCCTCGTGGTCGACGAGCTGGAGCTGCGCCGGCTGGCGACGACGGACAGCCTGACCGGTGCCGCGACCCGCCGCTTCTTCGCCGCCGAGGTCGCCCGCGAGGTCGAGCGGGCGCGCCGCCACGGAAGGCCGCTCTCCTGCCTGGCGATCGACGTCGACCACTTCAAGAAGGTCAACGACCGCTACGGCCATGCCGCCGGGGACCGCGTGCTGCAGGCGTGTGTGACGCTGTGCCGGGCGCGCCTGCGCGCCGTCGATCTCCTGGGGCGGATGGGTGGCGAGGAATTCGCGGTGGCCCTGCCCGAGACGCCGCCGGCCGCCGCCCTTGTCGTCGCCGAGCGGCTGCGCGCCGCGATCCAGGATACGCCCGTCGACAACCCGGGCGAGCCGATCCGCGTCACCGCCAGCATCGGCGTCGCGACCCTGGCGCCGGGCGAGACCAGTTTCGACCAAGTGCTGGCGCGCGCCGACAAGGCGCTCTACGCGGCCAAGAACGGCGGCCGCAACCGCACCGTCGTCGACGGCGCCTAGGTTCGGGCGGCCAGCTCCTCCAGCGACAGGACTGTGAGGTCGGGCTCGGCGTCGGCGGCTAGCGTGGCGCCGGTGCCGGGCCGGCCGTGGCGGCGGTTGACCCAGACCGTCGCCAGCCCGTGCCGCCGCCCGGGCGCGACGTCGTGGTGACGGCTCTGGGCGACATGCAGGATCGCTTCCCGGCCGATGCCACGCGCGGCGAGCAGGGCGATCGCCCGCTCGAAATGCGGATCGGCTGGCTTGTACGCGCCGACATCCTCGGCCGTGACGGTCAATGCGAAGGGGACCTCCAGGCGCACGAGCGTCCGCGCGAGCGAGGCATTGTCGACATTGGAGAGGATCGCGAGGCTGCGGCCGTGGCCCAGCCGCCGCAAGGCGGCAACGGTGTCGGGGAAGGGCGGCCAGTCGCCGACCGAGGCGGCGAACGCTTCGGCGCGTTCCGGGCGTTCCGGCCAGCCGAACGTCGATTCGATGTCCCGCCACGACCGACGCAGCACTTCCGGATAGAGCAGCGCCGGCCGCACCTGCTGATGGCGTGCCTGCATCAGCGCGAATGCGGTGACCACGAGATCGGGCGGGACCGGCGACCCGTCGGCCGCCAGCCACGGCCGCACGAGATCGGCGATCCCCGTCTCCCAGTCGATCAGCGTGCCGTAGCAGTCGAAGGTGATCGCGGTGTAGCTGTCGAGATCGCGCATCGCCGTCACGCCTCCGCGACCGGCAGGCCTTCCGTACGCAACCAGGCGCGCAGCCGGTCGGGCCCGCGGAAGAGGTGGCTGCGGATGCCGAACGCCTCGGCGCCCGCCACGTTGTACGGCGCGTCGTCGGTGAACCGGCAGCGCGCGGGATCGAGCGCGAAATCGGCGCAGAGCCGGGCGAAGATCGCCGGATCGGGTTTCACCATGCCGACCTCGCCCGAGACGAGTACGCCGCGGAAGCGGTCGAGGAAGGGATAGAGCGGTCGGGCGACCTTCCACGTCTCCGCCGACCAGTTGGTGAGCGCATAGAGCGGGACGCCGGCCGCATCCAGCTCCTCCAGCAAGGCTACGGTCCCATGGATCGGGCCGTTCAGCATCTCGACCCAGCGGTCGTAGAAGGCCTCGATCATCTCGCGCTCCGCCGGATGGGCGTCGACGAGAATGCGGGTCGCCTCGGCGAGCGAGCGGCCGCGGTCCTGCTCGAGGTTCCAGTCACCGGTGCAGACCTCCGCCAGGAACCGCTCCATGTCGGTCTCCGAGGCGAACAGCTTGCGGTAGAGGTGGCGCGGGTTCCAGTCGATGAGGACGCCGCCCAGGTCGAAGACGACCGTCGCCGGAGAATCCGCCATCGCCGTCAGCTCGCGCGGTCGTCGAAGGAAGTGGGCGCGGGCCGCACGACCGCCGGCGGCTGGCCGCGGCGGATCTCCATCACCGCCAACGCCCGGTCGGGCAGGCCGTCGGCCCGGAAACGGAACAGGCCCTCGACACCGGCGAAGCCGTTCGGCTGGGTGATCGCGTCGGCCGAGAAGTCGCCGCCGGCGCCGCGTCGGGCGAGCACCACGGCCAGTGCGGCCGCGTCGTAGGCGAGCGTCGCGATGCGTGGCGGCGCGCCGCCGACGACGGCGGCATAGCGCTCCATGAACGCGGTCCGCGCCTCGGGCGGCGGTGCCGCGAACCACGAGCCGTAGACCGCGGGCTCGCGCCACATCGCCGGATCGTCCCACAGCACCGTGCCGAGGAACCGCGCCCGCGCGCCGCGCGACTCGTAATAGGCATAGGCCGCCGCGAGCGATGGCGCACGCGGCGGCCCCTCGGGCAGCACGACCGCATCCGCGCCGCTGCGCGACAGGCGGCGGGCGGCTTCCTGCGCGTCGGCGCCAGCGGGATCGTAGAACTCGACGCCCACCAGCGACCCACCGGCGGCGGGTACGGCCGCCTCGGCCGCCTGCGCGGCGAACTGCCCCCAGGGGCTCGACGGCGCCAGGACCGCGAAGCGGCGGCGCCCGTCGGCCGCTGCCTCGCGCACCGCGCGATCGACCTGCGGCTGCGGCATCAGCCCCATCACATACACGCCGGAGCCCGCGACCGCGGGATCGTTGGTGAAGGCGACGACGGGGACGTTGCGCTCGCGGGCCGGGCCCGCCGCCCCCTGCACCTCGGCCGAGAAGAGCGGTCCCAGGATGAGCCGGGCGCCGCCGTCGATCGCCGCGCGGGCGGCAGCCGCCGCCGATTCCGGCGTGCCGCCGCTGTCGCGCGGCACCAGCACGATCTGGCCGCCCTGCCGGCCGGCGTCGAGCACCGCCATCTGCGCGGCTTCCAGCATTGCCCGGCCGAGCGCTTCCTGCGGCCCGGAAAGCGGCAGGAGGATCGCGACCTGGGCCCGGCCCTCGGCGAGCGTGCCGACCTCGGGTGCCGGACGGGGAGGCGGCGGCGGCTCGGGCTCGACCGCGACGGGTGCCGGCGGCGGCGCCACCGGGGCCACCGGTTGCGGGCGGGGCGGAGCCTCCCTTACGGTGGGAGCGCAGGCGGCGAGCGCGAGGGCGATGGCGAGGCATGCCGCGAACGGCAGACCAGACGGGCGAAGCAGGCGCACGGGCTGCACTCCCAGCGGGGGAAACTGGCGCGGCGGAGACTATCGGCCGACCCGGCGCGAGTAAACCGGCGGCCCCCGGCCTCCATGTCGTAGCGACGCCGATCGGCAATCGCGGCGACATAACGTTCCGCGCCGTCGAGACGCTCCGGGGCGTGGGTCTGATCCTTTGCGAGGATACGCGGGTGAGCGGCCCGTTCCTGCGCGGCCTCGGCGCCACGGCCCCACTCCTCGCCTATCACGATCACAACGCGGCACGGGTACGGCCGCAGATCATGGAGCGGCTGGCGGCCGGGGCGGCCGTGGCCCTGGTCACCGACGCGGGGACGCCGCTCGTTTCCGACCCCGGCTACCGCCTGGTCGGCGAATGCGTCGAGCGCGGCATCCCGGTCACTACCCTGCCCGGCCCGTCGGCGCCGCTGGCCGCCCTGGTGCTGTCCGGACTGCCGACCGACCGCTTCCTCTTCGCCGGCTTCCTGCCGCCCAAGGCCGGCGCGCGGGGTGCGGCCCTGGCCGAGCTCGCCGCCGTGCCGGCCACCCTGGTCTTCTTCGAGACGGCGCCGCGACTCGCCGACAGCCTGGGGCAGATGGCCGAAGTCCTGGGCGACCGACCGGCCGCCGTCGCCCGGGAGCTCACCAAGCTGCACGAGGAGGTCCGGCGCGGCCCGCTGGCGGCACTGGCGGCGCACTACCGCGATGCGGGGCCGCCCCGCGGCGAGATCGTCGTCGTCGTCGGGCCGCCCGTCGCGGCCGCGGCCGCGGCCGACGACGAGGTCGACGACCGGCTGCGCGCGGCGCTGACGACGCTGCGACCCAGCGCCGCAGCGGCGGCCGTGGCGGCGGCCACCGGCCGGCCGCGCCGCGAGGTCTATGCGCGCGCGATGGCGCTGGCTGCGGAGGGAGACGAGGGCGACGGCCCATGACGGCGAGGCGCGCCGCCGCCGAGGCACTGGGTCGCCGGGCCGAGACCCATGCCGGCTGGCTGCTGCGGCTGAAGGGCTATCGCATCCTCGCCCGGCGCTGGCGCGGGCCGGCGGGCGAGATCGACCTCGTCGCGCGCCGCGGCGGCACGCTGGCGATGGTCGAGGTCAAGGCGCGGCCGGCCGCCGGCGCCGCGGCGGACGCGGTCGACCAGCGGTCGCGCCGGCGGTTGGCGCGCGCGGCGGCGGCCTTCCTCGGCGGTCGCCCCGACCTCGCCGGGCTGGCGGTGCGGTTCGACGTGATCCTGGTGGTGCCGGGGCGCCTGCCGCGCCATATGACGGACGCATGGCGACCGGATTACTGAACCGTGCGGTGGGACGGCGATGACGACCGTGAGGGAGGCGGCGGAGGCGACGCTGCGCGCGCTCGGCGAGCGCCCCGACGACGCCTTCGACCTGGGCGAGGGGGCGTTGGCGCTGGCCGTGCTGGGGCGGCCGCGGGTGCCGCTCGCGCGCTACCGCGCCCACCTGGCGGAGCTGACCGCCGATGTGGCGGCCCGTGCGGGCGACGATCCCGATGTCGACCGGATGGCGGCGGCGCTGGCCGAGGCGATCGCCGGCAACCACGGCTATACCGGGGACGCGCAGAACTACGACGACCTGCAGAACGCCAACCTCATCCGCGTCATCGATCGTCGCAAGGGCCTGCCGGTGGCGCTGGGCATCCTCTACCTGCACGCCGCCCAGACGCTGGGCTGGGAAGCGGCGGGGCTGGCGTTTCCGGGACATTTCGTGATCGCGGTCGCGGCCGGGCGGGCGCGGGCCATCATCGACCCGTTCCACGGCGGCAACCGCTGCGGGGCGGCCGAGTTGCGCCTGCTGCTGCAGGCGGTTGCCGCCGGGGAGACGCTGGGTCCCGCCCACTACGCCACGGTCGGCAACCGCGCGGTCCTCCTGCGGCTGCACAACAACGTCAAGCTGCGGCGGATGCAGGCGGGCGACGCGGCGGGCGCGCTCGCCGCCATCGACGCCATGCTGATGTTCGCGCCGGGCGAGGTCGGGCTCTGGCACGAAGCGGGCCTGCTGAACGCCCATCTGGGCAAGCTGCGCAATGCCGTCGGCGCGCTCGACCGCGCCATGGGCCTGGCCACCGACGGCACCACCCGCCACCGCCTGGCGGCGCTGCTGCAGGATCTGCGCAGCCGGCTGCACTGACGTCGCCGGCCTATCGCGGCGGCGGCACGCCGGCACAGCCGCCGACGAAGGCGGGACCGAGGTCGAACGGGGTGTAGGCGGCGAGCGCGCCGGCCGCACGCAGCCGGCCGACGAAGCCGGCCGCCGCATCGTCGACCAGCACGAGGTTGGGCAGCCAGGTCCCGCGCACCAGCCGCCCGTCGGCCGCCGCCACGGCGGCCAGCGTCTCCACATCCCCGAAGCCCGGCGGGAAGAGCGCGAGGACGGTCCCGGCACCCTCCGGCGGCAGCGCCCCCGCATGGAGCATGAGAGCGAACCCGCCCGCCCAGGCCGCCAGCACCCCCGCGGCGATCCACGCCGCGAGCCGGTGCGGATGCGCGACGGTCGCCGCCGTCATGCCGGGGCGGCGGCCGGCCGGGCCGAACGCTCGGCGATCGGCAGGTGGACGAGGGCGGCGAAGAGCCCGAGCGCCACGCCCAGCCACCAGAGCGTGTCGTAGCTGCCGGTCGCGTCGTAGATGCGGCCGCCCAGCCAGACACCGAGGAAGGCGCCGACCTGATGGCTGAAGAAGACGATACCGAACAATGTCGCCATGTAGCGCGGGCCGAACATCACCGCCACGAGCCCGGAGGTGAGCGGCACTGTCGACAGCCACAGCAGGCCCATTGCCGCGGCGAAGATCAGCACGCCCACGGTCGAGGGCGGCGTCAGGACGAAGACCGTGATGACGATGGCGCGGCCGAGATAGATGAAGCTGAGCAGCCATTTCTTGCTGCGCGTGCCGCCGAGCACGCCGGCCGAGTACGAGCCGACGATGTTGAAGAGCCCGACCAGCGCCAGCGACCAGCCGCCGACCCACGATGGAACGCCGATGTCCTTCAGGTAGGGCGGCAGGTGGGTCAGGATGAAGGCGACGTGGAAGCCGCAGACGAAGAAGCCGGCGACCAGGTACCAGT
>JBFWXJ010000025.1:0-25977 GCA_050187535.1 Alphaproteobacteria bacterium | reverse complement strand
ACGCGCTCGTAGTGCGCCGTCTCCCGGGTGCCGCCGGCATAGCCGGAGACCGCATTCAGCACGCCGGTCGTGTGCTGGAAGACGCCCTGCACACCCCAGAAGCAGCCGCCGGCCAGCACCGCCACCTCCTCGGTCGCCCCGGGGGCCGGGCTCTCGTCCGCGGTGGGTGGCGGAATCTGCCGGGCCCCGTCGGCCCGGGTCTGGCCGGTGGCCAGCGCGATCGCGGCCATCGCGGCGAACGCGACGGCGATCAGGGCGCCCCGTCGTCCTGTGGTGCTGTTCATTGCCGGCTTCCTTCACTGCGCGTCCAGCGCGCCCGGGCTGCGTCGGCCGATGATCTATGCGGTCGGGGCGGGGACGTCGACGGGCGCTCTTACACCTTGTCGTGAACCGGCGCGAAGGACCCGGAGTCGCAGCCGGCGTCACCGCCAGCGCAGCAGCAGGCGCTCCGCCGCGGACACCAGGCCGGCCGCGGCGAGGCCGAGCGCCGAGAGCACGACGACGCCCGCCAGCAGCTGGTCGGTGCGCATGAGGTTGCCGGCGGTCAGCACGAAGGCGCCGAGGCCGGAATCGGCACCGATCATCTCGGCCGCGACGACCAGGATGACGGCGATGGCCACCGTGATGCGAAATCCGGCCAGGACCGTCGGCATGGCGCCCGGCAGCACAATCTTGGCGACGATCGCCCAGGCCGGCAGGCCGAAGCCCTGGCCCATGCGGAGCAGCGAGCGCGGCACCTGGTCGACGCCGGCGAAGGCGGCGATCGCGGTCGGGAAGAAGACGCCGGCGGCGATCGTCGCCACCTTCGACGGCTCGCCGATGCCGAACCACAGGATGAAGAGCGGCAGCACGGCGATCTTGGGGATCGGGAAGATCGCCGAGACGAGCGGCAGGCCGGCGGCCCGCGCGGCGGAGAAGACGCCCATGGCCAGGCCGGCCGCCAGCCCCGTCGCGGTGCCGATCGCCCATCCGGCCGCGACCCGTGCGACCGAGGCCCGGACATGCTGCGCCAGCTCGCCCGAGACGGCGAGCTGCCACAGGGCGGCGGCGACCGCGGTCGGCGGCGGCAGGAAGAGCGGGCTGGCGAGGCCGGTCATGACGGCGCCCTGCCAGGCCGCCAGCAGGCCGGCCAGCGCGGCGACCGAGACGATCCGCCGCGGCCGCGCCACGAAGCCGGCGCCGCGGAAGGGCACGGGCCGCGCCGTATCGGTCACGCCGCCAGCTCGCGTTCGGCCGCCCGCGCCTCGTCGCGCAGCGGCGCCCACAGCTCGCCATGGAGAGCGGCGATGCGGGCGGCGGCCGCGGCCGTGGCGCGCTCCTCGCGCGGCACGTCGACCGCCACCGTCGCCTTGATGCGCCCCGGCCGGCGCGACAGGACGACGATGCGGTCGGCCAGCCGCAGCGCCTCGGCCAGGTTGTGGGTGACGTAGACCGCGGTCGTGCGGTCGCGCGCCCACAGCGCCAGGAACTCGTCGGTCAGGATGTCCCGCGTCTGCGCGTCCAGCGCCGAAAGCGGTTCGTCCAGCAGCAGCACCGCCGGCCGCACCACCAGGGCGCGGGCGATGCCGACCCGCTGGCGCATGCCGCCCGAGAGCCGGCCCGGAAAGGTCGCGGCGAAGTCGGCCAGCCCGATCGTCGCCAGCGCCGCCGCCACCCGCTCGCGCCGCTCGGCCCGCGTGAGCCGGTGGTGCTCGAGCGCCAGTGCGACGTTGCCGGCGACGGTGCGCCAGGGCAGCAGCGCGAAGTCCTGGAAGACGTAGGTGAAGGGGTTGAGGCAGCCGGCCGGCGGCTCGCCGCGGGCCATCACCCGGCCCGTGCCCGGCCGCAACAGGCCGCCCATGATGCCGAGCAGCGTCGACTTGCCCGATCCGGATGGGCCGATCAAGGCCAGGATCTCGCCCGTCCGGACCTCCAGGTCGATCCCGTCGAGCACGACGAGGTCGTCGAACCGGTGGCCGACGCCCTCGACGAGAAGGTCCAACGGCGGCCCTCAGCGCGGCACGTTGCGGTGGCCCTCGACGAAGCCGAGATCGAGGATGGCGGCCGCCTCGACGCCGGGATCGACCATCTTCTGCGCCTGCCACCACGCCACCTGCTCGTGGATGTCGCGGACGTCGAGGCGGCCCTCGGGGTCGACCCAGGGCAGGCCGGTCTCGATCTGGGCGGCCGGCTGCTGGGTGTATTTCTCGAGGATCGCCAGCAGCTCCGCCCGGCCCGGGCCGGCGACCGGCTTGCCGGCGGCGTCCACCTGGTTGAAGGCGGCGTGGTAGGCGGCGGTCCCCTTCTGGTAGGCGCGCACGAAGCGGGCGATCTGGGGCCTGCGCTCGGCCGCGGCCTTGCCCGAGGTGAAGAGGGCGCCCAGCTGCCACGGCGTCACGTCGCCGACCCAGCCGAGCAGCTTGCCCTCGTCGCGGGCCAGCATCGGCAGGGCGACGCTCGACGGCAGGATCAGCGCATCCACCTGCCCGCCCTTGAAGGCGGAGACCATGTTGGGGATCGACTGCAGGGGCACCAGCCGGACGCGGGCGAGGTCGAAGCCCTCCTTCCGCGCCAGCAGGCCGATCATGTAGTGGAAGGTCGACCCGGTCTGGGTGATGCCGAGGCTGCGCCCGGGAAAGTCGGCGAGCGCGCGCAGCCCCGCGTCCCACGCCTTGGGCGTCGCCATGTAGGCGCTGAGATGGAAGCCCGGCACGTCGGCTGCCTGGCCCGCGACGATCCTCAAGGTGCCCTTGCCGGCCAGGTTGTAGAACCCGGCCGTCAGCCCCGTCACGCCGAAGTCCGCGTCGCCCGTGGTCACCGCGACGGCGACCGGCTGGGCCGCGGTGAAGAACCTGAACGCGACCTCCAGCCCTTCGGCCGCGAAGAACCCCTTGTCCTGGGCGATGAAGAGCGGCCCCGACGAGGACAGCCGCAGGGCGGCGACCGCAACCGGCTCGGCCGCGGCCGCGCCGGGCAGGAGGGCGAGCGCGATCGCCGCCAGGACGTGCCGCAGCATCGAGGTCGGTCCTTTCTCTGTCCGGCCGGCGTTGCGCGGAAGCTATCGGCCGCGCCCGGATGCGTCAACGAAGGGTGGGCGCGGCCATTTTTCGTTGCGCGACCGCGGCGGCTCCGAAAGACTGCGCGCCTTCGCCGATACCTTGACGACGCGCCGACGAACGGGGGAGAGCGGGTCCTGTCGCTGCTGACCGTCTTCTTCCTGAAGGGCATCATCGCCGGCATCGTCATCGCGGCACCGGTCGGCCCCGTGGGCGTGCTCTGCGTGCGCCGGACGATCTTCGAAGGACCCGTCTACGGCTTCGTATCCGGGCTGGGGGCGGCGGTCGCCGACGCCATCTTCGGGATCGTCGCCGCCTTCGGCCTGACCGTCATCTCCGATTTCCTCATCGGTCACCAGCGCTGGCTGAAGGTCATCGGGGCGGCCTTCCTCCTGTTCATCGGCAGCCGCGCGCTGATCGGCGCCAAGGACACGACGCCCGCGCCGATCAGCGGCGACAGCCTCCTCGGCGCCTTCGCCTCGACCTTCGTGCTGACCGTCACCAACCCCATCACCATCCTGGCCTTCGCCGGCGTCTTCGCGGCCGCCGGCCTGTCGGGCGAGGCGGCGACCTGGGGGGCGGCGGGGTGGCTGGTGGCCGGCGTGTTCGCGGGCTCGCTCGGCTGGTGGCTGCTCCTCTGCGCGGCGGCGGGCGGGGTCCGCCATCTCGTCAGCGAGATCCATCTCGTCTGGGTCTCGCGCGTCTCCGGGATCATCCTCGTCGCCTGCGCGGCCTTCATCCTGCTGACGCTCACCCCCTGGTCGCCGCTCGACTGAGACGCCGGAAGGCGCCATATGGGCGCATTGGCCGTGTCCGGAGAGCCTCCTTGCCGCGTCTGCTGACCATCGCCGTCCTCCTGTGGGGGGTGGCCTGCCTCGCCTGCGGCCCGGCTGAGGCCCAGGTGCCCCCCGCCGCCCTCGCGGCAGCCCAGGACGCGAAGGCCCCCGGCGGGAAAGAAGCTGACGGGAACGCACCGGACACGAAGACCCGCGAGGAGGCGGGCCGGCTCGCCGCGGCCATCGAGGATCCCGAGCGCCGCGCCGATCTGGTGCGCCAGCTGCGCCTGCTGGCCGAGGCGGAGCAGCGGGCCGCACCCGCCGCCACGCCCGACGCGGCCATGGGCCAGCTCCTGGTCGACCGGATCGGGCGCATCGCCGACGCCGTGGTGGGCGCCATCGTCGACGCGGGTGCGCTGGTCGCGAACCTGCCGAAGCTCGGCGACTGGCTGGTCGACCAGATCGACGACGCGGCGAGCCGCACCCGCTGGGTGCGCATCCTGGCCGAGCTGGCGATGGTCGTCGGCATCGCGGCGGTGGTCGAGCTGCTCGGCTGGTGGGCGCTGCGCCAGCCCCGTGCGGCACTCCGGCGCAGGCAGGTGATCGGTCGCTGGCGGCGCGTTCCCTACGTGTTCATGCGGCTGGCGCTGGAGGTGGCGCCCGTCGTGGTCTTCGCCGCGGTGACCTACGGTGCGCTCGCCGTGATGCCGGCGGAGTTCGACGCGCGCTTCATCAGCCTGACGGTGACGCGCGCGATCCTGCTCGCGCGGTTGGCCGGCGCCGTCGCCCGCGCGGTGCTGATGCCCGATGCCCCCGGCCTGCGCGTGCCGCCGATGGAGGGGGAAACCGCCAACTACCTGGTGATCTGGGTCTGGCGCTTCGTGGCGCTCGCCGTCTACGGCTTCGCGATGCTCGACATCGCGTTCCTGCTGGGCCTGCCGGTCTCGATCCACGAGGTCCTCGACCGCGTCCTCGGCCTCGTGGTGGCCGGCCTCGCGGTCGTGTTCGTCCTCCAGAACCGCGTTCCCGTCGCGGCCTGGCTCCATGGAGCCCCTGCCGCGGAGAGCCCCAACCCGACCCCGGCGGCGGTGTCGGCGGTGCGCGGCTGGCTGGCGGAAGCCTGGCACGTGCTGGCGCTGGCCTATGTCGGCGTCCTCACCATCGTCTGGGCCTTCCGCATCCCCAGCGGCTTCGCCTTCGTGCTGAAGGCGTCGGCCGCCTCGGCGCTGATCGTCGTGTTGGCGGCGCTGACGCTGCGGGGCATCCGCCGGCTGATCCGCCGGGTCTTCGCGGTCGATCCGGCGGTCGCCCGCGAGTTCCCCAACATCGAGACCCGTGCCAACCGCTACGTGGCGATCGTGGGGCTGGTGGCCACCGCGGCGATCGGCGCCATCGCGGCGGTGCTGGTGCTGCAGGCATGGGGGCTCGAATCGCTGGGCTGGCTCGCGTCCTCGTTCGGCCAGCGGCTGGCCGGCGGCGTCGTCTCGGTGGTCGCCGTGGGCCTGCTGACGCTCTTCGTGTGGGAGCTGGTCGACCGCGTCATCGAGCGCACGCTGCTGCGGCTGGCGCGCAACGGGTCGCGCGCCGGCACGGCGGTACGGCTGCGCACCTTCCTGCCGCTCCTGCGCAACGTCGCCATGGTGGTCCTGGCGACGATCTTCGTGCTGGTGGCGCTATCCGAGCTGGGCGTCAACATCGCGCCACTCCTGGCCGGCGCCAGCATCATCGGCATCGCCGTCGCCTTCGGCGCCAACGCGCTCGTGAAAGACGTGATCACCGGCCTGTTCATCCTGCTCGAAGGCACCATCAACATCGGCGACGTGGTCGAGGTCGACGGGCGCTCGGGCGTGGTCGAGGGGCTCAGCATCCGCACGCTGCGCCTGCGCGACGTCACCGGCGCGGTCCACACCATCCCGTTCTCGAACGTGACCTCGGTCAAGAACATGACGCGCGACTTCGCCTATGCCGTCATCGACGCCAATGTCGGCTACGGCAGCGACCTCGAGCGGGTGACGGGCGTCCTGGCCGAGATCGACGCGGAGATGCGTGCGGACACCGCCTTCGCCGGGATGATCGCCGCCCCCATCGAGCTGCTCGGCCTCGAGCGCTTCGCCGACAGCGCCATCGTCGTCCGCGCCCGCATCCGCACGCCGCCCGGCAAGCAATGGTCGGTCGCCAGGGAGTTCAACCGCCGCATGAAGAAGGCCTTCGACGCCGCCGGCATCGAGATCCCCTATCCGCATCAGGTCGTGGTCGGCGAACGGCCGTGGCCGCCGCCCGCCGCCCCGGCGGCGGAGGCGCCCCGCCCATGACACCGGCCTCGCAGGGCGATCCCGGGCACGTCTGGCAGCCCTATGCCGGCGGCAACCTGCGCGGCGCCTGGACCCTCTATCGCAAGGAGGTTCTGCGCTTTGCCAAGATCGCGATCCAGACGGTGGCCGCGCCGCTGACCACGACGCTGCTGTTCCTCGCCATCTTCGCGCTGGCGCTGGGCGGCGACGCGCGGACCATCGGCGGCGTGCCCTACGTCCAGTTCCTCGCACCCGGCCTCGTCATGATGACGATGGTGCAGAACGCCTTCGCCAACACCTCGTCCTCGCTGGTCATCGCCAAGGTGCAGGGCACCTTCGTCGACCTGCTGATGCCGCCCCTCTCGGCCGGCGCCCTGACCTCGGCGATCGCGTTGGCCGGCCTGACGCGCGGGCTCGTCGTCGGCGCGGCGGTCGGCATCGTCATGGCCTGCCTCGTGCCGATGCCGGTCGCCGACCCCGTCGCCGTGGTCTTCCACGCCGCCGCGGGGTCGCTGATGCTGGCGCTGATCGGCATCCTGACGGGACTGTGGGCGGAGAAGTTCGACCACACCGCTGCCGTCACCAACTTCGTGGTGACGCCATTGTCGTTCCTCTCCGGCACCTTCTATTCGGCCGAGCGCCTGCCGCCGGAATGGGCCTTCGTCGCCCATCTCAACCCGTTCTTCTACATGATCGACGGCTTCCGGGCGGGGTTCATCGGGCATGCCGACGGCGACCTCGCCGTCGGCTATGCCGCGCTCACGGCGGCGGTCGTGGCGCTCTGGGCACTCTGCCACCACCTCTTCCGGATCGGCTACAAGCTGAAGGCCTGACGGCGCTACTTCACCGGCGTCTCCTGGTAGAGGACGCTCAGCCACTTACCGCCGCGGCGGACATAGGTGGAAGACGAAATGACGGACGTGGTCGTCGGCCGCTGGCCCTTCATGCCGGCGGTGTAGCTCGCCCGGTACATCAGGATGGCCACGTCGGGCGAAACCAGGATGGTGTGGGCCGAGCCGCGGTCGACCGCGAAGCTCTCGACGTCGAAGCTGGGCATGATCGCCAGGTACTCGGCCTCGGTGAAGCGCGACCCGTCGGCGAAGACCAGCATCGCGCCGTCACCGTGGTAGGCGCCCATCGCCGCCACGTCCTTGTCCTTGAAATACTGCCAGCTCGCGATCTCCAGCCCCATCAGATGCGCCTGCAGCGCCGCCCGGTCGGCCGGTGCCTCGGCGGGCATCGCGGCGCACCCGCCCAGCAGCGCCGCCGCGGCGAGACCCTGCACCAGCACCCTGCGTCCTATCGCCATGATCATCTCCCCTCGACCGCCGCACGCGGCCGGCCGGGGACGTTAGGCGCCGTGCCCGCGACTTGCCAGCGGCCCGTTGGCGCGGGCTTGTCTCGGGACAAGTTCGCGATTTTCGCGCGGCCGGCCGTCTGGTAGGTTCCCGCCCATGATGACCTCGGCCATCGCAAGGGACGGTGCTTCCGGCGCGGCGACGCGACGCCGACGCGTGCCGTCCGATTGACAGCTACCGGCCCAACCCCGATATTCTTCGCTTTTCCGGGCCGCACGTGCGGCCCGGTTCGATTTGGGGTTGGCCGGTCTCCGCGCATCCAGGAGGACAGCCGATGATCTCGCCCGTCATGCCGACCTACGCCCGTGTCGACCTCGCCTTCGAGCGGGGCGACGGTGCTTACCTCTACGCGACCGACGGGCGGCGCTTCCTCGACTTCGCCAGCGGCATCGCCGTCACCTGCCTCGGCCATAACCACCCCTATCTGGTGGCCAAGCTGATCGAGCAGGCGAAGAAGGTGTGGCACGTCTCCAACCTCTGGCGCATCCCCGAGGGCGAGCGGCTGGCGCAGCGGCTGGTCGACCGCACCTTCGCCGACACGATGTTCTTCACGAACTCCGGTGCCGAGGCGAACGAGTGCGCGATCAAGCTGGTGCGCAAGTACCATGACGAGACCGGCAACCCCGAGCGCTTCCGCGTCATCACCGCCGAGGCGGCCTTCCACGGCCGGACGCTGACGACGATCGCGGCGACCGGCGGCTACAAGTACACCAAGGGCTTCGACCCGATCCCCGAGGGTTTCGACCACGTCGCCTTCAACAACACCAACGAGCTGCGCGCCGCGATCCGCGACGATACCGCCGCGATCATGATCGAGCCGGTGCAGGGCGAGGGAGGCATCCGCCCGGCCTCGCTGGCCTATCTGCGCGAGCTCCGGCAGATCTGCGACGAGTTCGGCCTGCTGCTGGTGTTCGACGAGGTGCAGTGCGGCGTCGGCCGCACCGGCAAGCTCTTCGCCCATGAGTGGGCGGGGGTCGCCCCCGACGTCATGACGGTCGCCAAGGGCATCGGCGGCGGCTTCCCCGTGGGCGCCTGCCTCGCCACCGAGAAGGCGGCGGTCGGGCTGACCCCGGGCACGCATGGCTCGACCTTCGGCGGCAACCCGCTCGCCATGGCGATGGGCAACGCCGTGCTCGACGTGATCCTCGAGGACGGCTTCCTCGAGCGGGTCGAGCGGATCGGCGGCATCCTGTGGAACCGCATGAGCGACGTGGTCGCGAAGTACCCGCAGGTGCTGGCCGAGGTGCGGGGCTCGGGCCTGATGCTCGGCCTGCGCTGCGTCGTGCCGAGCGGCGATTTCGGGACCAAACTGCGCGACAACGGCATGCTCACCGTCGGCGCGGGCGAGTACGTGGTGCGGCTGCTGCCGCCACTCATCATCGGAGAGGGGGAAATCGACGAGGCCATCGCCATCGTCGACAAGACATGCCGGGAATGGACCAACTGACCGCGGCCCAGCCGCGTCACTTCCTCGACCTCGATCTCATCGACGGCGGGACGCTCCGCTCGATCATCGACCAGGGCGCCGCCTACAAGGCGGGCCCCCAGCGGCCGGCGGAGCGGCCGCTCGCCGGCAAGACGCTGGCGATGATCTTCGAGAAACCTTCGACCCGCACCCGCGTCTCCTTCGAGGTGGCCATGCGCCAGCTCGGGGGAGAGGTGGTGGCGCTGTCGGCGGCCGACATGCAACTCGGGCGCGGCGAAACCATCGCCGACACCGCGCGGGTGCTCTCGCGCTATGTCGACGCGATCATGATCCGCACCAACAAGCCGGACAAGCTGCGCGAGATGGCGGCGGCGGCCACGGTGCCCGTGATCAACGGGCTGACCGACGGCAGCCATCCCTGCCAGCTCATGGCGGACGTCATGACGTTCGAGGAGCGCAAGGGGCCGATCCGCGACCGCGTGGTCGCCTGGAGCGGCGACGGCAACAACGTCGCGGCCTCGTGGATCCACGCCGCCGTGCGCTTCGGCTTCGAGTTCCGGATCGCCTGCCCGCGCGAGCTGCAGCCGCCGCCGGAGCTGATCGGCTGGGCGAAGCGCGAGGGCGGGCGGATCACCATCGTCGACGACCCCGAGGTCGCCGTGAAGGGCTCCGACTGCGTCGTCACCGACGCCTGGGTCTCGATGGGCGACACCGATGCCGGCAGCCGTCACAACCTGCTGGCGCCCTATAGGGTCGACCAGCGGCTGATGGACTTGGCCGGGCGGGAAGCGATCTTCATGCACTGCCTGCCGGTCCACCGTGGCGAGGAGGTCACCGACGAGGTGATCGACGGCCCGCAGTCGGCGGTGTGGGACGAGGCGGAGAACCGGCTGCACGCGCAGAAGGCCATCCTCGCCTGGTGCCTGGTGTGACGTCGTCCGGCGGCAGCGCGGTCGCCGACGATCTCGTCCAGCCGTTCCAGGTCGAGCCGCACCGGCTGCGCGGCCGCCTGGTGCGGCTGGGGCCGGTGCTGGACCAGATCCTGACGCGCCACGACTACCCCGAAACGGTGGCGACGCGCCTGGGCGAGATGGTGCTGCTCGCTGCCACGGTGGCGACGATGCTGAAGTTCGACGGCATCCTGACGCTGCAGACGCGCACCGACGGGCCGATCAAGCTGCTGGTCGCCGACTACGACACGGGCGCGCGGGCCGTGCGCGGCTATGCCCAGTACGACGCCGACCGCCTGGCCGCGCTGGAGGCGTCGGGCGCCTCGGCGCATCGGCTGCTCGGCACCGGGCACCTCGCGTTCACCATCGACCAGGGGCCGGAGACCGAACGCTACCAGGGGATCGTCGAGCTGGTCGGCACCAGCCTCGTCGACGCCGCCCACCACTATTTTCGCCAGTCCGAGCAGATCGAGACCGGCATCCGCCTGGCGGTCGGGCGCGAGGGGCCGGAGGCGGCGTGGCGCGGCGGCGCGGTCATGGTCCAGCGCCTGCCCGAGGCGGCCCGCGGCGAGGAGGGCGAGGCGCGCGACGACCAGTTCCGCCATGTCATGACGCTGATCGGCACCGCCCGGAACCAGGAGCTGCTGAGCCCCGATCTCGCGCCCGAACGGCTGCTGTTCCGCCTCTTCCACGAGCAGGGTGTCCGGGTGTTCCCGCCGGGGCCGGTCGCCGATGCCTGCCGCTGCAGCGAGGAGCGGGTGCTGTCGATCCTGGCTTCGCTGCCGCAAGCCGACCGCGCCGATCTGGTGGTGGACGGGCGGATCGAGGTGCGCTGCGAGTTCTGCGCGCGCCTCTATCGCATCGATCCCGCGGCCATCGGCCTGCCGACCGCGTTCTGAGGCCGCGGCCCCGATGTGCGGCCGCTACGTCCATACCAGCAACGTCGAGGCGCTGGCCCGGCTGTTCGGCCTGTCGGGGCCGTTGCCGAACACCGCGCCGCATTGGAACGCGACGCCGGGGACGAACCTGCCGGTCGTGCGCCTGACCCCCGAGACCGGCGAACGGCGGCTCGACGCGCTGCACTGGGGCCTCGTGCCGAGCTGGGCCAAGGACCGCAAGATCGCCTGGAAGCTGATCAACGCGCGCGCCGAGACCGTGGCGACGACGTCGGCGTTCCGCCAGGCCTTCGCCCGACGGCGCTGCCTGGTGCCGGCCGACGCCTTCTACGAGTGGGAGCGGCGGGGCCGCGAACGCCTTCCCTGGGCCTTCGCCATGGCCGATCGCGCACCCTTCGCCTTCGCCGGGCTGTGGGAAGGCTGGCGGCGGCCCGACTCCGATGCCTCGGGTGCGGCCGGGGAATGGCTGCGCAGCTTCACCATCGTGACGACCGCGGCCAACCCCCTGGTGGGACGTGTCCACGACCGGATGCCGGTCATCCTGCCGCCGGACGCCTGGGACGCGTGGCTGGGGGCCGCCGAGGCCCCGGCCGACCGGCTGGCGGCCTGGCTGCGTCCCTTTCCCGAGGCCGCGATGACGGCGTGGCCGGTCTCCACGCGCCTCAACGACGGCAAGATCGACGACGACCCGTCGCTGCTCGATCCCGTCGTTCGCTAGCGCCAGGGCGGTCAGCCGCCGGCGGTCCACGCCGCCAGCATGGCCGCGCGGTCGATCTTGCCGAGCGGCGTGCGCGGCAGAGCCGGAAAGGCACGCAGAATCCTGGGCGTCCGGCCCTGGCCGAGGACGGAGATGCAATGCGCCCGGATTTCGACGAGCGGGCAGGGCGCCCGCAGCACGATCGCGGCGACGGCGGCGGTGCCCTCATGGCGCTCGGGCAGGCCGAATGCGAAGGCCTCGGCGACGGCCGGATGCTGTGTCAGGCAATCCTCGATGTCCGCCGGGTAGATCTTGCGGCCGCCGGCATTGATCATGTCGTCGGTTCGGCCCCTCAGGAAGAGAAAGCCGTCCGCGTCGATCGCACCGATATCCCCCGGATAGTACCAGCCGCCGACGAACCGGCCGCCGGAGCCGGGGACGGCATCGACATAGGAGCTGGGGAACTCGGGGCTCGAGAATCGCAGCTCGCCGATCCGACCCGCGGGCAAGGGCGTATCCCCGTCGACCGCTTCGGCCGTGATCCCGTCGAGGACACGGCCGACCGTGTCGATGCGGCGAGAAAGGTCCTCGGGCCGGGCTATCGCGAGCGCCCCGATCTCGTTGGTGCCGTACAGGATCGATAGCCGCGGCGAGATGCGCTCCATCACCTGGCGCCTCTCCGCCGCCGTCAGGGCAGCCGCACTGCACAGGATCCGCATCCACGGCAGCAGCTGCCCGCCGGCCGGAGCGGCGGCGACCAGCGAGCGCAGATGCGCCGGTGTCAGCGCCGTCCACGTCGCGCCGAGCTCTCGGGCGGTCGCGGCCAGCGCGTCGACGCTCTTCAGGGGCGGGGGCAGGATCGCCGATCCGCCTTCCTCCAGCGCGCGGGTGAAGACGCTGCGCCCCAGCTCGAACGCGACCGAGAGGATGGCGACGTAGCGCTCGTCCGGCGTGCGCGCGAACCGACGATTGAAGGCATCGGCGCGTCCCAGATGGTGGGCATGCGTCACGCGCGTCAGCTTGGGCACGCCTGACGTGGTGCCCGACGAACGGCTGAGGAACCCGACGGCGGACGGCTCGGGCGGCGGCGGGAGGGCGCTCGCGTCGCCGGCGCCGAGCGTGACCGCGTCCAGGAACTCCCAGCCGCCGGCCATCGCGTCGGCCGCGGCCCCGATGAGGAACCGCGCGCCGGCGCGCTCGGTCAGCGCGCGATTGAGCTGCGGCTCGCCCGGGTCGAGGCAGAGGATCGGAGCGCCCAGCCGGGCGAGAGCGAGATAGGAGATCAGATCCTCGACCTGATCGCGCATGAAGAGGGCCACCGTGACCCCGGGCACGATGCCGCGACCGAGAAGCGCCGCCGCCCTCTCCTCGATACGGCGCTGCAGGGTGGCGCGGTCGATGACCCCGTCCGGCGTCACGATCGCGGACGCCTGCGGCATCGCCTGCGCGAAACGGGCGATGCCGGCGCCGAACCACGTCCTCGACGTCATCGGCGTTGCTCCTCCTGTGATCGGCCGCCGGCGGCCCACGCCGCCGGCATGGCCGCGCGGTCGATCTTGCCGAGCGGCGTGCGCGGCAGGGCGGTGAGGACGCGGATCATCCGAGGAGCCCGCGCGCGTCCGAGCGCAGCGATGCAATGGGCTTCCAGCTCGGCGGCCGGGCATGGCCGACGCAACACCACCGCGGCGAACGGCGCGATGCCTTCACGCTTCTCCGGCAGCCCAAAGGCGAGCGCCTCGACGACCGCGGGATGGGCGGCCAGGCACTCCTCGATGTCGGCCGGATAGACCTTCTGCCCGCCGGCGTTGATCACGTCGTCGACGCGGCCCTTGAGGAAGATGAAGCCGTCGTCGTCGATCAGGCCGGTATCGCCCGGGTAGTACCAGCCGTCGACGAACCGACCCGAGGAGCCGGGCACGGCGTCGACATAGGAGCGGGGGAATACCGGGCTGGCGAAGCGCAGTTCGCCGATGCGGCCGGGCGGCAGCGGGCTGTCGCCGTCGACCGCTTCGGCTACGATCCCGTCCAGGACCCGCCCGACCGTGTCGATCCGGTCGACGAGATCACCGGGCCGTGCGATCGACAGGGCGCCGCTCTCGTTGCTGCCGTACATGACGAAGAGCTGGCGCGAGACGCGCTCCAGCACGGCGCGCCGCTCGGCGATCGAGAGCGCCGCGGTGCTGCACAGAATGCGCATCCACGGCAGGAGGGGCCCGTCGTCCGGCGCGCCGGCGACCAGCGTGCGCAGATGAGCCGGCGTCAGCGACGTCCAGGTGGCGCCCAGGTCGCGGGCGATGGCCGCCAGCCCGGCGGCACTCTTCAGCGGCGGCGGCAGGATCACCGTGCCGCCCTCGTCGAGCGAGTAGGTGACGCCGTTGCGCCCGAATGAGAAGGCGATCGAGATCACGGCGAGGTAGCGGTCGGCTGGGATCAGGGGGAAGTGGTCGCTCCCCGCCCGCGCACGCTCGACTTGCCGGCCATGCGTCGTGGCGGCCAGCTTGGGAACGCCGGACGTGGTCCCCGAGGAGCGGTTGAGGAAGCACACCGCGGAAGGATCGGGTGGCGGGGGCAGGTGGCCCGGGCCGCCGCCCTCGACGGCCGCGTCCACGTCCACGAAGGTGGCGCCCCCGATCGCGGCGTCGGCTTCAGCGCCGACGAGGAATCGCGCGCCCGCACGATCGATCAGCGCGCGGCTCACCGCCTGCGGCTCGCCCGGATCGAGGCAGAGGAGCGGCGCGCCGAGGCGCAGGAGGGCGAAGAGTGCGATCACGTCCTCGGCCCGGTCGCGAATCGCCAGCGCGGTGACGCTGCCCGGCCCGATGCCGCGCGCATGAAAGGCGGCCGCCTTCCCGTCGACGCGGGCACGCATGGTGGCGCGGTCGATCGTCGTCTCGCGGGTCACGATCGCAGCGGTGCCGGGCGTCGCCGCCGCCCACCCCGCGATGCCTGCCCCGAACCATGTCCGCGCCGTCATCTGCTCGCGTCCCGGTCATCGCCGGCGGCGATCCATGCGGCGGGCACGGCCCCGCGGTCGATCTTGCCGAGAGGCGTCCGCGGCAGGTCGGCCAGGACGCGGATCACGCGCGGCGCCCGCGCGCGTCCCAGCACCGCGACGCAATGCGCCTCGATCTCGGCGGTCGGGCAGGGCCGGCGCAGCACCACCGCGGCGACCGGCGCCATGCCTTCGTGCTTCTCCGGCCGCCCGAACGCGAGCGCCTCGGCGACCGCGGGATGGGCGGTCAGGCATTCCTCGATGTCGGCCGGATAGACCTTCTGCCCGCCGGCGTTGATCACGTCGTCGACGCGGCCCTTGAGGAAGATGAAGCCGTCCACGTCGATGGTGCCGACGTCTCCCGGATAGTACCAGCCGTCGACGAAGCGCCCGGCGGAGCCGGGCACGCGGTCGAGGTAGGAGCGGGGAAATGCCGGGCTGGCGAAGCGCAGCTCGCCGACGCGACCGGGCGGCAGCGGTGCGTCGCCGTCCACCGCCTGGGCCTCGATCCCCGCGATGGCCCGCCCGACCGTATCGATCCGGCCGGCGAGATCGTCCGGACGGGCGACGGCGAGGTCGCCGACCTCGTTGCTCCCGTACATGATGAAGAGCTGCGGCGAGATGCGATCCATCACCGCGCGGCGCTCGGTGGTCGAAAGTGCTGCGGTGCTGCACAGAATCCGCATCCACGGCAGCAGCGGCCGGTCGGCCGGCGCCCCGGCGACGAGGGTGCGCAGGTGCCGCGGCGTCAGCGAGGTCCAGGTGGCGCCGAGCTCGCGCGCGACGGCCGCAAGGGCGGCCACTGATTTGAGCGGCGGCGGCAGGATCGCCGACCCACCCTCATCCAGCGAGCGGATCACGCCGCCGCGGCCGTAGGAGAAGGTGATCGAGACGACCGAGAGGTAGCGGTCGGCGGGCGTTCGCACGAAGCTCCCGTTTCTCGTCGACGAGCGCCCGAGCTGGCGCGCATGCGTCGTCGCGACCAGCTTGGGCACGCCCGACGTGGTGCCCGAGGATCGCGTGAGGAAGCACACGGCCGATGGATCGGGCGGCGCCGGAAGGGACTTCGTATCGCCGCCGCCCGCGGCGTCGGCATGCACCCATTCGGCGCCGCCGATCGCGGCGTCCGCCCCGGCGCCGACGAGGAAGCGTGCGCCGGCGCGCCCGATCAGCGCGCGGCTGAGGGTGGGCGGCTCGGCGGGGTCGAGGCAGAGGACCGGCGCGCCGAGGCGCAGGAGAGCGAAGAGCGCGACCACATCCTCCGGCCGGTCGCGGATCGCCAGCGCCGTCGCGATGCCCGGCCCGATGCCGCGCGCCTGGAAGGCGGCCGCCTTTCCCTCGACCCGGGCGTGCAGCGCGGCGCGGTCGATCGTCGCCTCGCGCGTCACGATCGCGGCCGCGCGGGGTGTCTCTGCCGCGAAGCGGGCGATGCCGGCGCCGAACCACGCCGCCGACGTCATCCCGTCATGCTCCGGCGGCGGCCCATGCCGCCTGCACCGCCGTGCGGTCGATCTTGCCGATCGCCGTGCGCGGCAGCTCGGCCGCCACCCGCACGGCGCGCGGCGCCCGCCCGCGTCCCAGCATGGCGACGCAATGCGCCTCCAGGTCCGCCGTCGGACAGGGCCGCCTCAGCACGACGAGTGCCGCCGGCGCCGTCCCGTCGCGCCGCTCCGCCAGGCCGAATGCCAGCGCCTCGGCCACCGCCGGGTGGGCGACGAGGCATTCCTCGATGTCGGCGGGATAGATCTTCTGCCCGCCGGCATTGATCACGTCGTCGATGCGGCCCTTGAGGAAGATGAAGCCGTCCGCGTCGATCGTGCCGACGTCGCCCGGATAGTACCAGCCACCGGCGAACCGGCCGGCCGAGCCGGCGACGGCATCGACATAGTGACGGGGGAACGCGGGATGGGCGAAGCGCAGCTCGCCGATGCGGCCGGCCGGCAGCGGCGCATCGTCGGCGACGACTTCGGCCGCGATGCCGTCGAGCGCCTGCCCGACGGTGTCGATCCGGTCGGCGAGATCGTCGGGGCCGGCGATGGCCAGCGTGCCGACCTCGTTGCTCCCGTACATGATGAAGAGCTGCCGCGAGACGCGCTCCAGCACCGCTCGCCGCTCGGCGATCGAGAGCGCGGCCGTGCTGCACAGGATCTGCATCCACGGCAGCAGCGGCCGGTCGGCCGGCGCTTCGGCGACCAGCGTGCGCAGATGGGCCGGCGTCAGCGACGTCCAGGTGGCGCCGAGATCGCGGGCGACGGCCGCGAGCCCGGCGACCGTCTTCAGCGGCGGCGGCAGGATCAGCGATTCGCCCTGGTCGAGCGAGCGCATCGCACCGTTGCGCCCGAATGCGAAGGCGATGGAGACGACGGCGAGGAACCGTGCGGCCGGTGCCCGCGGGAAGCGCCGGTTGATGGTGACCCACCGCTCGAGCTGGCGGCCGTGGGTCATCGATGCCAGCTTCGGCACGCCCGACGTGGTGCCCGACGAGCGGGCGAGGAAGCACACCGCCGAGGGGCCGGGCGGCGGCGGCAGGGTCGCGGGATCGCCGCCCGACGTGGCGTCGCCATCGACGAACCGGGCACCGCCGATCGCCGCATCGGCGGCGGTCCCGATGAGGAAGCCTGCCCCCGCCCGCTCGACCAGCGCGCGAGCGAGCGCCGGCGGCTCGCCGGGGTCGAGGCAGAGGAGCGCCGCGCCGAGGCGCAGGACGGCGAAATGGGCGATCAGGTCCTCGGCCCGGTCGCGGATGACGAGAGCCACGACGGCGCCGGGCCCGATGCCGTGGGTGAGGAAGGCGGCCGCCTTCGCCTCGACGCGGCGGTGCAGGTCGGCGCGGTCGATCACCGTGTCGGTCGTCAGGATCGCGGGTACGTCGGGCGTCGTTTGCGCGAAATGGGCGATGCCCGCCCCGAACCAGCTCTCCCGCATCAGGCATCCCAGCCTTGCGCCAGGCGTGCGCCGGCCAGCGCGCGAAGCGCCCGGATATCCGGCTTGGCCATGGCGGTGCGCGGCAATTCATCGATGACGAGGATCGCGCGGGGCGCGCGCTCGGCGCCGAGCGCGGCGCTGCAATGCGCCCGCAGCGCGTCGGCCGTCGCGGGCCCGCGCAGCACGACGGCGGCGACCAGCCTCTCGCCGCGCAGCACCGTCGCGACGCCGAAGGCCGCGGCCTCGGCAACGGCCGGATGGCGCGTCAGGCACTCCTCCACGTCGCTCGGGTAGATCTTGGTGCCGCCGACGTTGACGAGGTCGTCGACCCGGCCCTTGAGGAAGATGAACCCGTCGGCGTCGATCGTCCCGAGATCGCCCGGGTAGAACCAGCCATCCTTGAAACGGCTGGTGGTCTCCGGCGGGGCTGCGGCATAAGCGGCCGGAAAGTCCGGGTGGCGGAAGCGCAGCTCGCCGACCTCGCCCGGCGCCACCGGGCGATCGGCGTCGTCGACGGCCTCGGCGTCTACGCCCTCGACCGTACGGCCGACCGTCTCCGGGTGGCGGCGCAGGTCCTCGGGGCCGCAGCCGACGATGCCGCCGATCTCGTTCGCGCCGTAGGACATGTAGAGCCCGGGCGAGACACGCTCCATGACGGCAATGCGCTCGGCTGCGGTCAGTGCGGCCGTGCTGACCAGTATCCGCACGTCGGGCAGCAGCGGCTCCGGGCGCGGTGTGCGCAGCAGGGTGCGCAGATGGAAGGGGGTGAGCGCTGTCCAGGTCGCCCGGTGGCGCCGCGCGGCGCCGACGAGGTCGTCCACGGTGACGAGGCGGCCGGGCAGGATCACCGCGCCGCCATTCATGATCCCGCGCTGGGCCGAGCCGGCGGAGAAGCCGTGCGCCATCGTCATGATCGCGAGGTAGCGGTCGTCGGCGGTGCGCGGCATCAGGCCGGCCAGCGACTGTCCGCGCTCCTGCTCGCGGCGATGGGTGCTCGCCACGACCTTCGACACGCCGGCGGTCGTTCCCGACGATCGGCGATAGACGCAGACGGACTCCGGCGCGGGCGGTGGCGGCAGCGCGCCGTCCGCATGACCGTCCGATGCGATCGGGACCGACTGCCCCTCGCGTCCCGCGACGGTGCCGCCCACCACATGCCGCGCGCCGATCCGGTCCATCAGGTCGGCCGCCTGGGCGGCCGGCTCCGCCGGATCGAGCGAAAGGACGCCGGCGCCGATGCGCCAGAGCGCGAAGGAGGCGACGAGGAAATCGGGCGTGCTCGTCGCCATCTGGGCCACCGGTGTCCCGACCCCGATGCCGTGTGCCAGGAACCCGGCCGCGGCGGCCTCGATCCGGTGTTGGAAGCCGGCCCAGTCGACGGTCTCGGCGTCGGTCAGGATGGCGGGTGCGCGTGCCCGCGTCGCGGCATGGCCGGCCAGCGTGTCGCCGCGCCAGGGACCGCCTTGGCCGGCGCCGGTCACATCGCCGCTCCGCCCGCGACGGCGTCGTTCCCGCTGTTGGCGGCGACCATGTCGGTGGCTGGTGCCGGCTCCGGAATCCGCACGTCGTGGCGGGCGAGGTCGACCGGCTTGAAGAAGGCGCGGTCGTGCTCGTAGCGGAAGGGGAACGGGCGGCAGGCGTCGAAGCCGACCTTGGCGCCGAGATAGTCCGGGAAGCTGGGATTTAGGCCGTGGCCGAACACCTTGTCGACGACGACGATGCCGGCGACCGGGTCCATGCGCGTCGCCATCGCCCACTCGACGTCGGACGCGCTGCGGATGTCGACGTCGTCGTCGACCACCGTCACCATCTTGAGGGGCGGAAAGGCCGCGAACGCCGCCATGATCGCCTGCTTCGACCAGCCCGCCCGCTTCTGCCGCATGGCGACGACGGCATGGTAGAAGCCGCAGCCGCCATGGGTGAAGTAGACGTCGGCGACACCCGGCACCTGGCGTTGCAGCAGCGTCAGCACGTTGGCCTCGCCCAGCAGGCCGACCGAGTTCCACACTTCCTTGCCGGAGATGATGGTCTGGAACACCGGCCGCCGCCGGCGATGGATGCGCCGGACATGGACGAGCGGGCGCGGCGCGCGGCGGGCGTAGTAGCCGGTGACCTCCGCGAACGGCCCTTCGTCGGCCATCTCGCCCGGGACCATCTCGCATTCCAGCGCGATCATCGCGTGGGCGACCATCTCGACCGGGGAGATGGTGCCGGGCACCAGCTCCAGCGCGGCGCCATGGAATTCGCTGGCGATGCCGAGCTCGTCGGTGTCGGCGGGTGCCGCCTCGGCCGGGGTGGCGGCGGCGAAGTGGAGGCCGGGCCCGACACCCGCGTTGAGGGTGAAGAAGAGGCTTTCGCCGCGCGCCGCCGCCTTCTGCAGGTAGAGCTCCAGGTGGCGGCCCGCGTCGATGTTGATGGTCATGGTGTCGGGGCCGGTCACCATGAAGCGCTGGATCGACGCGTTGCGCACGCCCGTGTCGGGGTCGCGCGCGATCACCACCGCCGCGTCGAAATAGGCGCCGCCGTCGGCTGCGGCATGGGTCGGAATTGGCAGCCGCGCCAGATCGACCGTCGCCTCGGTGATTTCCATGACCGGGCCGGTGGCGACCACCACCGGATCGACCGGCCGCTGCTGCCAGTTGCGGATGCAGGACGAGACATGCTGCGGCAGGCCCCGCTCGGGCTTGCCCATGAGGTCGCCCAGCAGCTCGCGCGACCAGTAGAGGCCGGTGAAGACGGGCCAGGCATGGCCGCGCACCTTCTCGAACAGCACTGCGCGGGGGCCGCCCTCGAAACGCGCGGCAATGCCCGCCAGCTCGTGCACCGGGTCGACCTCGGACGCGACCCGGATCAGCCGGCCGCGCGCTTCCAGCAGGTCGAGGATCGCGCCAAGATCGTGAAGCCCGTCGGCTGCCATCGCGTTTTCCCCCCGGCCCCGATGCTGTGGCGCACGGCCGGCGGAATCAAGCCGGGCGGCGGGTGGCCAGTAGTGCCATCTCCGCCAGCCGCCGCCGGTCGCGCTTGCCGATCGGCGTGAGCGGGATCGCCTCGACGGCGATCGCCGCCTGGGGCGCGCGGCGCTCGCCCAGCCGCTCGCGGCAATGGGCGAGCAGCGCGTCGGGCTCGATCGTGCCGACGAACACGACGACCGCGATGGCGCCGAGATGCCGCTCGTCGAGCGCCACCACCGCGGCGTCGGCGACGGCGGGATGCGCGCGGGCGCAGTCTTCGACGTCCCGCGGCAGAATCTTGCGCCCGCCGACGTTGACGACGTCGTCGACCCGTCCGTGAAGGTGGATATAGCCGTCCGCGTCGACGGCGCCCGCATCGCCTGGATAGTACCACTCGCCGACGAACCGCCCGCCCCCCGACGACGCGGCGCGGTAGCCGTCCGGGAACGGTCCGCCGCCGAAGCGCAGCTCGCCGACCGTCCCGGCGGGCAGCGTCCGGCCGTCCGCGTCGACCGCCTCAACCGTTATCCCCGTGGGCGCGCGGCCGACCGAGCCCGGCTGCCGATCGAGGTCGTCCGGGCCGGCGAATGCCAGGATCCCGACCTCGTTGGTGCCGTACATGTTGTGCAGCAGCGGGGACACGTGGCGGCGGATCGCCTGCACGTCGCCGGCGGAGAGCGGGGCGGTGACGGAGACCAGCCGCATCGCCGGCAGCAGCATCCCTTCGCCGGCCGCGGCGATGAGGCGGCGAAGATGATGAGGCGTCACCGCCGCCCAGGTCGCGCCGCGACGGCGGGCGACGTCGACAAGGTCGCCGACCTCGCGCAGCATCGGCGGGAAGATCATCGCGCCGCCGCTCAGCATCGCGCGATAGGTGCTGTTGCGTCCCAGCGCGAAAGTGTTGGAGACGATCGCGAGATAGCGATCGCCCGGCCCGAGCAGCATGCGGTCCTGCACGGCGAGCGCCCGCGCGCTCTGCATCGCATGGGTCGTCGCGACCAGCCGCGGAATGCCGGCGGTGGTCCCCGACGATCGCGAGAAGAGGCAGATCGCGTCCCCGGCGGGCGGTGGCGCCGGGCACTCGCCCTCGGCATCGAGCGGCAGCGGCGCGAAGGCGCCGGGCGCGGTCGCGGCATCGGCACCGTCGCCGAGCGTCAGTCGCACCCCGACGGCGGCGGCCAGCGCGGCGCTCACCTCCGGCGGGTCGGTCGGGTCGAGCACGAGAAAGGGTACGCCCAGCCGGTGGAGGGCGAAGGTCGCGACGACGTGCCGGATGCCGTCGCGCATGACGAGCGCGACCGGCGCGTCGCGCGCGAGGCCACGCGCCAACGCCCCGGCCATGCCCTCGATGCGCCGGTGGAAACCGGCCCAGTCCAGGGTCTCGGCCTCGGTAATGATGGCCGGCGCCGTCGGCCGCGCCGCCGCGTGATCCGCCAGGACGGCGCCGCACCAGGTCATCCCGGGAACACCGCCCGCCCGTCGAAGCGGGCGCGGTCGCCAAGGGCTTCCTCGATGCGCAGGGCCTCGTTCCATTTCGCCATCCGCTCGGAACGGGCGAACGAACCGACCTTGAGCTGGTCGGCCTGCCAGCCGATTGCGAGATGGACGACGGTCACGTCCTCGGTCTCGCCGGATCGCGCCGAGACGATGGTCTTCCAGCCGGCGGCGCGGGCGGCGTCGAGTGCGGCCCTGGTCTCGGTCAGCGTCCCGGCTTGGTTCGGCTTGATGAGGGCGGCAGTGCAGGCCCCGGCGGACCCGCGGATACGCGCCGCGTTGGTGACGAGGAAGTCGTCGCCCACGACGAGCGCGCGGTCGCCGACGGCGGCCGTCACCGCGCGCATCCCCAGGGCGTCGTCCTCGGCCATCGGGTCCTCGACGGAGACGACGGGATAGCGCGCGATCCAGCCCTCGATCGTGCGCGCCCACTCGGCGCGCGGGTAGTCCTTCTGCTCCAGGCGGGGACGGTAGGTGCCGTCGCGGCCGAACTGCGTCGCCGCCACGTCGAGCGCGATGGCGACGCCGTCGCCCACGCCGAACCCGGCGCGCTCGATCGCGCGGGTCAGCGTCTCGATCGCCTCCTCGTTGCCGGCGAAGACCGGCCACCAGCCGCCCTCGTCGGCGATGCCCTGGCGCCGGCCGCTCTCGGCCATCATCGCGCCGGCGATGCGGTAGACCTCGGCGGTGCGGTCGAGTGCCTCGGCGAAGCTGGCGGCCCCGGGACACACGACCATGAAGTCCTGCAGGTCGACGCGCGCATCGGCATGGGCGCCGCCGCCGAAGATCTGGATCTCCGGCAACGGCAGCCGGACCGGTCCCGTGTCGAGCGCGCCGCCGGCGATCCAGCGCCACAGCGGCACGTCATGCGCCGCGGCGGCGGCATGGGCGACCGCCATCGATACCGCGATGGTCGCGTTGCCGCCGAGGCGCGACTTGGCCGCGGTCCCGTCCAGCGCGATCAGCACGTGGTCGACATCCGCCTGGTCGGCGCAGTCGCGGCCGACCAGGGCCGGCGCGATCTCGTCGCGCACCGCGGCCAGAGCGCCCTGGACGTCGAGGCCGCCGAAGGCCGGGCCGCCGTCGCGCCGGTCGAGCGCCTCGCCCGACCCGGTCGAGGCGCCGGCGGGCGCGATGGCGCGGCCGACGGCACCCGACGCGGTCTCGATCTCGGCCTCCACCGTCGGCCGGCCGCGGGAATCCCAGACGCGGCGAGCGGCGACGCGGCGGATCGTGGTGTCAGGCATGGTCGAGCTCCTCCCCCCAGGCGTCGCGGATCGCGGCCAGCCGCCGGGGCGGAGCCTGCAGCAGGCCGCGCGCGACGCGGCGCACGCGCGCCTTGTCCTCGTCCCGCGTCAGGTACTCGACCGGCGACTTGCCGTCGACCCTGGCGAGGAACAGGCCGGGGAGGAGGGCGGCCGCCCGTGCCTCGGCGTCGTCGGCCGCCTCCCAGGTCACGCCCCGCAGCCAACCCGCGGCCAGGGCATCGAATGCCGCGAGGAAGCCGGCGGTCGCCTGCGGCGTCCACAGGCATTTCAGCAGCATGTGGTTGAGGCAGAAGGCGATGTCGAACGCGGGATCGCCGAACCAGGCGCATTCGGCGTCGAGGAGGACCGGCCCGTCGCGCCCGATCAGGATGTTCTTCGGGCTGACATCGCCATGGACCAGGGCGCGGCGCTCGCGGGCGGTGCGGGCGGCGAGGGCCTCCAGTCGCTGCGCGAGGTCGGGATGGGCGCGGCCCGTCGCGACGAGGTACGGCTCGAGGCGGATCGCATGGAAGATGGCGTCGGTCGCGAAGCGCGCGGCGACCGCGGGGTCGCCGGCGGTGGCACCATGGATGCGGGCGAGAGCCGCGCCCACCCGACCCGCGAAGGCGGCGTCGGCGCGGCCATCGCGCAGCTCCGCTTTCCACAGGGGAAACGTCGCGGGGTCGAGGAACTCCATGGCGAACAGGCCGGCCGACGGATCGTGCCCGAGGAGGCGCGGGGCGGCGCCGGGGACGATGGCGTTCGCGGTCTCGATCCAGCCGACCTCGTAGGCGTTGCGGCCGACCGGCGCCCGCCAGTCCTGCGCCACCTTGAGCCGGGCCAGCGCCCGCTTGACGCAGAACGTCCCGCGACGGGCGTCGATCCGCCAGATATCGGAGGAGACACCGCCGGTCAGTGGCGTGCGGCGCGGAGTCTCGTCCGCTTCCACGAGGCCCAGCCGGCGCAGGGCCGCAAGCAGATCATCATCGCTCATCGCGGCCGATCCTAGGGAATCGCGGCGCCATCGGGAACCGGCCGCGCGGCGTGCGGGTGGCGAGTTCGCCGCCGCCGTGTTACATGAGCAATAACTGAATGAAGGGGGGAGCCTGCCGTGATCATCACGGGAGGCAGCCGGTGCCATGACTCCGGATGACGGGGCTGTCGCGGGGAGCGGTCGCCCACGCTCGGTGGGGCGCTGGATCATCGTCGGCACGGCGGCGTACATCCTGATCTCCGGGATCGCGCTCGCGGTATTCCTCCACTATTTGCGCAGCGAGGATCTCGCGGCGTCGAGCCGCCTCGTTGCGTCGTTCGCGCAGCTCGCCGAGGAGCAGACCGTGCGGACGATGCAGACGGCCGAGCGTCTGCTCGATCGGATGCGCGAGCGCCTGGATACGCTCGATGCGGACTCGGCCCGCGATGTCGCCGCCGTGGATGGCGCGTTCAGGTCCCTGGTGGCGGGGCGGGATTTCCTGACGGGTGCCTGGGTCATAGACGCCAATGGCCGCGTCCTCTACGACACCGGTGGCAACCGCGGCCTCGACCTTTCCGATCGCGAGTATTTCCGCCGGCACCGCGCGAACGAGGATTTGACTCTGGCCGTCGGTGTTCCTCTACGCAGCCGGGCGTCCGGCGCTTGGTTCATTCCGGTGACCGCGACGAGGCGATTGCCCGACGGCTCGTTCGGGGGGGTCATCGTGGTCGCTCTCAACCCGCGGCCCTTCGATCGCGTCTGGTCCCTCGATGCCGCCGGCGAGGAACGTGTCGTGGCGCTCTTCCGCCGCGACGGCGTCCTCCTGATGCGCAGCCCGTTCGTCGCCGATGCCATGGGACGCTCGTTCGCGGACGTGGAGGTGTTCCGCGATCGGCTGCCGACCGTCCCCGCCGGCGTGTTCCGGACCGTGGGCGTGATCGACCGGCAGGACCGTCTGCTCGCCTACCGGAGCCTGCGCGCCTATCCCGAGCTGGTGATCGTCGTCAGCGACCGGATCGGCGCCCTTCTGGAGGGATGGCGTCGCGTCGCATGGACGATCGCCATCGGATGGCTCGCGGGATCGGCCGCGATCGCCCTGCTGGCCGCGTGGCTGGTGCGCGAGTGGCAGCGGCGGCGACGTAGCGAAGGCGGGCTAGCCACCGCGCTCGTATCGCTGCAGGCGAAGATCGGCGAGCACGAGCGCGCGGTCGCGGACGCGGAGATGGCGCGAACCCGCCTCGCCGACGCGATCGGCGTCTTCCCCGGCAGCTTCCGGCTGTTCGACCGCGACGGGCGCCTCGTCCTTACGAACGACGTGCAATGGGTAGAGGATCCCGCCGTCGTGCCGCGCGTGGCCGTGGGCATGCGCATCGAGGACATGGTGCGGACCGCGGCGGAGCTGGAGCTGGAACTGGCGGCGGTCGGCCGTCCCGAGGAATGGCGCCGCGAACGGCTCGCGCAGTTCCGCCGCGGTCATACCGACACCGAGGTGGCGTGGCGCGACGGCCGCTGGTTCCACCTGCTCGAGCGCCATACGTCGGACGGCGGCACCGTCAGCCTGCGGCTCGACATCACCGCGCACAAGAAGCTGGAGGAGCAGCTCCGCCAGGCGCAGAAAATGGAGGCGGTGGGTCAGCTCACCGGGGGCATCGCCCACGATTTCAACAACATGCTGACGGTGATCATCGGCAACGCCGAGATCGTGACCGAGATCGCGACCGATCCCGCGGTGCGCGCCGCCAGCGAGCAGATCCTGCGCGCGGCCGAGAGCTCCGCCGAGTTGACCGGCCGGCTTCTCGCCTTCGCGCGCCGCACGCCGCTGCAGCCGCGCCCCGTCGAGATCAACCGCTTCGTCGCGGGCATGGAGGGCCTGCTGCGTCGCACGCTGGGCGAGGACATCGAGATCGGTCTCATGCTCGCGGCGGACGTCTGGGCGGTGACGATCGACCCCGCGCAGCTCCAGGCG
>JBFWXJ010000024.1:0-26358 GCA_050187535.1 Alphaproteobacteria bacterium | reverse complement strand
ACAGCGAAAGCCCCAGCGCCTCGGCCGTCGCCGGCTTGCCGTCGCCCCCGCGCGGCAGTGCGGCCACCTGCTCCGACTCCTCGCGCTCGTCGAGCTCCCCGACCTTAACGTCGAAGCTCATCTCCTTGCCCTTGCGCCAGACGACGACCTTCGCGCGCTTGTTGATCGGCGTCTCGGCGACGACGCGCGGCAGGCGCCGCATATCGGTGATGTCGCGGCCGTCGAAGGTCAGCACGACATCGCCCGCCTGGATGCCGGCTTCGGCTGCCGGTCCCTTGTCGGTCGTGCTGGCGATCAGGGCGCCCCGTGGCCGCCCGAGGCCGAGGCTGTCGGCGATCTCGTCGGTGACCCCCTGGATGCGCACGCCGAGCCAGCCGCGGCGGGTGCGGCCGAAGTCCTTGAGCTGCTGGATGACCGGTTTGGCCAAGGCGGAAGGGATCGAGAAGCCGATGCCGATCGAGCCGCCGGACGGCGAGAAGATCGCCGTGTTCACGCCGATCACGTCGCCCGCCATGTTGAACAGCGGGCCGCCCGAGTTGCCCCGGTTGATCGAGGCGTCCGTCTGGATGAAATCGTCGTAGGGGCCGGAATTGATGTCGCGCTGGCGGGCCGACAGGATGCCCGCCGTCACCGACCCGCCGAGGCCGAAGGGGTTGCCGATCGCCAGCACCCAGTCGCCGACGCGCGCGGTGTCGGAATCTCCCCATTTCACCGAGGGAAGCGGCTTGGACGACTTGACGCGCAGCAGGGCGAGATCGGTCTTGGCGTCGCGCCCGACGATCTCGGCCTTAAGGCTGGTGTCGTCGTGGAGGATGACGGTGATCTCGTCGGCGTCGGCGATGACGTGGTTGTTCGTCACCACCAGCCCGCTCGCGTCGATGATGAAGCCCGAACCGAGCGATGCCTGCCGGCGTGGCCCCGCGTCCGGCCGGTTGCGCTCGAAGAACTCCTTGAAGAAGTCCTCGAACGGCGATCCCGGCGGAACCTGCGGCATCTCCGGCCGGCGGCGCTCCGCCTGAGGAGACCCGCCTCGGGTCTGCTGCGAGGTCGACACGTTGACCACCGCCGGCAAGAGCTTGGCCGCGAGGTCGGCGAAGCTCTCGGGGGCCGCCCGGGCGCTCGCCGTCGCCGTCCAAACCGTCGCTGCGGCTGCCGCCGCGACCAGCACCAGACCCGTGCGCCGGGCCGCACGGATGCCGAGCACCTCGGCCTTCGCCATCATCCGACCCAAGTTCCGCTCCATTGGCTGCGGCGCGATCGCCGCACGGGCGACCGACGCCGAAGGCATCCCGATCGCAGCGGGACGCGCGACTCTGAGGCTATTATGCGAGAATCCGATCAGGTGCGGAAACGCGTTTCCGTGATCGGTCAGCGCCGTAGCAGCCACACGACAGCGACCCCGACGATCGCCGCCAGCAGTCCCCCCATCCGCAGGGTCGCCGGCGGCAGCTCCAGGGCACGGGTCATCATCCGCCGCATGCCCTCGGGGAAAGCCGCGTAGGCGAGGCCCTCGATGACCAGCACGAGGGCGCACGCCACCCACAGGTCGCTCATCGGCGGCCCGCGCCGCCGACAACCGTCACTCCGGGCCCGCTCAGGGCTTGGGCGCCTCCGCTGGCGGTGCGACGCCGTCCCGATTCGAGAAGAAACGGAAGAAGTCGCTGTCCGGGGACAGCACCATCGTCGTCTCCCCGGCGCCCAGGGCCTCGCGATAGGCCTGCATCGAACGGTAGAACGAGAAGAAGCGCGGGTCCTTGCCGAAGGCATCCGCGTAAATCTTCACGGATTCGCCTTCGCCCTCGCCGCGCAGGATCTGCGCCTGCTTCTGCGCCTCGGCGATGATGACCGTGCGCTCGCGTTCGGCGCGCGAGCGGATGCGCTGGGCCAACTCCGCACCCTGGGCGCGGAACTCCCGCGCCTCGCGCTCGCGCTCGGACTGCATGCGGGCGAAGATCGCTTGGCTGTTCTCCTCCGGCAGGTCGGCGCGGCGCAGCCGGACGTCGATCACGTCGAGACCGAAATTGGCGGCCGCGCGGTTCACGTCGACCCTGATCTCCTCCATGATCTTCGCGCGCTCGTCGGAGAGCACCTGGGCCAGCGTGACGTTGCCGATGACACGGCGCAGGCTGCCGCTGATGGTGGCGCCGAGCCGCGTCTGAGCCAGGGCCTCCGCGCCGATCGTCTGGTAGAAGCGCAGGGGATCGACGATGCGGTAGCGGGCATAGGCATCGACGACGAGGCGCTTCTGGTCCGAGGCGATCACTTCCTCGGCGGCGGGCGCATAGTCCAGCAGGCGCTTGTCGTAATAGACGACGTTCTGGATGAACGGCACCTTCACCTTGAGCCCGGGGTCGCGGATCACCCGCTTGGGCTCGCCGAACTGGAGCACGATGGCCTGTTCGGCCTGATTGACGATGAACAGCGACGACGTCGCCAGGATCACGGCCGCCAGGATCGCCACCCCGACGCCGATGAGAAGCTTGCGACTCATGGACGGGAGCTCCCGGTTGGCGTGCGGCTGGAGGTGCTGGGCGCCGATTGCGGCTGCGGGCCGCTCCGCTTGCCGATCTCCGACAGAGGCAGGTAGGGCACAACGCCTTGTCCCGACTTGTCGATCAGCACCTTGTTGACGCCCCTCAGCACGTCTTCGATCGTCTCCAGATAAATTCGTTCGCGGGTGACGTCCGGGGCTACGCGATAGGTCTCGTAGACCGAGAGGAACCGCTGCGCGTCACCCTGCGACCGGGCGACCACTTCCTGCTTGTAGGCTTCCCCCTCTTGGACGAGGCGCTCGGCCTCGCCTCGGGCACGCGGAATGATGTCGTTGCGGTAGGTCTCCGCCTCGTTGCGCAGACGCTCCTGGTCGGCGCGCGCGCGCTGCACGTCGCGGAAGGCATCGATGACCGGCCCCGGCGGGTCGACCTTCTGGAGCTGGACCTGGGTCACCAGGATGCCGGCGCCGTAGCTGTTCAGGATTTCCTGCAGCAGGCGCAAGGTGTTCTGCTCGATGTCGCGGCGACCTTCGGCCAACGCCAGCGCGATCGGGATCTGGCCGATCGATTCACGGACGGCGCTCTCTGCCGCTGCCTTCACCGTCTGCTCCGGCGCCCGCACGTTGAACAGGAACTCGCCGGCGTTGCGGATCACCCAGAAGACCGTGAAGTTGATGTCGACGATGTTCTCGTCGCCCGTCAGCATGAGGCTCTCTTCGGGGATCTGGCGGACCGCGCCGCCGCGCGTCGTCTCCGCGGCCCGGAAGCCGATCTCGACGCGGTTGACGCGCGTCACCTTCGGCGTCAGCACGCTCTCGATCGGCGTCGGCAGGTGGTAGTTGAGGCCCGGCTGCGTCGTCTTCACGAACTCGCCGAAGCGCATGACGACGCCCTGCTCGTCCGGCAGGACCCGGTAGAAGCCGCTCGCGAGCCAGATCAGGATCAGCACACCGACGACGATGGCGAGCCCCCGCGCGCCGCCGAACCCGCCCGGCATCAGCCGTCGGAAGCGGTCCTGGCCCTGGCGGATGAGATCCTCGAGATTGGGCGGCTGGATGCCGCCCCCGCCCCCGCCGCCACCCGAAGGGCCGCGGCCCCACGGACCCTGGCCGCCCCCGCCCCAAGGTCCACCGCCCCCCTGATTGTTCCACGGCATTCGCCGTTACTCCCTTCCCCTGAACGTGGCGCGCCGCGGCTTGGCAAAGCGCCCGCCGCGGCCCCATATGACACAACTGGCCGCTGGTCCGCGGCAGGTCAACGCGATATTTGGCAACCGGGGGGAGATTTCAAGCATGGCGGCCGTGACCGAGGAGGCGATCCTCAGCGCCTTGCGAAGCGTTCGCGACGGCGGCCGGGGCGACATCGTGGACCTCGGCATGGTGTCCGGGCTCGTCCTGCGCGACGGCCACGTCGCGTTCTCCCTGGAGGTCGAGCCGGCCCGCGCCGCCGGCATGGAGCCGCTGCGCCGGGCGGCCGAAAAGGCGGTCGAGGCGCTGCCGGGCATACTGTCGGTCACCGCCGTCCTGACGGCCCACCGCCCCGCCGCGCCGTCCGCACCGCCGCAGGCGGGACGCGCGGCCGCCGGCGGGCGCGGTCCGGTGCCGGGCGTGCGCGCCATCGTAGCGGTCGCGTCCGGCAAGGGCGGCGTCGGCAAGTCGACGGTAGCGGTCAACCTGGCGCTGGCGGCTGCCGCCAACGGGCTCAGGATCGGCATCCTCGATGCGGATATCTACGGCCCCTCGATGCCGCGGATGACCGGCATCTCCGGCAGGCCCACCTCCCATGACGGGCGCGTGCTGGAGCCGATGGGCAACTTCGGCGTGAAGGTCATGTCCATGGGCTTCATGGTGCCCGAGGACACGCCGATGATCTGGCGCGGGCCGATGGTGATGAGCGCGTTGCAGCAGATGCTGCGCGACGTCGCCTGGGGCGAGCTCGACATGCTGGTCGTCGACATGCCCCCCGGCACCGGCGACGCGCAACTGACGATGGCGCAGCAGGTGCCGCTGTCGGGTGCGGTCATCGTATCGACGCCGCAGGACATCGCGCTGCTCGACGCGCGCAAGGGGCTCAACATGTTCCGCAAGGTCGACGTGCCGGTGCTGGGCATCGTCGAGAACATGAGCTTCTTCTGCTGCCCCAACTGCGGCCACCGCGCCGAGATCTTCGGCCATGGCGGCGCGCGGCGCGAGGCCGAGCGACTGGGCACCGAGTTCCTGGCCGAGATCCCGCTCGACATCGCGATCCGCGAGACCTCCGACGGCGGCCACCCGATCGTCGTCTCCGCCCCCGACGGCCCGCACGCCCAGGCATTCCGCGCGCTGGCAGCGCGCGTCTGGCAGAAGGTATCTGGCGAAGATGCGCGCCGGGCGCCGCCGCGGATCGTCGTCAGGTAAGCTGGCTGCGGTAAGCCTCGCCCCTCGGCGAGATCAGGACGACGACCCCATCAACAAACAGGGCGTTCTCTGCCAGCGGCGCGGCTCGAGCCAACTCATGCTGAGCCTGTCGAAGCATGAGGCGACCCGGGCGGCCGCCGCTACGGCAGGATCTCGATCGTCGTGCCGTCGGCGACCATGCTCCAGATCTCCTCGATCTCCTCGTTGCGCACGGCGATGCAGCCCTCCGTCCAGTCGCGCTTCTTCTGGGCGCGGTCGTACGAGCGCGGGTCGTTGGGCTGGCCGTGGATCATGATGAGCCCGCCCGGAGAGAGGCCGCGGGCGTTGGCGCGCGCGCGGTCGTCCGGCGAGGGGTAGGAGATCTTGAGGGCGCGGTGATAACCGCTGCGGGCGTTGCGGGTCTCGATCGTATAGATGCCCTCGGGCGTGCGGCCGTCGCCCTCGTTCTGCTTGTGCCCGAGCGTCTGCCAGCCGAGGTCGACGCGGTAGGTCCTGACCGCCTTGCCGTCCTTCATCAGCTCCAGCCGGCGATCCATCTTGTGGACGACGATGCGGTCGACGAGATCCGCGGCGGGCACCATCTCGTCGCCCGGCGTGAGGCTGGCGCGGCGGAAGCGCGGCAATGGCGGCGGCGGCGCGATGTCGTAGCGCACGAGACGGGCCACGGCACTGAGGCTGCCGGCGGCCGGCAGCGACGCGATCTGCTCCGATGGGACTGGCGGGCGCAGGGCACTCTCGGGCGCCGTCTCGACAGGTTGCACGGTGCAGGCGCCGAGCGCCAGCAGCAGGGCGAAGGAAAGGCGGCGCAAGGGTCGCGAGCTCCGGCGCGGAAGGGACGATAGGGGCGGCAGTGTAGGGACGAATGGTACCATGGCAAGCCTCACCAGCGACCGAGCACCGCCATGAGCTCGCGCCACTCGCGGGCGCCGAGGCCGCTGTCGGCCTGCGTCACCGCCTCCCCCGCGAGCATCCGCCGCACGACCCCCAGCATCTTCGCCGAGAGGGTCGCAGCGCCCAGGCGGTAGTCGAGAAAGGCGTCGCACACCAGCGGGACCCATCGCCGCACCGTCTCCAGCATCGCCTCCGCGTAGGCGCGGATCTCGTACTGGGCATGGGCATCGGCGCGCAGGCTGAGGAAGTGCAGCAGGTTGTGCAGGTCGGTCTTCCAGTACCACTGCGTGTAGACGTTGAGGGTGAGGTTCATCCGGGCGAGCTCGCGCGCCAGCCCATCTCGCGCCGGGTCGCGCGGCGAGCCGTCGTCGTTCTCGTTGAGAAGCTCGAGATAGCCCTCGTAGCTCCGCTCCGCATCCGCACGCAGCAGGTCCAGCACGCGCTCCGCTTCGGGGCCCTGGAGCACCGCGCCGCGCCCCTGGCGGTTGGTCGGCGACTGGGCGGCCAGGTGCTCGGGCGCGGGCAGGTAGAACTCGCGGTCGAGGATCGAATAGCGGCCGGAATACTCGTTCACGTTGGCGGTGCGGTGGCGGATCCACTGGCGCGCCACGAAGACCGGCAGCTTCACGTGATACTTGATCTCGCACATCTCGAACGGCGTCGTGTGACGGTGCCGCATGAGATAGTTGATGAGGCCACGGTCCTCGCTGACCTTGCGCGTCCCGCGGCCGTAGGAGACGCGCGCGGCCTGGACGACCGCGGCATCGTCACCCATGTAGTCGACGACCCTGACGAAGCCGTGGTCGAGCACGGGGATGGCGGTGTGGAGCGACGCTTCCAATGCCGGCACGGTTGCGCGCAGGGTCGGCCGCGTCTCGGCGCGGAGCTGGTCGATCTCGCTCTGCTGGTCCGGCGTCAATGCCATCCGATTCCCCGCTGGTGGAATGGACGAGTAGCACGGCCCTCCCGGCTCGTGCTATGCACCGCGCCCCGCGGAGGACCGACGCCAGAGTCGTCCCGCGACCTCGAATGGAACAGGGAACGACGCGAATGATCATGCGACCGACCATCGCCGACTGACGCGCCCGCGACAGATCCGCGAGGACGGCCGCCCCGTCTTCGCCCGCCGGCGCGCTGGACCTTGAAGCAAGCCGCCTCCGGCAGGAGCGAAGACATGTTCGCCTGGTTCGAACACCGCATCGACCCGTTCAAGCAAGTCCCGGTGACGCAGCCGCCGGGGAGCCTTGCCCGTTTCTATTGGCACTACATCCGCCAAATCTGGCCCGTATTCGCGACCCTGCTGGTCACGGGCGGCGCAATCGCGCTGCTAGAGGTCTCCATCTTCCGGTCGATCGGCGAGATCATCGACTTTCTCAAGGCGACGGCACCCGACCGGCTGTTCCAGGAGCACGGCCATCACCTGCTGGGGACGGCGCTAGTCGTCCTGATCGCGCGGTCGGCGATCGGCATCGTGCACGACATGATCGTCCGCCAGACGGTGGTGCCGTCGTTCACCAACCTGATCCGCTGGCAGGGCCATCGCTACCTCGTCCGGCAGAGCCTGGGCTTCTTCCAGAACGACTTCGCGGGGCGGCTGTCGCAGCGGGTGCTGCAGACGGGCGTGTCCCTGCGCGAATCGGTGATGGAGGTGGTCGGCTCGCTGTGGTTCGTCGTGGTCTATGCGGTGTCGGCGATCGTGCTCTTCGCCGAGGCCGATTGGCGGCTGACGATCCCGCTGCTGCTGTGGATCGCGATCTACGTGACGACCCTGTCGGTCATGGTGCCGCGCATCCGCGATCGTGCGAGGGCGGCGTCGGAGACGCGCTCGGCGCTGACGGGCCGCATCGTCGACAGCTACACCAACATCACCACGGTCAAGCTGTTCGCCCATGCCGAGCGCGAGGACGCCTATGTCCGCCGCGCGATGGAGCGCAACACGGCGGCGGTGCGGGCGCAGACCCGCCTCGTCACGGTGATGGCCAGCATCATCTCCGTGATCAACTGCCTGCTCATCGGCACGACGATCGGGCTCGCGGTCTGGCTGTGGACGCTGGGCGCGGTCACCGCGGGGGCCATCGCGTTCACGTCGGGTCTGGTGATCCGCATCTATCACATGTCCGGCTGGATCATGTGGGTGGTGACGGGCGTGTTCGAGAACGTCGGCGTCGTGCAGGAGGGCATGGACACGCTGGCCCGCCCGCACACCGTCGTCGACCGCCCGGGCGCGATGCCGCTGGCGGTGACGCGGGGCGAGATCGCCTTCGACCACATCCGCTTCCACTACGGTCGGGAGGGCGGCGTCATCGACGACCTCTCGCTGACGGTGCGGCCGGGCGAGCGGCTCGGCCTCGTCGGCAGGTCCGGCGCCGGCAAGTCTACGCTCGTCAGCCTGCTGCTGCGCTTCCACGACCTGGAAGGTGGCCGCATCCTGATCGACGGGCAGGACATCGCCGCCGTCAGCCAGGAGAGCCTGCGGTCGGCGATCGGCGTGGTCACGCAGGACACCTCCCTCCTCCACCGCTCGGTGCGAGACAACATCCGCTACGGCTGGCCGACGGCGGACGATCAGGCGATCGGCGAGGCGGCACAGCGCGCCCATGCCGACGCCTTCATCCCGACCCTGGTCGACCCCAAGGGCCGGCATGGCCTCGACGCCCATGTCGGCGAGCGCGGCGTCAAGCTCTCCGGCGGCCAGCGCCAGCGCATCGCCATCGCTCGCGTGCTTCTCAAGGACGCGCCGGTCCTGGTGCTGGACGAGGCCACTTCGGCCCTCGATTCCGAGGTCGAGGCGGCAATCCAGGAAGAGCTCGATTCGCTGATGGCCGGCAAGACGGTGATCGCCATCGCCCACCGGCTGTCGACCATCGCCCGCATGGACAGGCTGATCGTCATGGATAAGGGCGCCATCGTCGAAAGCGGGACCCATGCCGAACTCGTGGCGCGGGGCGGCATCTACGCCGATCTGTGGCGCCGTCAGTCGGGTGGATTTCTCGGCCACGATGCGATGCCCGCGGCCGAGGCGGCGCAATAGTCGTTGACCCTCGTCAATGGCGACCGGCGGCGAACGCCGTAGACGTGCCGCCACACGTCACCGTTTAGGGGGATCCGATGTCGCACTTTCATGCCGTGATCTGGATCGACCATCGCGAGGCCCGCGTCTTCGGCTTCAACGCGGATGCGGCCGATCGCAAGGTCCTGCAGGCACATGACCGCCACCATCACCTGCATCACGGCAAGGGCCATCTGATGGGCCGCCGCAGCCCGCCGGACCACGCGTTCCTGCAGTCGGCGCTCGACGCGGTCCGCGACGCCAGCGAGATTCTGGTGCTCGGCCCCGGCAGCGCGAAGCTGGAGCTCATCAAGCACGCCCACGAGCATGCCCCGGCCTTGGCGGAGCGGATCGTCGGCGTCGAATCCGCCGATCACCCGACCGATGCGCAGATCCTGGCCCATGCCCGCGCCTACTTCCTGAAGCACGACCGGATGGAAGCGCAGCGGTAGCCGGCGCGCTCCTCTTGTGGCAGCCGATGCCTGACCTGTCATAGGCTCGCGCCCGCGCACCGCCACGGCCGCGGCGTGCAGGAGGGCCGAGGGGGATGGGGGAGCATTGGCGAGCCTGCGTCGCCGCGATCGTCGCGGCGGCGGCACTGGCAGGTTGCGCTTCCGGCAGCGGCAAGCCGGACGCGCCGACGCGCCCGGCGGTCGTCTACCAGGTACCCGCCCCGGGAGCCGCGCCGGTCGCCGTCGACGCGGCCTTCGCGCCGCTCACCGGGTGGGTCGCCGACGCGCATCTGCAGGCGTTGACTGCATTCCGCAAGTCCTGCCCGCGCCTGCTGCGCCAGCCCACCAACTATGCGATCGGGCGGGACGGCATGGCCGGCCGCGTCGCGGACTGGATACCGCCGTGCCAGGCCGCCGAATCGGTCGAAGCGTCCGATGCGGCGGCGCGCGCCTTCTTCGAGCGCTGGTTCGAGCCGATCGCGACCGGCAACGGCGCGGACGGGCTGTTCACCGGCTACTACGAGCCGATGCTGAAGGGTTCGTGGCGCCGCTCCGCGCGGTTCACCGTGCCGCTGTACCGCATGCCCGGGAAGATGCGCCGCATGCCGACGCGCGACCAGATCCAGAAGGGCGCGCTCGCGCGGCGGGGCCTCGAGCTGCTGTGGGTCGACGATCCGGTCGACGCCTTCTTCCTGGAGATCCAGGGCTCCGGCCGCGTGCGCATGGACGACGGCTCGGTCGTCGGAGTGGAGTATGCCGGACAGAATGGCCACCCCTATTTCCCCATCGGCCGCGCGCTCGTGCAATGGGGCGAGATGGACATGGAGAGCGTGTCCATGGCGGCGATCCGCGAATGGATGCGCCGCAACCCCGCGCGCACGCCGGCACTGAAGGCGATGAACCGCAGCCAGATCTTCTTCCGCCTGCGCGATATCGAGGAGGCGCGGGGTGCCATGGGCATCCGGCTGACGGCCGGACGCAGCCTCGCGGTCGACCCCAGGCACCTGCCGCTGGGCGCTCCCTTGTGGATGGATCTGGCCGGCGCGCCCGGCGGCAACGGCGCGCTGCGGCGCCTCGTGGTGGCGCAGGACACCGGCGGTGCCATCAAGGGCGCGGTCCGCGGCGACCTCTTCTGGGGGGTCGGCGACGAAGCGGCCGCGACGGCCGGTGCGATGCGCGCCCGCGGCCGCGTCTGGCTTCTGGTTCCGCGCGCCCGGACGGTGGGCGTGACCGCGAAGAAGTGAGACCCGCATCCCCTCCGCCCGGCCGGGCGGAGGGGATACGCCACCCTACCAGGTGCGGTCGGGCCCCACGTCGAGATGCAGGAAGTGCGAGCGCGGATAGACACCGACGCCGCCGCGATGCAGCGCCACCGCGACGTCGCGGACCTGGCGCACATCGCGATCGGGCAGAACCACGTCGAACGCCTGGCCCTTGAGGTGGTAGCTGTTCCGCGCCACGCCGCGCTCGTGCTTGCGCCGCTTGGCCCCGTTGGTCTCCGCCGCGCGGTACGCCGAGACGATCTTCGTCGGCTCCGCGCCGTCGACCGAGACGCGGCGCTGCAGGTCGTGGAGAAAGTCGTAGAGACCGGGGTCCATGCGCGTCGAGCGGCCGGTGCGATGATCGCGCAGGAAGCGGTCGAGCTGGCCGAGTGCGGTCCGATCGTAGCGCCCGTCGCGATAGTAGACGAGATCGACCGTTTCCAGCGTGTTGACGTTGTGGAGGTGGAGCCGGCGATCGGGCCGGCCTTCGGCGACGACGGCGAGCGCCGGTCGCGCGGCGAGTAGCAGCGCGCCCGCGCCGAGGGCACGCAATAGTCCGCGCCGCGACGGCATCCCCATGCCGCCGGCGACGCCGGGCTGATAAGTCAAAAGCAACTCTCCCCGAGATGAACTGAAGGTCGGTGCCGCGACGAATGTTGCAGCTACCGTGCCGCCGTTTCCCCGACGACGGCATTGCCACGGCCCGGGCGGGCCTGCGGCGCTGTCTTTTATCCCTCCTTCTTGCCAGCGCCCTCGGCGGTTGCCGAGCGCATCCCGTAGATGTCGTCGCGCACCACGAGCTCGCCGCGGTCGTCGACCCAGGCCGTCTGATAAACGAGGTACACGGGCCAGCGACGACGCAGCGGCACGCTGCGCGTCTCGCCCGTGTCGATCGCCGCCGCAAGTCGCTCCGGCGGCCAGCCGCCCTGGTCGCCCAGCAGCAACTCCGCCAGGGCGACCGGCTGCTCGAGCCGGATGCAGCCGGAACTGAAGCTGCGGGCGCTGCGGTCGAAGAGATGGCGGTCCGGAGTATCGTGCAGGTAGATCGCGTGCTGGTTCTGCATGTTGAACTTGATGCGCCCGAGCGCGTTCTTCGGCCCGGGATCCTGCCGCACGCGCACTGCCCCCATCGGCGATGTGAGGCGCGTCGTGTCGACCATCGACAGCGGCACCTCGGGCGCGTCCTGGCTCCAGCCCGCGAGCACCCGGTAGCCCTTCTCGGCGAAATACCCGGGATGGCTGCGCAGCTTCGGGAAGAGGTCTTCGCGCGCCAGCTTCTCGGGCGCGTTCCAGTACGGGTTGAGCACGAGATCGGTAATGTCGCTGCGCATGATCGGCGTCTGCCGGTAGGGCCGCCCGACCACGACCTTCATCGTCGTGAACGGCTTGCCGCCGCGCACCACGGTGAGATCGAAGCCCGCCATGTTGACGACGATGTGGTCGGCCTCCAGCCGACGCGGCAGCCAGCGCAGCTTCTCCATGTTCTCGGCGACGAGGCGCCGGCGCTCGCGATCGTCGATATTGAGCGCCCACAGCGTGCGCCCGCCGACGAGGCCGTCGTCGAGCAAGGCGAGGCGGCGCTGGAAGCGCTTGACCGCGCGCGTCAGCCCCTCGTCGTAGCGCGACCAGTCGCCGCCCTCGGAATAGCTCGGCGCGGCGAAGGCCAGGTCGTCGGCATCGGTCCACTCGCCTTCCGCCTCGATCCGCTCGCGCAGGCCGGCGACACGGGAGTCGCGCATGCCCGGCCGGATGATCGGCCCCTCGGGGATCGCCGGCTCCGCACCGCTGCCGCCGGCATCCAGCTTCGCCAGCGCCTGCCGCAGCTTCGCATACTGCGGATGCGGCGGCCGGAGGCCGTCGACGAGCCGCGCGAGGCCCGCCTGGTCGGCGGCGGCCGCGTTCGTCAGGAGGCGTCCGAGCTCCAGCTTCTCGTGCCGGCGGGTCAGGCTCTCGTCGACCAGCTTGGCGTCGGGGCGGCCGTACCAGACGTCGTGCGCGAACACGGCGAACGCGACCGTGAGCCCGACGTCGAGCATTGCCCGGCCGGCGTCCGTCCTGGCTTCCCAATGACGCTCGTAGAGATTTGCGTAGCGGCGCGGATCGAGCCCTTCGGCGGCGGCCGAACGAAGCACCGCACGCAGGGCTGCGGCACGCGGTCGCGCCTCCCCGCCGTCGACCCAGATCGGCCGGTTGCGGCGCGCCCGGTAGGCTTCGGCGGCCGCACCTCGGCCGGCGGCCATCGCCGAGTCGGATGCGCGGTCGAGCTGGGCCAGCGCTCCCGGAATGGACGTCGCGACGTCGGCCGCGGCTGCTCCCGGCAGGAGCAGCGCGGCCGCGACGAGCGCGACGCGGATCAGCCGAAACGCGTGGCGATCATGCGGTCGAGGGCGCGGATCGCCTGGGCTTCGCCGCCTTCCGGCCGTCCCGGACGCACGGCGTTGTTCCACGCGAAGAGATCGAAATGCACCCATGGTGTCGTCGCCGAAACGAACTCCTGCAGGTAGAGGGCGGCCGTGATCGATCCGGCGAACCCGCTCTCCGAGACGTTGTTGATGTCGGCGACCTTGCTGTCCAGCCATTTCCGATACGGCTTCCAGAGCGGCAGCCGCCACATCGGATCACCCACCGCAGCCGATGCGGCAAGGATGTCGGCGGCAAGCGCGTCATCGTTGCAGAACATCGCCGGCAGCTCGGGGCCGAGCGCCACGCGGGCGGCCCCGGTCAGGGTCGCCATGTCGATCAGCACCGCCGGCTTCTCACCGTCCGCCTCGGCCAGAGGATCGCAGAGGATGAGGCGCCCTTCCGCATCGGTGTTGCCGATCTCGACCGTGATGCCCTTGCGGGTGCGGATCACGTCGAGCGGCTTGAAGGCGTTGCCGGAGACGAGGTTCTCGACCGTCGGCAGCAGCACGCGCAGCCGCACCTTGCGCTTGGCCGCCATGATGAGGCTGGCGAGGCCGAGCACGTTGGCGCCGCCGCCCATGTCCTTCTTCATCAGCTTCATGCCGGAAGCGGGCTTGAGGTCGTAGCCGCCCGAATCGAAGCAGACACCCTTGCCGACCAGCGTCACCTTCGGCGCGTCGGGGTCGCCCCAGACGAGGTCCGCGACGCAGGGCGGCCGCGACGAGCCGCGGCCGACGGCATGCACCGTGGGATAGTTCTGCGCCAGCAGCTCGGCGCCCGATATGACCTTGACCGTGGCACCATGCTTGCTGCCGAGCGCCTCGGCCGCCCCCGCGAGCTCCGCCGGCCCCAGGTCCTCGGCCGGCGTGTTGACGAGGTCGCGCACGAGATGGATGGCATCCGCCACCCGCGTCGCTTCGCCGCGGTCGGCGGCCGCGGGCCAGACGAGGCGTGCCGGCGCCCGCTTGCGCGCCCGGTAGCGGGTGAAGGCGTAGGCGCCGATCGCCCAGCCGGCGGCCAGCTCGGTCGCGAGCACGCCCGCCACCGGCTCGGCCAGGCGGTAGTCGCCTTCCGGCAACGCGCCCGGCAGGCCGGCCAGGCCCCACAGCGGTTGGGCCGGGTCGTACACGACGACGACCTCGGCCACCGCGCCATCCGCCGCCGGGAACGCCAGATGGCGGCCGGCCTCGCCCTTGAAGGCATTGGCGGCGACCCAGCGGCGCGTCGCCTCCGGACGGGCCTCCAGCCAACCGGCGAAATCCGCATCGCTCACGGGCACGAGGGTGGTCGGCGCAGCGGCGCCGTCGATCAGGGCTTCCGTCGACAAAGGATTTTCTCTCGATCTGGCAGGTCCGCCGCACCATGACTCCGTGGCTGGCGCCTGAAAAGAGGGCACGGCCCTCGCGATGACCGTATCCCGGTCGAGGTTGCGCGCCGGGCGGGGACCCCTTAACTGAGGCGGCGCCAACGAGCGGGGCCAACGGGAGAGGGGGCGGGGCGGTGGCGGACCTGACGATCTATGTCGGCAACAAGAACTATTCCTCCTGGTCGCTGCGCGGCTGGCTGATCGCCAAGGCGAGCGGCATCGAGTTCGACGAGGTGGTGATTCCCCTCGACCAGCCGACGACCCGCGAGACGGTGCGGCGCCATTCGCCGTCGGGCCGCGTGCCGGCGATCCGCCACGGCGACCGGGTGGTGTGGGATTCGCTGGCGATCGGCGAGTATCTGGCCGAGCTGGCGCCGCAGGCGGAGCTGTGGCCGACCGACCAGGCGGCACGCGCCGTAGCCCGCGCCGTCTCGGCCGAGATGCATTCCGGGTTCGATGCGCTGCGCAGCCATTTCCCGATGAACATGCGCAGCTCCTTCCCCGACCGGGCGCCGACCGCGGCCGCCCAGGCGGACATCAACCGCATCTCCGCCATCTGGCTCGATTGCCGTCGCCGTTTCGGCGGCGCGGGGCAATTCCTCTTCGGCCGGTTCACCATCGCCGACGCGATGTTCGCCCCCGTCGTCAGCCGCTTCCGTACCTACAAGATCGGCCTCGACGAGGTCGGGCAGGCATACAGCGACGCCGTGTGGGCGCTCCCGGCGATGCAGGAATGGCTGCAGGCGGCCCGCAAGGAGCCGATGGTCATTCCCGCGGCCGAGTTCTGAGGAGCCACGCATGGACTGGACAAGGCGGCGCGAGCGCTTCCGCGCGATCGTGGCGGGCGACCGCTGCATCCATCCGGGCTCGGTGTTCGATCCGATCTCGGCCCGTATCGCCGAGGACCTCGGATTCGAGGCCGGCATGTTCGCGGGGTCGACGGGTGCCTTGACCGTCATCGGCTCGCCCGACCTGATCACCCTGACGCTGACCGAATTCGCCCAGCAGGCCTACCGTATTTGCCGCGCGGGCGACTTGGCGCTGATGGTCGACGCCGACCACGGTTACGGCAACGCGCTCAACGTCCGGCGCACGGTCGAAGAGCTGGAATCGGCCGGCGTGTCGGGCCTCACCATCGAGGACACCGACCTGCCGCAGCCCTACGGCACCGCCGGCAAGCAGCGCCTCATCTCCGTCGACGAGGGCATCGGCAAGATGAAGGCGGCCCTGTCGGGCCGCCAGGACCCGCGCCTCGTCATCGCCGGCCGCACCAGCGCCCCCGCGATCAGCGGCATCGCCGACACGATCGTCAGGGCCAAGGCCTATGAGGCGGTCGGCGTCGATGCGATCTTCCTCGTCGGCATCCGCAAGCCGGAAGAGCTGCAGGCGATACAGGCGGAAGTCCGCATCCCGTTGATGCTGGGCGGCGTGCCGGCCGAGATGCGCAAGCTCGAGCTGCTGACGTCGCTCGGCGTGCGCATCTGCCTGACCGGCCACCAGCCGATCATGGCCGGCATCCGCGCCGTCCACGCTACGCTTAAAGCCCTGCGCGAGGGCACCCAGCCGGAAGACCTGGAAGGCGTCGCACCGGCGGAGCTCATGCGCGCCGTCACCCGCGAGGACGACCACAAGCGCTGGACGCGCGACTTCCTCGGCGGCTGACCTACGAGCGCGCGAGCGCCGCCAGCCGGTCGAGCCCGGCGCGATCGCACAGCACCGCCAGCCGTTCGCGGGCGTCGAGTGCGGCGAGCGCCTCATCGAGTGTGTCCGCCTCGTCCAGCTTGGCGAGGCCCACGGCCAGGTGCGCGTCCACCGGCTGGGCCCGCCGTCGGCGGGGCGGCGGCAGCATCCCGCGATGGGCGTCGAGCAACCGGTCGTCCGCGAAGAGGCGCCGCACATCCGCGGCCACGCCCGCATGCTCCCGCCGCAGCGCCTGCGCGCGGACGAGCGTCGGCGGCGGGGACGTCTCCTCGGGCGTGGCCAGCAGCCCCACGCGCCGCAACGCGTCGCCCGCCGCACGGCTGCCGGCGAGCAGCGCGAGAGGGATCGCCAGCGTCAGGCCGATCACGACCGGCGACATCCACAGGAACAGGTCCGGCGAGACCGCCCATGACGCCGTGCCCAGCACGAGGCCGCATGCGGTGTGGAAGGCGTAGCGACGCGCGACCTGCCCGGCCGCGAAGCCGCCGTCATCGCGTCGCTGCGGCTGCCAGCCGCCATCGCGGCCGGAGAGGATGGAGACGACGGAGATCGACTGGCTCAGCATGGTGACCGGGGCCAGCAGGCCGGCCAGCACCGTCTCGACGACGAGGCTGGCGAAGGCGCGCAGGGCACCGCCGCAGCCGCGCCGTGTCTCGCGGTCGGCCAGCAGGGCGGCCCAGGCGAGCAGCTTGGGCGCCACCAGCAGCGCCATCGTGCCGGCGAAGACCCACATGGCGCGCACCGGGTCCTGCGCCGGCCATTGCGGATAGAGGGTGAACTCGGCAGGGAAATACTCCGGTCGGATGAAGCGCGCCTGCAGCGAGATCAGGACGCCGATCACCAGGAATGCCAGCCAGAGGGGCGCGGTGACATAGGAGCCGATGCCCATCAGCAGGTGCAGCCGACTGACCCAGTGCAGGCCGCGGGCCGGCAGGACGGCGGCATGCTGAAGGTTTCCCTGGCACCAGCGGCGGTCGCGCACGGCCAGGTCGACGAGCGACGGCGGCCCCTCCTCCCAGCTCCCGCCGAGTGCGGGCGCCATGCGCACCTCCCAGCCGGCGCGGCGCAGGAACGCGGCCTCGACGAAGTCGTGGCTCAGCACGTGACCGCCGAAGGGCTTGCGGCCGCCGATATGCGGCAGCCCCGCGGCGGCCGCGAAGGCACGGGTGCGGATTATGGCGTTATGGCCCCAGAAGTTGCCCTCGGGCCCGTGCCAGCAGGCGATGCCCTGGGCGATCAACGGGCCATAGACCCGGCCCGCGAACTGCTGCATCCGCGCGAGCAGCGTGCGGCCGCCGACCAGGATCGGAAGCGTCTGGATCAGGCCGACGCGCGGATGGGCCTCCATCGCGGCCGCGAGCCGCACGATCGCCTCGGCGGTCATGACGCTGTCGGCGTCGAGGATCAGCATCTGCGGATAGCCGCCGCCGAAGCGCTGCACCCAGTCGGCGATGTTGCCGGCCTTGCGCTCGACGTTGCGCGGCCGGCGCCGGTACCACACGCCGCCGTCGAACCGCCGGCGGAGGGCGAGGAACGCCGCTTCCTCGGCGATCCAGACGTCCGCGTCGGTCGTGTCGCTCAGGATGAAGAAGTCGAAGCGATCGGCGTAGCCCGCCGCCTCCAGCGCCTCGCGGATCGTCGCGACCGCGGCCGCGATGCGGTCCGGCTGCTCGTTGTAGGTCGGCAGCAGGATCGCCGTGCGCGTCGTGAGCGGCGGCAGCGGGCCTGACGCCACGATACCGAGCGGCAGGCCACCGCCGCCGAGCATCGCGATGAAGCCTGCGACCGCGCTCGCGAAGGCGAGGGCGATCCAGGCGAAGAGTGCCGCGAACAGCACCAGGATCGCGCCTTCCAGCGGCGTCAGCCCGCCGACCTCCAGCACATGCAGCATCTCCAGGCCGGCCCCCACCGTCATCGCGACGGCGGCGCCGATCACCAGGGCGCGCCGCAGTTGGACGGCGCCCGACATGCGGGGCGCCGGGATGGAATCCGCGGGCCGCGACCATAGCGATTGCCGGGGCATCGCCAGCGGCTGCTCCACCGGCAGCGCCAGCACGGCTTCGGATGCGGTCGTGACCGGGCTCAAGCCGTCCATCGGTAGAGCCAGACCTCGGTCGCGGGCCCTCCCTCCGTCATCAGTTGCGCCCGCAGTTCGACCGCGCGCGCGCCTTCGGGCACCAGCTCGAAGCTGATGCGCCACCCTCCGGTCTCCGGATTGGGCAGCGCCACGACATTGCGCACCTTGCCCTTGTCGGCCGACACCTGGGGGCGCGGGCGCGTATCGGGCGTGAGCGACTTGAAGCGTTCCCCTACCGCCTCCAGCACGAAGAGCCGCGCCTTGCCGTCCGCTGCCGCGCCGACCGCGGTCTCGGTGACCTTGGCGAGCTCGCTCTCCCAAGGGCTCTTCCAGCACCAGTGCAAGCGATAGGCGAAGCGGTGCTCGCCCTTCGCCCTGAGCGGCGCCTTGGGTCGCCAGAAGGCGACGATGTTGTCGTGGATTTCGCGGTCGGTCGGGATTTCGACGAGGTGGACCGCCCCCTCGCCCCAGTCGCCGACCGGCTCCACCCACAGGCTCGGACGCTTCTCGTATCGCGCCTCCAGATCCTTGTAGAAGCGGAAGTCCCGCTGGCGCTGCATCAGTCCGAATCCGCGCGGATCGATGTCCGTGAACGAGCTGACCTGGAGATCCGACGGATTGGAGAGCGGCCGCCAAATCTGCTCGCCGCGGCCGGTCCACAGCGAAAGGCCGTCGCTGTCGTGCACGGCAGGCCGGAAGTCGTCGATCCCGGCGCGGTCATTCGCCGCGAACCAGAACATGCTGGTGACGGGCGCGATGCCCGCATGCTGGATGTCCACGCGCGGATAGAGCGCCGCCTCGACGTCGAAGACGGTGGCGTCGCCGGGACGCACGACGAAGCGGAAGGCGCCCGTGATGCTGCGGCTGTCGAGCAGCGCATGGATGACGGCCGCTGCGCTCTGCGCCTGCGGCCGCTCGATCCAGAAACGCGTGAAGATCGGAAACTCCTCGCCGCCCGGCTCCGCGGTGCGGATGGCGAGGCCGCGTGCGGACAGGCCGTAGAGCTGCTGCTTGGCGACCGCACGGAAGTAGCTGGCGCCGAGAAAGGCGCAAACCTCGTCGTAGTAGTCCGGCCGGTTCATCGGCGCGTGCAGGCGGAACCCCGCATAGCCCAGGTCGCCGCCCTCCGGCCGGGGCAGCGGCCCGAAGTCGAAGAGGTCGGGGTCATAGGGGATCGGCCGCGCGACGCCGTCGGCGACTTCGTTCAGCTGGACCTTGTCTCGGTAGAGGAAGCCGCGATGGAACAGCTGCGCCTCGAACGGCAGGCGGTCGCCACGCCACAGTGCACGCTTCGGATCGAAGCGGATCTGGCGGAAGCGGTCGTAGTCGATGTCGGCGAGGGTTCCCGGCAGCGCGGGCCGGTCCGGAGCGTAGGGTTTCTCGGCCAGCGCCTGGGCGATGTCGCGCACGGTCGCCTCGCCGAAGGGCTCGGCTGCGCGCGACCGGCCGGACCCGACCAGCGAGGACGAGGCCAGGATGATCGGCGCGGCCAAGCCGGCAGCAAGCAGGTCGCGGCGGCGCACGGCGTCTCCTCACTCCGTCGGTCGGGTGCGAGGGTGCTGACCAAAGCCGGCGGCGGAACCGGCCCGATCGCACCCTCGGCGCTTCGACAACGCAAGTGCGAAGGAACCGTTCCGCGCCGCGATGAGCCGGCCGCGCGGTGCTCAGTTCAGGCGGAGATCGACGATGTTCTTCGGGTCGGCCGCGAGCTCGCCACGTTCGACGCGCTGCACGATGTCGGTCAGCGCGGCATTGGCCCGCGTCGACACCCCGACCTCTGCCCCCTTCTCCGCAACGAAGCCGTTGAGAAAGGCGATTTCCGTGCGGCGGCCCTTGACCATGTCCTGTCCCATCGACGGGCGCTGCGTCTCCGACTGCTTCTTGGCGCCGGCCAACAGGGTTTCCTCGGCGAACGCGAGCGCCGCGTCGTCGCCCTCCGCCGCGGTCGCCAGCTTCTCGGGCGGGATGCGCAGGATGTCCTCCAGCGTGTAGCCGAGCGCCTGGCCGACGCGGATCGCCTCGCTGCCGAGCCGGATCGAGAAGCGGCGGATCGCGTCGATCCGCATCATCTGGTTGCCCGAGAGGCCCGTGCAGGCCGAGAGCCCATTTTGCATCGAGTTCGCGACGAGCTTCGACCAGCGCTCGCCCCACAGGTTCGAGGTGACCTTGGCGCTGTCGGAGAGGCCGACCAGCCGGCAGATTTCCTCGACGCGCGGCGTGATACGGCCGTGAACCTCGCCCGTGCGGAAGATGGTGTAGGCGGCCCCACCCTTCTCGATGCCGCGGCGCACCTTGCCGGGCGCATAGAGCTCGACCGAAATCTTCGACGCGATGCAGCCGACGGTGCGGCCCCAGCCGACGACCCCGGCGATGCGCTCCTCGTTCATGCAGTTCTGCAGCGACACGACGAAGCCGCCCGGCGCCAGGTACTGGCGGATCAGCATCGTCGCCCATTCCGTGTCGTAGGACTTGACGCACACGAAGGCGATGTCGATCGGCTTCTCCTTGGCGAGCTGCTGGGCATCGGTCAGGTGCATCGCCGTGACCGGCGTCGTGAATTCCTCTTCCGGAGTGACGCCGGTGACGTGGATGCCGTTCGCGCGCATCGCCTCGACATGGGCGGGCCAAGCGTCGAGGAACACCATGTCCTCACCCGCGCGCGCCATGTGCGCACCCGCATAGGCGCCGACGGCGCCCGCGCCGACGATCGCGATCCTCTTGCCCATCGCTGAGATTCCTCCCGTGAAGGAGCCGGATGGTGCGCCACCCGCCCGCGTCGCGGCAAGCCGGATGGGTTGCCCGGCCCTCCTCGCCGCTATCTAATGCCGGCCGCCTCCGGAGGACCCATGGACGACCGCCCCGCCCTCGACCCCGACAGCCTGCCGCCACTCGCCGCCGATGCGCCGGATATCTCCGCGATCGAGCGCGCGGCCGAGCGAATCCGTGGCGAGGCGGTGATCACGCCCCTGCTGGAGGTGCCCGCCGTCAACGACCTGCTGGGCGGCCGGTTGCTGATGAAGGCCGAGATGCTGCAGCGCACGGGATCGTTCAAGTTCCGCGGCGCCTATAACTGCATCGCGTCGATCCCGGCCGAAACGCGCAAGCGTGGCGTCGTCGCCTATTCCTCGGGCAACCACGCCCAGGGCGTGGCGGCGGCAGCGCAGGCGCTGGGCGTGCCGGCACTCATCGTGATGCCCAAGGACGCACCCGCCATCAAGGTCGAGAACACCCGCGGCTACGGCGCCGAGGTCGTCTTCTACGACCGCTACACCGAAAGCCGCGAGGCGCTCGGCGAGAAGCTGACGGCCGAGCGCGGCGCCACCATCGTGCGCCCCTACGATGAGCCCGAAGTCATTGCCGGCCAGGGCACCGCGGGGCTGGAGATCGCCTGGCAGGCGGCGGCCAAGGGCGTAAACCTGGACGCCGTCCTGGTGCCGGCCGGCGGCGGCGGCCTCGTCGCCGGCGTCTCCACCGCGATCGCCGCGCGCAGCCCCGGCACGCCGGTCTACTGCTGCGAGCCGGCCGGCTTCGACGACACCACCCGCTCGCTCGCGACCGGCGCCTGGCAGGAGGTCGACCCCGCCGCCCGCTCGTTCTGCGACGCGCTGCTGGCGCCGACGCCGGGCAGGATCACCTTCACCATCAACGTCCGCCGCCTGACCGGCGGCTTCGCCGTCACCGACGACGAGGTGGGTGCCGCGATGCGCTTCGCCTTCCGCCACTTCAAGGTGGTGGTGGAGCCGGGCGGCGCGGTGGGTCTGGCCGCCGTGCTCGCCGGCAAGTTGCCGATCAAGGGCAAGACCTTCGCCGTCGTCTGCTCCGGCGGGAACGTTGACCCGGCCTTGTTCGCCCAGGTGCTGACCGCCGGCTGAGTGGAGGCGAATCCCCACCTCACCGACCCGCCGCAAAGCGGCGGGGAGAGTGAGGTGGGCGAGACGATGGTCCATCGGTTGCACGGGCCGGGGGCGGTTGCTAGGTTCCGCGCCCCGATCCCGAAACGTTCCCGGTCATGGCCATCGATCCCAAGACGGTCGCGCATGTCGCGACGCTCGCCCGCATCAAGGTTACCGAGGCGGAGATGTCCGCGCTGGCGGGGGAGCTGTCGGGCATCCTGCAATGGATCGAGCAGCTCGACGCCGTCGACACGAAGGACGTCGAGCCCGTCGCCTCGGTGGTGGACGCTGTCCTGCCCTGGCGTGCCGATGCGGTGACCGATGGCGGCTACCCGGAGAAGGTGCTGGCGAACGCGCCACTGGCGGCGCCCGGCTTCTTCGCGGTGCCGAAGGTGGTGGAGTGATGGCGTCGCTTACCGATCTTACCCTGGCCGAGGCGCGCGACGGGCTGGCGGCCCGGCGCTTCTCCGCCCGCGAGCTGACCGAGGCGCATGTCGCCGCGATCGAGAAGGCGCGGCCGCTCAACGCCTTCATCACGGAGACGCCGGAGCGCGCGCTCGCCCAGGCCGCCGCCTCGGACAAGCGCCTGGCGGCCGGCGAGGCCGGAGCGCTGGAAGGCGTGCCGCTCGCCATCAAGGACCTGTTCTGCACCGAGGGCGTGCTGACGACGGCCGCCTCGCACATCCTGGACGGGTTCAAGCCGCCCTATGAATCGACGGTGACCGCCAATCTGTGGAAGGCGGGCGCGGTCATGGTCGGCAAGACCAACCTCGACGAGTTCGCCATGGGCTCGTCCAACATGACGAGCCATTACGGGCCGGTCGAGAACCCCTGGCGGCGCAAGGGCGACAACCGCGCGTTGGTGCCGGGCGGCTCGTCGGGCGGCTCGGCCGCCGCGGTCGCGGCCAGGCTGGCGCTGGGTGCCACCGGCACGGACACCGGCGGCTCGATCCGCCAGCCGGCCGCCTTCTGCGGCATCGTCGGGCTGAAGCCGACCTACGGCCGCTGCTCGCGCTGGGGCATCGTGGCGTTCGCCTCCTCGCTCGACCAGGCGGGCCCGATGGCGCGCACGGTCGAGGACGCGGCGCTGCTGCTGGGCGCCATGGCCGGGCACGACCCCAAGGATTCGACGTCGGCCCCGCTCGCCGTGCCGGACTTCACGAGCGGGCTGGAGGACGGCGTGCGCGGCCTGCGTATCGGCATTCCCAAGGAGTACCGTGTCGACGGCCTGCCCGAGGAGATCGACCGTCTCTGGCGTCAGGGTGTGGAGTGGCTGAAGGACGCGGGCGCCGAGCCGGTCGAGATCAGCCTGCCACACACCTCCTACGCATTGCCGACCTACTACATCATCGCCCCGGCCGAGGCGTCCTCGAACCTCGCGCGCTATGACGGCGTGCGCTTCGGCCTGCGCGTGCCGGGCGCCACGCTGGACGAGATGTACGAGAACACGCGCGCCGCCGGCTTCGGCGCGGAGGTGCGCCGGCGCGTGCTGATCGGCACCTACGTGCTGTCGGCCGGCTACTACGACGCCTACTACCTGAAGGCGCAACGCGTCCGCGCCCGCATCGTCGAGGACTTCCGCAACGCGTTCGCCCGCGTCGACGCGATCCTGACGCCGACGGCACCCTCGGCCGCCTTCGGCATCGGCGACAAGATGGACGACCCGATCGCCATGTACCTGAACGACGTGTTCACCGTGCCGGCGAGCCTGGCCGGCCTGCCCGGCCTGTCGCTGCCGGGCGGGCTCTCGGCCGAGGGGTTGCCGCTCGGCCTGCAGGTGCTGGGCCGCGCCTTCGACGAGGCGACGGTGCTGCGCGTCGCCCGCACCTTGGAGCGGGCGGCCGCCTTCACCGCCCGCCCGGGAGACGCCGCTAAGGGAGATGGGGCATGAGCCTGATCGCGGGCCGCACCGGCGACTGGGAGGTCGTGATCGGCCTCGAGGTCCATGCCCAGGTCGTGTCGGAGGCCAAGCTCTTTTCCGGTGCGGCGACGGCCTTCGGGGCCGAGCCCAATACCCAGGTCTCTTTCGTCGACGCGGCGATGCCGGGCATGCTGCCGGTCATCAACGCCCATTGCATCCGCCAGGCGGTGCGCACCGGCCTCGGGCTGGATGCCGAGATCAACCTCGTCTCCGTTTTCGACCGGAAGAACTACTTCTACGCCGACCTGCCGGCGGGATATCAGATCTCCCAGTACACCCGTCCCGTGGTCGGCAAGGGCAAGATCACCCTGGACCTGCCGGGCGGCGCCACGCGCGAGGTCGCGATCACCCGGCTTCACCTGGAGCAGGACGCCGGCAAGAGCCTGCACGACCAGCACCCGCAGCGCTCCTACATCGATCTCAACCGCGCCGGCGTGGCGCTGATGGAGATCGTGTCGGAGCCTGACATGCGCACGTCGGAGGAGGCCGGCGCCTACCTCAAGAAGCTGCGCGCCATCCTCCGCTACCTCGGTACCTGCGACGGCAACATGGAGGAGGGCTCCATGCGTTGCGACTGCAACGTCTCCGTGCGCAAGCCGGGCGACGAGCTGGGCACGCGCTGCGAGATCAAGAACGTCAACTCGATCCGCTTCGTCATGCAGGCGATCGAGCACGAGGCGCGCCGCCAGATCGAGGTCATCGAGGACGGCGGCAGCATCCGCCAGGAGACGCGGCTCTTCGATTCCGCACGCGGCATCACCCGGCCGATGCGTTCGAAGGAGCACGCGCACGACTATCGCTACTTCCCCGATCCCGACCTGCTGCCGCTGGTCCTGTCGCCGGAGTTCGTGGCCGGCATCAAGGCGGAGATGCCGGAACTGCCGGACGCCAAGAAGGCACGCTTCGTCGCCGAGTACGGCCTCTCGCCCTACGACGCGGGCGTGCTGGTGGCCGAGCAGGAGAGTGCCGCCTTCTACGAGGCGGTGGCCAAGGGTCGCGACGCCAAGCTCGCCGCCAACTGGGTGACGGGCGACTTCTTCGGCTTTCTCAACAAGGCCGGGAGGACGATCGAGGAGAGCCCGATCTCCGCCGAGGCGCTGGGCGGCCTCATCGACCTCATCCGCGACGGCACCATCTCGGGCCGGCTCGCCAAGGAGGTCTTCGAGGCGATGTGGGAGACGGGCAAGCCGGCCTCGACGATCGTCGAGGAGCGCGGCCTGCGCCAGGTCTCCGACACCGGCGCCATCGATGCCGCAATCGACGCCGTGATGGCCGCCAACGCCGACAAGGTGGCGGAGTACCGCAGTGGCAAGGACAAGCTGTTCGGCTTCTTCGTCGGGCAGGTGATGCGGGCAACCCAGGGCAAGGCGAACCCGGCGCTCGTCAACGAGGCGCTGAAGAAGAAGCTCGCGGGCTGATCGCGCCCGCCCCAACGATCAAGCAGCGAGGAGACGCTGGAAATGGCGATGACGCTCTACGGCAGCCCCCTGTCCTTCCCGACCTACAAGGTGGCGCTGATGCTCTCCATGGCCGGGGAGCCGTTCACCTTCAAGTACGTCAACCTGCGCCAGGGCGAACACAAGACGCCGGAATTCCTGGCCAAGAACCGCTTCGGCCAGGTGCCGGTGCTGGACGACGGCGGTGAACACTTCTGCCAGTCGAATGCGATCCTGACGCATCTGTCGGAGAAGCTCGGCAAGCTGGCGGGCGACGCGCCGCGGCAGACGCGGGAATGGCTCGCCTGGGAGGCCGACCAGCTCCTGCCCGGCATCGCCCGGCCGCGCTTCTTCAAGCGCTTCGCGCCCGACACCGACCCGGGGCTGGTGAAGCACTATGTCGACCGCGGCGAGGGCGCCCTCGCCACGCTCGACAAGGCGCTGGGCGCAGCTCCCTTCCTCGGCGGCAAGGCGCCTTCGATCGCCGACGTCTCCGTCTACGCCACCGTCGTGCATGCGGCCGAGGGCGGCTTCGAGCTCGGCCGCTGGCCGAACGTCCAGGCCTGGGTCGGCCGCATGGGGATCGAGAAGGGCGTGAGGCCCGCCGTCGACCTCATGCCCATGCCGCTGCCGCAGTGAGGGCATCGGGATGATCGACCTCTACACCTGGACGACGCCGAACGGCCGCAAGGTCTCGATCATGCTGGAGGAGGTCGGGCTGCCCTACCGGGCGCATCCGATCAACATCGGCAAGGGCGAGCAGTTCGCGCCCGAGTTCCTGAAGATCAGCCCGAACAACCGCATCCCCGCGATCGTCGATTCCGATGGGCCGAAAGGGCGCCCCTACTCGCTCTTCGAATCCGGCGCGATCCTCATCTACCTCGCCGAGAAGACGGGCCGGCTCTACCCGACCGATCCCGAGACCCGCTACCTCGTGCTGCAGTGGCTGATGTGGCAGATGGGCGGCTTCGGGCCGATGCTGGGCCAGGCGCACCATTTCATCCGCGCCGCCAAGGAGC
>JBFWXJ010000023.1:0-26735 GCA_050187535.1 Alphaproteobacteria bacterium | reverse complement strand
ATCGGCGAGACGGTCTTCAGTCTCAGCAACCTGCAATGCGTGAACGTTCCCTGGGTGGTCTACGGACTGGTGCGGGCCAATTCGTCGCATTACTCGCTGGTCTGCAACGCCACCGTGCCGGAGAACAACACCGCGAAGCTGCAGGTCGTCGTCGAGCGCGTCGCCACCGGAGACGGCGGCATCCAGCCGTTCATGCGGTGCGGCGTGGCGTTCATGTGATCGTGGGCCTGCCCGGGGGGTGAGATGAGAATATCGTCGATGATGGTCGCCCTGGTCGGCGTAGCCTGCCTGGCTTCGCCGGCGGCCGCCTACAGGGTGTGCTACTGGACCAACTCGTCGCACACGCCCGCCGCGGTGCATGTCGGCGACACCAAGCTCGACCTCGCCAATCTGCAGTGCGTCGACGGCATATCGGCCACCGGGCCGGTGCGCGTCGATATCTCCTATTTCATCGACTGCCAGGCGACCATCCCCGTGGGATACGCCAAGGCCATCCAGGTCAGCCTGGAGCGCGTCAATCCCGGCATCGGCGGCATCCAGCCTTACCTGCGGTGCGGGGTCGCCTTCCTGGGGTAGCGGCCCCTGGGTGGTTCAAGGGACCTGGGTGCGCAGCCACTCCTTGAAGAGCTGGACTTTCGGGAGCAGACCCTTAGCCCGCGGATGGACCATGTAGTAGGCGAAGCGCACGGGCAGGCTGAGATCGAAGGGCTTCACCAGACGCCCCGACGCGATGTCCGCGTCGGCGAGGGTCGACTTGGCGAGGGCCACGCCACGGCCGAGGATGGCCGCTTCCAGCACCAGGCTCGCCTGATTGAAGCGCGGCCCGCGATGGGCGTCGATGCCGGTCAGGCCCGCGGCCTTCGTCCACATCGGCCAGGTCGGGCAGGTGTCGTCGCCGTCGGGGCTGTCGTCGTGCAGCAGGGTATGCGCGCGGAGCATCTCCGGCACGGTCAGCGGCGCCTCGCAGTTGATCAGCTCCGGGCTGCACACAGGGTAGACCGTGTCACGCACGAGCAACTCGGCCTCCAGGCCCGGATAGACGCCGGCGCCGTAGCGGATCGCGAGGTCGACGTCGCCGACCGAGAAGTCGGTGAGGCCCATCGACGCCGAGATGCGCACGTCGATGTCGGGATGTGCGGCCTGGAACCCGTCGAGGCGCGGCACCAGCCACTTGGCGGCGAAGGAGGGGGCCACGCTCACCGTCAGCACACCGTGCTGGCCGACCGCCGCCAGCTCGTCCATCGCCTCGATCAGCCGCTCGAACGCCTCGCGGATGCCGGGCAGATAGGCGCGGCCGCTGTCGGTGAGCTGCAAGCCGTTACGCTCGCGCCGGAATAGCGCCATGCCGAGGAAGTCCTCGAGCGCCTTCACCTGGTGGCTGACCGCGGCCGGCGTCACGAACAGCTCGCCCGCCGCCTTGGTGAAGCTGGCGTGCCGCGCCGCCGCCTCGAAGGCGCGCAGCGCGTTCAGCGGCGGCAACCTCTTCCAGCGGCTGGGCGGCGCCTTCGCCTTGCGGTCCTTTCCGATCACGGGTGCGCTTCCGTCCATGATGCGCTGCGATACATGGGCACCTTCCGCACGGGAATCAAATTTCTCTATCGCGGCCGCCGAGATTTGCTCGTTTGTCCGTTGATGCTCCGGGGCCTAGGTCGGAAACCCCGACCGGAGCGCAGCCATGCCCCCATTCGATGCCGCGGGCATCATCGACCCGTTGCCGACGCCGCAAGACACCGGAGCGCAGTCTGATTTCGCCTTCGACGAGATCGGCTGGATCGCGGCCGAGCTGCCGGCGATCGCACTGACACACGGCATCGCTCCCTGCGCGATGGCGAGTGGCGCGGTGATCGCCGACGCCCATCGCGACGTCGAGCCGCTGCGCCGCTTGGCCGCCCATCCACGCCTGCTGCGCCGCGCCCGCGCCGCGCTCGGCGGGCCGGTGGCGATCTCCGGCACGCAATTGGCGATCGACACGCCGCCGCCGGCCGCTGCCGAGGGCGTGGTCGTCACCGTCTTCCTCGACATGCGTCCATGCGCGGAGCGGCCGAAATCGGCGGTCGGGCGGTTCGGCACGATCGCCGTCCGGCGCGGCGACGCACCCGTGCCCGCCGCCGAGCGAGGCCGCAGCTTCAGCGTCGCCTACGTGCCCGCTGCCGCGCGGCCCGGCGTCTTCGCACTCGCCGCCGTCGGCGAAGGCGACCTCTGGCCCGCCGCCCATCTCGCCTTCGGCTGAGAGCTCATGCGCCATTTCCCCATCTTTCTCGATCTCGCCGGTCGTTCCGCCCTCGTCGTCGGCGAAGGGCCGCGCGCCGCTGCGAAGGCCGCGGCGTTGCGTGCGGCGGGCGCCGCGCCGCGCATCGTGGATAAGGCGTCCGATGCGGACATCGCCGCCGCCGCGCTCGTCTTCGTCTGCCTCGCCGACGCGGATGCCGCCGCATCGCTCGCGGCGCGCGTCCGTCTGCGCGGCATCCCCGTCAACGTCGTCGACCGGCCCGACATCTCGACCTTCGTGATGCCGGCGATCGTCGATCGCGGCGACGTCGTCGTCGCCGTTTCCACCGGGGGGACGGCGCCGATCCTGGCGCGGCGCATCCGCGCCCGCATCCAGGCACTGCTCCCCGAGCGCCTCGGCCGCCTCGCCGACTTCGCGGCCCGTTTCCGTGGGACGGTGAAGCGCGCCGTCCCGTCCTTCGACGCGCGCCGCCGCCTGTGGGAGCGCACGCTCTCCGGCCCGATCGCCGACATGGTGCTGGCCGGCCGCGAGGCGGAAGCGCAGGCGGCGATGGTGGAAGCCATCAATCGCCGCGAGCCACCGCCGCAGGGCATCGTCCATCTCGTCGGTGCCGGGCCGGGCGACCCCGAGCTGCTGACGCTGAAGGCGCTGCGCCTGATCGAGGAGGCGGAGGTCCTCGTCCACGACGACCTCGTGGCGCCGGAGATCCTGGCGCGCGCGCGCGTCGATGCGGAGCGCATCGCGGTCGGCAAGCGGGCCGGGCGACCGTCGACGACGCAGGCGGAGATCAACGCGATACTGGTCGCCCATGGCCGCGCCGGCGCGCGCGTGGTGCGGCTGAAGGGCGGAGATCCTTTCGTGTTCGGCCGCGGCGGCGAAGAGCTGGAGGCGCTGCGGGCCGCGGGGATTCCCGTCGTCGTGGTGCCCGGCATCACGGCAGCGCTCGGTTGCGCCGCCTCCCTCGACCTTCCGCTGACCCATCGCGATCACGCCTCGGCACTGACGCTGGTGACGGGGCAGGGGCGGCCCGGAGACGATCCGCCGTTGCCGGCCGATCCGCGGCACACGCTGGCGGTCTACATGGGCACGGCCGCCGCCGCAGGCATCGGCGAGCGCCTCATCGCCCGCGGGCTGTCGCCGGCGACGCCGGTCGCCATCGTCGAGAACGGCACACGGTCCGACGAGCGCGCCCGCTTCGGTACGCTGGGCGGGCTGGCGAAACTCGCGTCGAAGCATCGCAGTGACGGTCCGGCCCTCATCCTGATCGGTGCCACCGTGGGCCTCGCGCGCGATGCCGCGGCGCCGGAAGCGGCGCGGGCGGTCGGCTGATGGCCCGGCAGATCGTCACCGCCAACCGCCTCGGGGACGGGGCGGTCGTGTTCCGGACGGCCGATGGTGGCTGGTCCACCGAAGTGGCCGCCGCATTCGCGGCCGACGAACAGGCCGGCGACGTCCTGAAGGCGGCCGAGGTGGATGCCCGGCGCCAGATCGTGGTCGGTCCCTATCTCATCGAGGTCGACGCGGGGCCGGCTGGTCCCGTGCCGATCCTGCATCGCGAGCGCATCCGCGCCTACGGCCCGTCGATCGTGCCGCCGGGCTACGTCAGGGGTTAGTGCCGATGTACCGCTACGATGACTTCGACCGCGGCTTCATCGCCGAGCGCGTCGCCCAGTTCCGCGACCAGGTCGCGCGCCGCCTCGCCGGCGATCTTTCCGAGGACGAGTTCAAGCCGCTGCGGCTGATGAACGGCCTCTACCTGCAGCTCCACGCCTACATGCTGCGGATCGCCATTCCCTACGGCACGCTCTCTTCGACGCAGATGCGCAAGCTGGCCGAGGTCGCGCGGCGCTGGGATCGCGGCTTCGGGCACTTCACGACCCGGCAGAACATCCAGCTCAACTGGATCCGGCTGGAGGATGCGCCCGATGCGATCGCGGCCCTGGCCGAGGTCGACATGCACGCGATCCAGACCTCGGGCAACTGCATCCGCAACGTCACCGCCGACCAGTACGCGGGCGTCGCCGCCGACGAAATCGAGGACCCGCGCATCTGGGCCGAGATCATCCGCCAGTGGTCGACGCTGCATCCGGAATTCACCTTCCTGCCGCGCAAGTTCAAGATCGCGGTGACCGGGGCCGAGCTCGACCGTGCGGCGATCCGCGTCCACGACATCGGGCTGCGGCTGCGCCGGGACGACCGGGGCGCCGTCGGCTTCGAGGTGGTGGTGGGCGGCGGCCTTGGCCGCACGCCACTGATCGGCAAGACGATCCGCGAATTCCTGCCGAAGGACGATCTGCTCGCCTATCTGGAGGCCGTCATGCGCGTCTACAACGCGCTCGGTCGGCGCGACAACATCTACAAGGCGCGCATCAAGATCCTGGTCCACGACATCGGCGCCGAGAAGATGGCGGAGATGGTCGAGGAGGAGCTGGCGGCGGTGAAGGCCGAGGGCATGCCCGCGCTCGACCCCGACCTCGTCGCGAACATCCGTGGTCATTTCGCGCCGCCCGCCTACGCACCGGCCCCCGAGGCGCCGCCCGAGGTGGCGCTGCTGGAGCGAGTCGACCGCGAGTTCGCCCGCTGGCGGCGCACCAACACCGCGCCTCACCGTGAGCCGGGTTACGTGATCGTCAACCTGTCGCTGAAGCCCGTGGGCCGTCCGCCGGGCGATGCCAGCGCCGACGAGATGGATGCCGTCGCCGACCTGGCCGATCGGTTCTCGCTGGGCGAGCTTCGCGTCGCGCACGAGCAGAACCTCGTACTGCCCCATGTCCGCCAGCAGGACCTCCCGGCGCTGTGGGCGGCGGCCAAGGCGATCGGCTTCGCGACGCCGAACATCGGCTACCTGACGGACATCATCGCCTGCCCCGGCATGGATTACTGCGCGCTGGCGACGGCGCGCTCGATCCCCGTCGCGCAGCGCATCTCCGAGCGCTTCCGCGACCTCGACCGGCTGCACGACATCGGCGGCCTCAGGCTCAACATCTCGGGCTGCATCAACGCCTGCGGCCACCACCATGTCGGCCATATCGGGCTGCTCGGCGTCGACAAGAACGGCGAGGAATTCTACCAGATCACCGTCGGCGGCAGCGCCGAGGAGGAGACGGCGATCGGCCGCATCATCGGCCCGGCGGTGTCGTCCGAGGACGTCGTCGATGCGGTCGAACGCCTGGTCGAGGCCTATGTCGAGATGCGCGGGCCGGGGGAGCCCTTCCTCGACGCCTGGCGGCGCCTGGGTCCCGCACCCTTCAAGGAGCGCGTCTATGCCGCTGCTTAAGGACGGAGCGGTGGTGGCCGACGCCTGGGCCCATCTCACCGACGATACGCCGGCGCCGTCGACCGGTGCCGTGACCGTGTCGTTCTCGCGCTGGCGCGACGGCCGTGCGGTCCTGCTCGCGCGCGGGACGCCGCTCGGTGTCCGGCTCGCCAACACCGATCCGGTCGATGCGCTGGCCCCCGACCTGGAGCGCCTGGCGCTCGTGGTGCTCCACTTCCCGAAGTTCACCGACGGGCGGGCCTACGGGCAGGCGCGGCGGCTGCGCGCGTTCCACCACTACCGCGGCGAGCTGCGCGCGACCGGCAACGTGCTCCAGGACCAGTTGCTGGCGATGGCCCGCGTCGGCTTCGACGCCTTCGAGATGGCCGCGGCCGACGCGGCGCGGCGTTGGCAGGACGCGACCGCCGCCATCACCCACTTCTACCAGCCGCGCCGTCGCGCGGCCGTGTAGCCGTCTACATCGGCATCCAGTCGCGTTCCCAGACCAGCACGTCGCCGGTGCCGGCATAGGGCAATACGACGCGCGGCGCGAAGCCGGCGGCCAGCAGCTCGCGGCCGAGTGCGGCCTGCCATGGCACGCCGTGGTCGGTCTCGAAGCGGAAGTCGTCCAGCCCCTCGCCGGCGAAGCGCTCGACATGGGCGTCGATGAGCGCCGGAAGGTCGGCGCCGTCGACCAGCGGCCGCAGTGTCACCCGGCTCGCCAGCCGGTCGATCTCGGCGGCGAGCAGTGCCCGCGCCGGCCGCGTCGCAGCGGGAGCGCCGACGTCGCGCAGGGTGCGGTGGAGGGCCAGCCCCTCGTAGAACACGGCGAGGAACGGGCGCGACGCCGCGTCCACCCACGAGACGCCGGCACTGTCGCCCGGCAACGCACGAAAATGGATCGGCCGCGACCCGAGCTGACCGAGGCAATCGAATTCGCCGGCCGGGAAGCCGGGCCCTCGCTCCTCGGCCACGACCATCGCGGCACCGGTTCCGTCCAGCGTCTCCAGCAGTGCGGCGACGAGGCGGCCGGCGAGGTTCGGGTCCTCCTTGGCGGACACTGGCCCCACCATTTCGATCAGCCGCGGCGTGCGTGCCCGCCAGGCGAGGCCCGCCACGACCCGGCCGGCGGCGTCGGTCGCGACCAGGGCCGACAGCTCGCCGGAGGCGAGGAGGTCGACCGCCAGCCCGTCCGCCTGGAAGGCCGGCGGTATGCCGACCCCGAAGCGGCGGCGGAAGAGCCGCGCGAGGCCGGCCATGGTGGCGGCATCGGCCGGCTTCGGATCGCCGGGAGGCCCCGGCTGGACCGCCGGCTCCGCGGGGGACGCGACGTACTGTCGCGCCATCTCCAGTGTCAGGACCGCGTCGCCGTCGGGGTCGAGTGCCACCGACAGGCGGTCGACTAGTCGCGACACCATCAGCAGTTCGAGCGCCTGCATCGCCGTCGGATCGGCCACGTCGATCGGCTGCGTCATGTTGAACCAGTGCATCGCGTCGGCGGCCAGGCGGCAGCGCGCCCGCGCCTCGATCGCGTGGCGGCGGTCGCGAACCTCGACGGCGAAGTCGCTGCCCGGCGCCCGCGTCGCGATGAACGCCATCACTTCCTCGACGGCCTGGCCGAGGCGCGCGGCACCGGATGCGTCGAGATCACGGGCGAGGGCCGCCTGTTCGACGGCGGCCTGCACCGCGGCGCTTTCGGTCGGGACGGCCGAGAACCGGCGCTCGAGGATGGGGCGGGAGGCTTCCGTCACCGGAGCCTCCGGCCATGCGACGCCGCCGCCGCGTCCGCCGATCGCCCCGTCATGCCCTACCTCCGATGAAGATGCCGGGCCGATGCATATCGGGCGGGGCGCCCGCGATCAATCGGCGACGACCGTCTCGGGGGCGTTCGTGAAGAGGGTGAGCCGCGACATCGGCACGGCGAGCGGGCGACCGGCGCGGCACCGGATCTCGATATCGCCCGGTCCGCGCAATGCGGTCAGCGCTTCGGGATCGAGCGAATCGCGTGTGAGCTGGACACGGCAGCGTCCGGCGGAAGCGCCGCGACCGTGGACGAGGGTGAACCAGGGCGGCGGCCCCGCCGGCATGTCCTCGACCGCCACGTGGAAGAGCACCTGCATGTTGAGATCGGCGTCGGCCGCATCGGAGAGGTCCGCGTCGAAGGCGAGCGCGCTGAACCCCGCCAGGTCGTCGACCGGGATGCGCATGCCCGACCACCCGCCCTCGGTCCGCAGCACGGCCGCATCGGTGATCTCGACGGCCCGTCCCATGCTGCGGATTTCGTCGAGGTAGGGCAGCAGGCGGGTCCCGCCATAGGCGCCGTCGGGCAGTCGCCACGGTGCCGGCACCGCGGCGCGCGCGGCTGCGTCGGTCAGCGACTCGATCGGGAGCAGCCGGATGTGGCCGCCGCGCTCGGCCGCCGCGCGCATCCGCTCGACGCGGCTGGCGCACATCGCCAGGACCATGGGGGCGACGGTCCGTGGCAGGTTTCCCGCCGCGCGGTTTCGGTTGTTCTCGTTGCCGACGCGCGTCCAGTGGACGAGCCGGGCATAGCCCAGCGCATCGAGCATCTGGGCGATCTCGCTGCGGTCCCCGCCGGTCGGCTCGTAGTAGAGGAGGGGCCGGCAGCGCCCGATCGTCTCCGCCGCTCCCTGCAGGATCCTCGCCTCGTAGCCCGGGGCGTCGATCTTGACGAGGCTGCACCGTTCGAGCTGCAGCCCGTCGATCGCCGTCTCCGCGACCGGGGGCCCGTCGGCGTCGCCCGGGTCGCCGACGGCGAAGGCGCCGCTGTTGCCGGCCGCGGCACGGCCGGCGAAGGGGCGCAGACGAGGTTCGGCCGTGTCCGAGACGACCGCGTGGAATACCGCCACGTTCCCCGTGACACCATTGCGCAGGACGTTGGCGGTCAGCAGGGGAATCAGCCGAGCCTGCGCCTCGAAGGCGAGCACGCGACCGTTCGGCCCCACGAGGCGTGACAGCGGAACGGTGTGGGTCCCGACATGGGCGCCGACATCGAGGACGACGCCGCCGGAATCGACGATCCGCGCGAGGAGAAAGATCTCCTCCTCCGCCCATTCGCCGAAGCGCTGGAGATGCGAGCCGATCGCGTGATCGTCGGTCAGATGCGCGAACCGCCCGTGCCGCGTCCGCATGTGGCGGACCTTGTCTGCCATGTGAGCTCTCTCGTCGTGGTACGGGCGGACGGCGACGGGACGGTAGCGTGAAACGGCGAAGGCTCTCCATACTCCGGGCGGTGCGATCTGCACCAAAAAGGCGGCGATCGGGCCGCCTTCCGCATTCGCAAGGGAACGCCCAATGATCCACGTCCTCGCCGTCATCACCGCCAAGCCCGGCATGCGCGACCGAATCCTGGAGCAGTTCCGCGCGAACATGCCGGCCGTCCATGCGGAGAACGGGTGCATCGAATACGTGCCGGTGGTCGACGCTCCCGGCTCGCCGGCGGCCTATGGGCCCGACACCTTCGTGGTGATCGAGAAGTGGTCGTCGATGGAGACGCTGAAGGCGCACGGCGCCTCGCCGCACATGGCGGCCTATGGCGCGCGTGTGCGCGACATGGTCGCCGACCGCGCGATCCACATCATGAACGACGCTTAGGAAGGAGAGGGGCGACGCCGATGCGCCAGTCGCCGCTGACGCAGCGGAACGCCCGACCGCTCGTCATGGGGCGCCACGGCGCCGTCGCCTGCGGCCATCCCGCAGCGGCGCTCGTCGGCATCGACGTGCTGCGCGCCGGCGGCAACGCCGTCGACGCGGCGACCGCAGTCTCCATGGCGCTGGGAGTCGTCGAGCCGCATATGTCGGGCCTCGGCGGCGACGGCTTCTTCCATGTCGTCGGCGGCCGCAGCGGCCGGTCGGTCGTCTACAACGGGGCCGGCGCGGCGCCGCTCTCGGCTTCGCCCGAGCGCTTTCCCGACGGCATCCCTGAGCGGGGTGCGCCGGCCGCCTCGACCCCGGGGCTGCTCGCGGCGGTCGGGGCCATGCATGCCCGCCATGGGCGGCGTCCCTGGCGTGACCTGGTGGCGCCGGCCGTGGAGCTGGCGCGCGATGGCGTCGCCGTCACCCACAACTACCGCCGCTTCGCCGGCTCCAATCGCGACCCCCTGCGCCGGGACGAGGAACTGCACCGCGTCTATCTCTGCGGCGCCGACGGCGCTCCGCCAGTGGGTGCGCTGCTGGTGCAGGATGCGCTGGCCGCAACCCTGCGGGAGATCGCCGACGGCGGCGCCGAGACCTTCTATCGGGGGTCTCTCGGGCGCCGCATCGCGGCCGGAATAGCCGCCGCCAGGGGGCTCGTCGGCGATGCCGACCTCGCCGCTTGCCGGCACGAGCAGCAGGCGCCGATCGCGGTCACCTACCGCGGCTTCGAGGTGCGACAGACCCCGCCCAACTCGATGGGCTTTACCCTGCTCCAGGGCCTGAGGATTCTCGAGCGGTTCGACGTGCGCCGCCTCGGGTGGGGCAGCGCGGCGCTCCTCCATCTCATCGTCGAGGCGCGCAAGCGGGCGTTCGTGGACCGCGAGCGGTTCGCGGGCGACCCCCGGGACGTGGCGATCCCGCTCGACCGGCTGCTGAGCGAGGAGACCGCCCGCCTGCACGCCGCGGCGATCGATCCCGATCGCGCGGCCGGAATTCCCGCCGGCGGGTGGGGGCAGAAGGGCGATACCAGCTATTTCTGCGTCGTGGACCGGGTCGGCAACGCGGTGTCCGCGATCCAGAGCCTCGGCACGCCGTTCGGCGCCGCATGCCTGGCGGGCGATACGGGCATCCTGCTCAACAATCGCATGACGCACTGGACCCTCGAACCCGGCCATCCGAACCGGCTCGCCCCCGGCCGCCGGGTGCGCCAGACGATGACGGCGCCGATCATTCTTCGCGACGGCCGGTTCTGGGCCGCCTTCGGCACGCCGGGTGGCGACCACCAGGTGCCGGTGCTGCTGATGATCGTGCTGGGCCTCATCGACTTCGACATGGATCCGCAGGCGCTGCTGGAGGCGCCGCGGCCGATGATCATCGCGCCGCGCAATCGCCCCGGCGTGTCGCGCGACGACGAGGAGCTGGTCGCGATCGAGCGCGATATCGGCGCCGAGGCTATGGAGGGCCTCGCGGCGCGCGGCCACCGGGTGGCGGGCGCGTCCGTGCGGGCCGGTGCGGGCGGCGTCTCGCTGATCCGTATGCTGGATAACGGCGTCCGCGTCGCCGCCACCGACCCGCGGATGGACGGCTGGGCGGCGGCCTATTGATCCACTGTTTGCTGGTCGGCGGCCTATCCGCCGGTCACGCTCATGTGGCGAGAGACCGAGGCCGGCCGGCGGCGCCGGTCGATCACGAAGTCGTGGCCCCGGGGCTTGCGGGCGATGGCGGCGCGGATGGCGTCGTCGAGGACGCCATCGCCTTCGCTCGCCCGCAGCGGCGCCCGGAGGTCGGCCGCATCTTCCTGGCCGAGGCACATGTACAGCGTGCCGGTGCAGGTGAGCCGCACGCGGTTGCAGCTCTCGCAGAAATTGTGGGTCATCGGCGTGATGAAGCCTAGCCGCCGGCCGGTCTCGCGGACCCGGTAGTATCGGGCGGGCCCGCCCGTGCGATAGTCCGTCTCGTCCAGCGTCCAGCGGCCGCGCAGTTGCGCGCGCACCATGGAGAGCGGCAGGTACTGCTCCAGGCGGGCGCCGCCCGCCAGCTCGCCCATCGGCATGACCTCGATGAAGACGAGGTCGAAGCCTTCGGCACCGCTCCACTCGACCAGCCGGTCGAATTCCTCGTCGTTGACGCCCTTGAGCGCGACCGCGTTGATCTTCACGGCCAGCCCCGCGGCCTTCGCGGCGGCGAGGCCGTCCAGCACCTGCGGCAGGCGTCCCCAGCGGGTGATCTCGGCGAACTTGCGTTCGTCGAGCGTGTCGAGCGAGACGTTGATCCGCCTGACGCCGCAGGCCGCCAGCTCCGCCGCGTGGCGCGCCAGCTGGCTGCCGTTGGTCGTCACCGTCAGCTCGTCGAGGGCGCCCGTGCCGAGATGGCGGGACAGGCCGCGAACGAGGCTCATGACGTTGCGCCGCACCAGCGGCTCGCCACCGGTCAGCCGCAGCTTGCGCACGCCCAGGCGCACGAACGCGCTGCACAGCCGGTCGAGCTCCTCCAGGCTGAGGATCTCCGCCTTCGGGAGGAACGTCATGTCCTCCGCCATGCAGTAGAGGCAGCGGAAATCGCAGCGATCGGTCACCGAGACGCGCAGGTAGGAAATGGCCCGCGCGAACGGGTCGATCAGCGGGGCGGAGGCAGCGGGCACCGAAAGCGTCATATCCGTTCGTATATAGGTGGTCGGGTACCGGTCTGGAAAGGCCGAGTGCGACCCTATGCCCGAAGCCGTGCCGTGGCGGCGCCGGTGCATATGTGACAGATTGCGGCGCGTCATGATCCGCATTCGCATATCAGCGAATCCTGCTGCATCGGAGCCGGCGTGACCGACGGCGTGCTGGCACCGCCGGCGGTCGGCCGCCTGCCGCGCCTTCGGCCGCATCTCCGCGGCTGGGCTCTCTTCGCGGTCGCGGTCGCCGTGGTCATCACCATTCCGCTCGTCGCGGTCGTGGCCCATGTCTTCGCGCCCTCGGACGGCGCCTGGGACCACCTCGCGCGCACCGTGCTGCCGGGCTACGTCGGCAATACGGTCCTTCTCGCTCTCGGAGTCGGAACGGGCACGCTGCTGGTGGGAACCGGGACGGCGTGGCTCGTGACGATGCACCGCTTCCCGGGGCGCCGGGTCTTCGAATGGGCGCTGCTGCTGCCGCTGGCGGCGCCCGGCTACGTCATGGCCTACGCTTATGCCGACTTCCTGCAGTTCGTCGGCCCGGTGCAGACATGGCTGCGCGCGAGCTTCGGCTGGTCGCGCGGCGATTACTGGTTTCCCGAGATCCGTTCGCTCGGGGGCGCCGTCTTCGTGCTGACGATGGCCTCCTACCCCTATGTCTACCTGCTCGCCCGCTCGGCCTTCCTCGCCCAGTCGGTCTGCGTGCTCGAAGTGAGCCGCACCCTCGGCTGTGGGCCGTGGCGGATGTTCTTCCGGGTCGCGCTGCCTCTGGCCCGCCCGGCGCTGGTGGCCGGCGTGACCCTGGTTCTGATGGAGACGCTGGCGGAGTTCGGCACCGTGCAGCATTTCGGCGTCGATACCTTCACCACCGGCATCTACCGCACCTGGTTCGCCCTCGGCACGCCGGTCGCCGCCGCCCAGCTTTCGGCCCTCCTGGTCGGCGTCGTGCTGCTGCTGCTGCTGGCCGAGCGCTGGACGCGCGGCGACGCCCGCTTCCATCACACGACGCCGCGCTATCGCCACATGCCGGTCCGGCCGCTGTCCGCGTTGGCCGGCGTTGGCGGCTTCGTCGCCTGCCTGCTGCCGATCGCGGCGGGCTTCCTCGTCCCCGGCGGCGTGCTGCTGCACATGGCGGTCGAGGGCGGCGACCCGCTGCTGGGGCGGCAGTTCCTGGGATTCGCCTGGAACAGCCTCCTGCTGGGCGGCATGGCGGCGGCGATCGTCGTGACGATGGCGCTGCTGCTCGCCTATGCCGCGCGCCTGACGCCGGAGCCGCTGGTGACCGGCGCCGTCCGGATCGCGACGCTGGGCTACGCCATGCCGGGGGCGGTGGTGGCGGTCGGCATCCTCATCGCCTTCGGGGGCCTCGATGCCGCCCTCGACGGCTGGATGCGGCGCAGCTTCGGGGTCTCGACCGGGCTCCTCTTCAGCGGCACGGCGGTGGCCTTGCTGTTCGCCTATCTCGTGCGGTTCCTGGCGGTCGCCTTCAACGCCGCCGAATCGAGCCTCGCCAAGGTGACGCCGCATATCGACCAGGCGTCCCGGGTGCTGGGGCAGGGGCCGCGGGGCACGCTGTGGCGGGTGCACCTGCCGATGCTGAAGGGCGGGTTGCTGACGGCCGCACTGTTGGTCTTCGTCGACGTGATGAAGGAACTGCCGGCGACCCTGATCGTCCGGCCCTTCGACTTCGACACGCTCGCCATCAGGGCCTATCGGCTGGCATCCGACGAGCGGTTGGCCGAATCTTCTACGGCCTCGCTCGCGATCGTTCTCGCGGGTATTCTCCCCGTCGTGCTTCTCAGTCGTGCCATCGGCCGGGCGCGTCCCGGGTCCTGATGCGGTTCGCCCTCGTTCTCGCGGCGGCCGCCATTCTCGCGGCCGCGGTTCCCGCGCGCGCCCAGCAGCAACCCGCCATCATCGGGGTGGTGCTGAGCCGCACGCCCGCGGCCCTGGCCTTGCCCGCCGCCATGATCCGCGCCGGCATCGAAGCGGCGGTCACCGTCGCCAATGCCGAGGATGCCGGCAAGGCGCGGCCCGTCCGCGTCGTCTTCGCCGACGATGGCGGCACGCCGGCCGGTGCTGCGGCCGCGGCCGAGAAGCTGATGGGCGAAGGCTCGCCGGTGGCGTTGATCGGCGGCCAATCGTCGGCGGTCGCCCCGACCGAAATGTCGGCGGCGGCCCGTGCCGGCCGCCCGTTCGTCAACGTCAACGGCTGGGATGCGGGGTTGCGCCTGACCGGCATCGCCGACGCGTTCCATATCGCGCCCGATCCGGCGACCGTGCCCGGCATGCTCGCACGCTCGGCGGCGGCGATCGGCGCCGCCAAGGTCACGCTGGTGGCTGCGGCCGAACGCAATGCCGAGGCGCGGGCAGAGCCGCTGCGGACGGCGTTCGGCGGCTTGAGCCCGCCGCTGGAGCCCACCTTCGTGGTGGTCGACCTGACGGCGAAGCCGCCACCCCCCGGCATCGCGGCGCTGCGCCGCGATCCGCCCGACCTCGCGATCCTCCTCAATCCCGGCACCGCCGGGCTTCGGCTTCTCGCCAACCTGCGCAACTCGGGCGTGGCGCCGACGGCGGCGACGCTCGTCCTCGACGGTGCCGGCGTGGCGGACGCGGCCGGCTTCTGGGACGACGCGCGCGATGCGGGCCGCATGCTCCTGTCGGTGGCGCTCCACCATCCCGGTATTCCGCTGACGCCACGCGGCGAGGCGGTGCGCCGGGCGCTGCCGCCCGATCTTCCCGAGACCCGTCTCGTCCATCAGGGCGCCGACGCGCTGCTGGCCGTGGTGGACGCCTTGCGCGCCGCAAAGGGCACGGACGGCGCGGCGCTCGCGAAGGCGCTCGATGCCGGTGCCGCGATGGGCACCCGCGGGCCGATCCGCTTCCGTTCTGAGATCGGCCCGCGCTATCGCCAGCGCCTCGACGTGCCGTTCGCGCTCGTGCAGCACATGGAGCCGGGGGCTCCGGTCGAACGGGCACGCGTCGTCTGGATCCCCGGCCGCCCCTTCGACGCCTCCCGCCTCGCCCGACCCGGAAACCGCCCCGCCGCCGGAGCCCCGCGATGACCAGCCCCGCGATCACCGTCAATCTCTACAGCGACACCCAGACCAAGCCGACGCCCGCGATGCGCAGGGCGATCGCCGAAGCGCCGGTCGGCGACGAGCAGCGCGGCGAGGATCCGACGGTCAACGCGCTGTGCGACCGTGTCGCCCGGCTGCTCGGCAAGGACGGGGCGATGTTCCTGCCGTCCGGGACGATGTGCAACGAGATCGCGCTCGCCGTTCATTGCCGGCCGGGCGACGAGGTGCTGGCCGACAGGACCTCGCACATCATCCATTTCGAGGCCGGCGGCCCGGGCGCGCTCGCCGGCGTCCTGGTCAAGTCCCTGCCGGGCGAGCGCGGCATCTTCACCGGCGCCGACGTCGACGGGGCCGACCGCGGCGGCGGTCGCCACGCGCCGCGCCAGCGCCTCGTCTCGCTGGAGAACACCTCCAATCTCGGCGGCGGCACGGTGTGGCCGCTCGCCCGCGTCGCCGAAGTGGCTGGTGCCGCGCGCCGCCGTGGCCTCGCCGTCCACATGGACGGGGCGCGGCTGATGAACGCCGTCGTGGCCTCGCGCACGCCGGCCGCCGACTACGCCGCCCATTGCGACAGCGTCTGGATCGACCTGACCAAGGGGCTGGGCTGCCCGGTCGGTGCCGTGCTGGCCGGCAGTGCCGCCTTCATCGACGAGGCGTGGTACCTGAAGCACCGCTGGGGCGGGGCGATGCGGCAGGCCGGGATCGTCGCGGCCGCCGGCCTCTACGCGCTGGACCACCATGTCGACCGCCTGGCCGACGACCACGACAACGCCCGGCGACTGGCCGAGGGGCTGGCGGCGCTGCCGGGCGTGACGGTGGACCTGGCGTCGGTCGAGACCAACATCGTCTATCTCGACGTCGCCGGGACGGGGATCGCCGCGCCGGAGATCGTGAAGCGGTTGGCTGCCGCCGGCATCGTCATGGGCGCATTCGATGCGCGCACGATTCGCGCGGTCACCCATCTCGACGTCGACCGCGGGGGCATCGACAGCGCCATCGCCGCCTTCGCCGCAGCGCTCGGCTGACGGCGGCTTGCCGCCCGCCCGCCGGGCCGGCTAGATCGGCCTTCCCCGAAGGGAGGGAAGGCCGATGAATGACATCGTCAGGCGCAAGGCCGAGCGTTTCCACGAGCTGCACCGCCGGGACGGCGTGCTGGTCATGCCCAACGCCTGGGACCGTGGCAGCGCCCGCATCCTGGCGGCGGCCGGCTTCGAGGCCATCGCGACCACGAGCGCCGGCACCAACTACGCCAACGGCACCACGGACTGGGACTACCATGTCCCGCGCGAGGACATGATCCGCGACTTCGGGCTGATCGCGCGCGAGGTCGCGGTGCCGTGCAACGGCGACCTGGAGAACGGCTGGGGCGATGCCCCGGAGGACGTGGCGGAGACCATGCGCCTCTCGATCGCCGCCGGCATGGCGGGCGGCGGCATCGAGGACTACACCGGCCGCAAGGACGACCCGCTCTACGACCTCGGGCTCGCGACTGACCGCATCCGCGCGGCGCGCGAGGCGATCGACGCCACGGGCGTGCCCTTCGTGCTGACCGGCCGGGCCGAATGCTTCCTCACGGGCCATCCCGACGCCTTCGCGGAGTCGGTCAGGCGCTGCAACGCCTATCGCGCCGCCGGCGCCGACGTGCTCTACGCGCCAGGGTTGAACGACACGCGGCAGATCGCCGACTTCGTGAAGGCGGTCGACGGTCCGGTCAACATCCTGCTCGCCCGCCACACCGGCGCGATCTCTGTCGGCGACATGCTCGAGGTCGGCGTCAAGCGCATCAGCATCGGCGGCGCGCTCTTCCTGGCCGCCTACGGCTTCCTCAAGCAGGCGGCCGAGGAACTGCGCGACAAGGGCACGCTCGGCTGGACGGCGCAGTCGATCGCGCGCGCCGACCTGCAGGCTGCCCTCGCCCTTGATCCGGTGCCGCCCGTCCGCTAGACCGCCCGGCGTCGCGGGGCTCCTCCCGCGGCGAACGTTCTCGGGGCGGGGTGGAAGTCCCCACCGGCGGTGACGGGCTTCGGCCCGCGAGCCCGCGAGCGCTTGGGCGGCCTCGGCCGCCTGGGGTCAGCAGATCCGGTGCGATCCCGGAGCCGACGGTCACAGTCCGGATGGAAGAGAACGGGCGGTCCCGCCCTGGCTCGACGCGCGTCGGGCCGGGCGTCCTTCCCGTGCGCCCTGATTCCGGTTCCTTAGCCATGGAGCGACCGATGAATCAGAGCACCGAACAGCGCATCGCCTTCATCCAATCGTGCTGGCACCGCGACATCGTCGATCGTGCCCGCGACGCCTTCATCGCCGAGATGGCGAGGCTCGGCCATCGCCGGGAGACGATCGACCTCGTCGAGGTTCCCGGCGCCTTCGAAATCCCGCTGCGCGCCAAGCTGCTCGCCCGGAGTGGCCGCTACGCCGCCATCGTCGCCGCAGGCTTCGTCGTCGACGGCGGCATCTACCGCCACGAGTTCGTGGCGGACGCCGTCATCTCCGGGCTGATGCGCGTCCAGCTCGACACCGACGTGCCCGTGCTCTCCTGCGTGCTGACGCCGCAGCGCTTCCACGAGCACGAGGAGCACCGCCGCTTCTTTCTCGACCACTTCGTGGTGAAGGGCGAGGAGGTGGCGTCGGCCTGCGCCCGCACGCTGTCGAGCATGCGCGGGCTGGCGGTGGCCGCCTAGGATCGGCGCGGCCGGCCGGCGAGGAAACGCGCCGGCCGGCCGTCGATCGCCGCCAGGCCCAGGGCGATGACGGCCATGCCGACCAGATGCCGCGGCGCCAGCGTCTCGCCCAGTGCTGTGACGCCCAGCAGGATCGCGGTCGGCGGCAGCAGGAAGGTGACGAGCAGCAGGTTGGTGGCGCCCGCCGTCGCCAGGATGCGGAAATAGAGGACATAGGCGGCCGCCGTGGACGCGAGTGCCAACCCGGTCAGGGCTGCGAAGGTCGCGGGCGACGGCATCGCCAGCGTCCAGGGATGCTCCGCGGCGACCGTGATGGGCAGCAGCAGCGCGGTCGATGCGACGAGCTGCCCGGTGGCCGTCGCTATCGGCGCGACGCCCATCCGGCGGAAGCGTCGTCCGTAGATGCCCGCCAGCGCGTAGGAGCAGGCGGCGGCCAGGCACGCCGCCTCGGCCGCCAGCGTGCCGCCGAATACACCGCCGCCGACCAGCACGGCCACACCGCCGACGCCGAGCGCCACACCGGCCGCGCGACCGGCCGTCAGGCGCTCGTCGTGCGTCAGGAAATGCGTCAGCAGAACGGTGAATACGGGCGTCGTCGCGTTGAGGATCGCGGCGGCACCGCTCGCGATCTGCGTCTGGCCCCAGGCGATCGCGGTGAACGGCAGCACATTGTTGACCAGCCCCATGACCGCGAACGCGCGCCAGGTGACGGCGTCACCCGGCAGCGCGGTTCCGGTCGCCGCAGCGAAGGCTGCGAGAGCCAGCGCGGCAATGCCGACACGTGCCGTCACAACGACGAGCGGCGGCAGCTCGGCCACCGCGATGCCGACGAAGAAGAACGATCCGCCCCACAGCAGGGCGAGGGCCGCCAGCATCGCCCATTCGCGCCGCGTCATCGCATGGTTGGTCGCCATGCGACGGTGATGCCGCACCCGCGGTGCCGATGCCCTCCGCTTCTTGCGCGGGAAATCGCTCGGCTACAGCAGGTCGGCCAGCATCCTCGCAGCGCGGGCCGCGCCGTCCGCCTCCACCGGCAGCGGGCGGCGCGGGGCGGCCAGCTCGGCCACGATCGCCTCGGCGATGGCATCGGGCGTGGCGGTCGCGAAGTCCATGCGGCGGCCGGCGCCGTAGCGCTCCAGGCGGTGGGCGACATGGACGTTCTGCTCGAAATGGTTGGCGAGCGGGAAATAGAGGAAGGGCGTGCCGGCCGCCGCCAGCTCCATACAGGTAGTGAGGCCGCCCTGCACCAGCGCGATGTCGCAGGCGGCGAGGTGGCGATCCAGGTCGGGGACGAAGGCGCGGACCTCGACCCCCGCCGGCGCGGCGATGGACCGTGGGTCGATGCGCGGCCCGGCGACCAGCACCATCCTCAGCTCCGGCAGGCGCGCGCGCACGGCCGGCCAGCTCGCGAGGATGCGGCGCACGAGGTGCGTGCCCACGCCCGATCCGCCGACCGCAACCACGCAGACGCGCTCGTCGTCGCGATACCCGAGCGAGCGGCGCAGAGCGGCGCGCTCGCCGAACGCCGAGGGATGCTCGCCCAGCACATAGCCCGAGAAGTCGAAGTGACGGGGCACCCAGTCGCGCATCGCCGGCAGGTCGGTGCCGAAGCCCAGCGGCACGACATCCTCGGGACGGCCGACGAAAATCGCGCGGTCGCGCACCATGGGATGGCTCTCCACGTGCCCGATCATCTCCGCGTTGTAGTCGGCCGCCAGGAATGCCTCGTGCGCGCCGCCCGCGGGCATCGGCACGAAGCCGACGAAATCGGTCAGCCAGGCCAGCGCCGACTTCTTCAGCTCGGGATGCTCGTGCCAGTAGTGGTCGACCTCCCACGCCTCGTCGGCGATCACCAGGTCCCAGCGCTGCTCGGCCACCACGTCCTGGAAGGTCATGAAGTTGGCGACGAGGATCTCGTCCATCCGGCGGAGTGCCTGGAAGGCGTTGAGATCGTGCTCTCCCGCCTCGCTTTCGATGTGTCGCGATTCGCTGGCGAGTCTGGCGCTCGCGGCGTGGATGCGCTCGCCCGCCGCTTCCAGCATCCGTGTCACCGGGTCCTGCGCCAGCCACTGGATCTCCACGTCGGGATGGAGGCGGCGCAGCTCGCGGGCGATCGCCATGTCGCGGCGGCCATGGCCGAGGCCGATCGGCGAGGACAGGTAGAGGGCGCGCTTCCTGCGCGGGGCGCTGCGCGGGCAGGGCGCGGGCGCGCGCACCGCGATGCCGAGCCGTCGCCCGATGAAATCGACGATCAACTCGTTGCAGCGGGCCGGGTAGCGGCCGAGCGGGTTGTGACCGCCACCGCGGATCGTCACCAGCTCGGCCCCGGTCGCGGCGGCGATCGCCTCGGCGCGGCCATGGGGCTGGATGCGGTCGTCGTCGCCGTGGATCGCCAGCACCGGGCAGGCGATGCGGCGATACATGGCTTCGCTCGTATCGAATGCGGGCGGGATCGCGCGCGCCTCCACCGTCGCTGCGAGCGTCGCCCCCGAGGTTTCCAAGGCCCAGTCGATCCCGTCCTCGATCTGCCGTGTCGAATGCGGGTCGGAGAAGATGTGCCGAACGAAATGGTCCGCGAAATCGGGAAAATTCGAGAGCCAGTAGTCGCGGTTGTACTTGTCCCAGCCTTCCGGCGCGCCGTCGCGCCGCGTCGCGAAGTGCTGCGGCGACATGTAGGAATAGGCGGGGCCGATGGTGGCCGCGGTGCCGGCCAGGACGATCGCCTTCACCCGCTGGGGATGGTAGGCCGCCAGTACGCTGGCGATGACGCCGCCGAAGGAGAGGCCGACCATGACAGCGTCGTCCACGCCGGTCTCATCCATCACCGACAGGGCGTCGGCGACGAAGTCGTCGAGCCTGTAGGAGCCGGCGCCCTCGGGCCGGTCCGAGCGCCCGTTGCCGCGCGGGTCGTAGGCGATGCAGCGGAAGCGCTCGCTGAAATAGGGAAGCTGCGCCTTGTAGACGCGGGAATGGACGATCGGCCAGGGCGGCAGGAACACCATCGCCTGCTCGCCGTCGCCATAGACCTCCCAATGAATACCGACGCCGTTCCGTTCGACGCGTCCTTCGCGGGTGGGCAGCCTGGCTCGCATGCGGTCAACCCCCCGGCGCGGCCGCTTCGGCCATGCGGATGAGATCGCCGACGCGTCGGAGCGCCCTGCGCGTCGGGGCTCCGGCCTGCTCGGTCCCGAGAAGATGCAGGCTCTCGCCGCCGATGAAGGCGTTGGCGATGAGGGCGGCGATCTCCTCCGCGGAGAATGGCCCGAGGCCGCCGAGCTCGCGCTCGGCGCGGCGCGCGACGCCGGCGATGAGCTCGTACCATCCCATCTGCGCGTCGCGGACCACGGCGGCGACCGCCGGGTCGGACCAGCTGGCCGCGATCAGCTCCTGCAGCACGCGCACGTAGCCCGACGCGATGTCATCCTCGAGGTAGTCGCAGGCGCGATCCCACCGCTCCGAGAGCTTCAGCGCAGGGTCGGCGAACATCCGGTCCTGGCGGGCGAGGAGCTGGTCGTTGAGGTGCTCGAAGAGCGCCAGGACCAGCCCCTGCTTGGAGCCGAAATGGTAATGGATCTGGCTGAGCGGCACGCCGGCCGCCGCGGCGACATCGCGCGTGGAGAGTCCGGCGTAGCCGTTGCGGCGCAGGACCTCCTTCGCCGCATCCAGCAGCACCGACACCGTCTCCACCCTGCGAGCCGCCGCGCGTGCCATGGTCGTCCGTCCTCAGGCCCGGGAGTCCGCGCGATGCCGAGGCTCCGCCGCGGGCCGCCGGCGGGGCAGGGGGATCAGCATCGAGACCTGCTCGCGATAGCGGCGGTAGCGGTCGCCGAACAGCGCGATCAGGTCCCGCTCCTCGAGCTGGATCGCGATCAGGATGTAGCCGGTGGTCGCGATCGCGAACAGGAGGTGCCCGACCGTCATCTCCGGTGTCGCCCAGAAGCCCAGCACGAAGCCGAAGTAGAGCGGGTGGCGGACCTGCCTGTAGAGCAGCGGCGTGCGGAATTCGGGCGCGGGCAGCGCCCGCCCGGTCAGGCGGGCGAAGACCTGCCTCAGCCCGAACAGCTCGAAATGGCTGATGAGGAAGGTGCTGAGCAGCACGATCCCGAAGCCAAGCCAGAAGATGCCGATGAGAACCGCCGCGCCGATGCCGGAGACCGACCACACGACCGCCGGGATCGGCCGCCACTGCCAGAACAGCAGGCAGAGCACGAGGCTCGCCAGGAGGACATAGGTGGTGCGCTCGACCGCGTGCGGCACGAAGCGCGTCCACCAGCGCTTGAAGCCCGGCCGGGCCATGACGCTGTGCTGCACGGCGAATAGGGCAAGCAGCAGCACGTCGACGACGATCGCGGTCACGAGCGGTCCGGGCGTGCCGCTGTCGATCGTCTTCGGCACAGGCAGGTTGCCGACGAAGGCGATGGCGTAGAGGAAGGTTGCGAGGAACAGCAGGTACACGATCCCGCCGTACAGGACAGAAGCGATGCCGCCCATGGGTGCCTCCCGTGATGCGATGCGGCGACCAATGCTCGGTCGACCGACCGAATGGCTAATTCGGTCGATCGACCGAGTCAATCGCCGATCGCTTCCATTCTGGAGTGCAGTCCCGGCCATGGGTCAGGCGTCGGTCGTCGCCGCATCCACCAGCGCGCGAATCGCCCACCGTTTGACGGCCCGCGCCTCGTCGTCCTCGATCTGCAGGACGTCCTTGCACACCACGACGCCCTCCGGACCGATGACGAGCGCGAGCGCCTTGCCGAGGACGTCGAGCGTCTCGGGTTCGAACCGGTCGCGAGCGGGGGCCAGAGCGGCCTCGATCAGCGGGCTGCGGCGGTTCTGGCGGGGTGGCGCATCGCCCGCATCGTCGCCGAGGCCGCGCTGGAGGGACTGCGCCAGCATCATCCGCAGTGCCGTCTCGTTGGCGAGGATCATGTCGTGCAGGGCCGCATCGACCCGTTCCAGCCGCGCGACCGGGTCCGCCGAGGTGCCGGGCGGCAGGATCGCGTCGGCGTCCGGCACGGCGACGTCGACGGATGCTTCCAGGAGCAGCGTCTCGACGCGCGAGAAGTAGCGGTAGGCGGTGGCGCGGGAGACGAGCGCCTCCTCGGCCACCTCCTCCAGCGTCGGGCGGCGACCTTGCGCCATCAGGCGGGCGGCGGCGCGCAGGAGGTCCTTGCGCGTCCGTCGCTTCTGGTTGGCATTGCCGCTGCTGCGGCCGGAATCGGGTGCCATCCGGCGAGCAGCCTCAGCCTTGCGGTAGCTGCTGCACGATGGCCGCCATGTCGACCCAGACCTGCTCGCGGCCGATCTGGCCGGCGGGCGTGAACTCGATGACATGGAGCAATCGAAACTCGAGCGGCCGGTCGCGGCCTTCGATCCCGAAGGGGCGGCCGGGTGCGCGACCGCGCCACATGGACTCGTCGATCATGAAGCTGTCGCCGTAGAGACGCTTGACGCAGGCGACCTTGCCGTCCGCGAGATCGGAGAACAGCGCCTCGTAGAATGGGCGGGCTGCATCCCGGCCCTGGGTCGGACCCGTCGGCCAGCCGACGATGTCGTGCTCGGCATCCTGGGCGAGGGTGGAGACGACGCCGCCCACGTCGTCGCGCGCCTCGAAGCCGAAATGCTCGTCCATGAGGCTGTCCATCTGCTGCGGCGTGAGCGCCATGACTCGTTCCTCCCGTCTGTCCAGAGACGAGCGGATCATAATAAGACGAAAATCTCAGTTCAAGATGAAAGTCTCTATCCTGGCTTCGCCTTCGGCCGCCATGCCAGCTCGCGGCCGCGCATCCTGTATGCGCGCACGAGCGGGTCGCCGGCCGCCAGTGCGTCCGCCTGGGCCGTGCCGGTCTCGCGCAGCAGCCGGGCCTCCGCCGCTTCGCCGGTCTCGACGCTTCCGTCGAAATGGATGTGGCGCAGCGCGAGCCCGCGGGCGGCGAGGTGGCGGCCGACGAGGATGCAGCGGTGGCAGGTGAGCGGGTCGCGCTCCATGCACAGGAGGCAGACATGGCGCCCGCCGGCACCCCGCTCGACCCGGTCGAGGCCCGTCTGGAACTCCGGCTTCGCCGCCAGCAGGTCGTAGTCGACGGCACCATCGGTCAGGCACGCGGGATCGGTCGTCCGCGCACCGAGCTCGACGCCGAGAAAGACATAGGCGATGGCCGCCGCTTGCAGCGCGTCGCGCAACGGCTCGCGCCGGAACTGCGGCGCGAAGCGGGAGTAGGGGGTGGAGCGTACGTCGGCCACCGCGTCGACACCGTGCCGTCGCAGCAGGGCGACGAACCCGTCGATCGGGTGATTGGAGTGGCCGATCGTGTGGACGACGGGCCGGGTCACGGCGCGAGCGGCAGGCGGAAATAGAGGCGGTCCATCTTCGGCACGAAGCGGTCGAGGTGGAAGCCGCACTTCTCCATGACGCGCTGCGAGCCGATGTTGTCGGGATGGGCGAAGCCGACGATCTCCGCCAGGTGGAGCCGGTCGCGGGCGACCGCCACGCACCGCTCGACCAGCTCGGTGGCGTAGCCGCGGCCCCAGGTGTCGGGAGCCAGGAAGTAGACGACCTCGATGCCCCAGCCGGGTTCCCGCAGGTCCTCGTAGAGCCCGCCCCAGCCGACGATGCGATCGCCGTCCCGTTCGACGATGGTCCATGGTGCGTAGCCGCAACGGCGCCGCCGGCGTTCATGCGCCGCCAGGTAGTGCCGGGTGCGCCGCAGGCTCGGCAGGCGCTCGGTGTGGCGCATCGCGTCCGCGTCGCCGAGGAAGCGGAAGAGCGGCGGCGCGTCGGCGAGGCGCGGCCGCCGCAATGCCAGCCGCTCGGTCGTCTCCATCAATAGAAGGGCTCGCTCAGCCCCTCGGCGGCGATCATGGCGCGGACGGACGGCCGGTCGAGCACGCGCGCGAGATAGGGGCCGAGGTACGGCAGGTCGCGCGCCTTGCGCGGCATGTTGCGGGTCCAGCGCGCGAGCATGAAGAGATAGGCGTCGGCCGCGCCGAAGCGGTCGCCCGCCAGCCATTGGCGGCCCGCGACCGCCTTGTCGAGAACGGCGAACATCTGGGCGAGGCGATCGGTGATCTTGGCGCGCACGGCGGCGGCCTCGCTCTCCGGCGCGAAGCGCTCGGGGTAGAACCAGATCATCTCGTCGGCCTGGACGGAGTTCGTGAGGAACGCCATCCACTGGTAGAAGCGCGCGCGCTCGTCGCTGCCGAGGGCCGGCGCCAGGCCCGCCTCGGGATGGCGGTCGGCCAGGTGCAGGCAGATCGCGGTCGCCTCGTAGATCACGAGGTCGCCCTCGACCAGCGTCGGCACCCGGGCATGCGGGTTCAGCTTCGCGTAGTCCGGGGCCGTGAGCGCGCCCGCGTCCTTGTCGAGCGCGACCAGCTCGTGCGGCGCGCCGATCTCGTGCAGCAGGATGTGCGGCGCCATGCCGGCCGTGCTGGGCCGCGTGTAGAGGCGGTACATCGTCATTCTCCCTGGATCGCCCGCCACAGCTTCTCGGCCGTCAGCGGCATGTCGATATGGCGGATGCCGAAGGGCGAGAGCGCGTCGACGACGGCATTGACGACGGCCGGCGGCGCGCCGGCGCAACCGGCCTCGCCCGCACCCTTGACGCCGAGCGGGTTGGCGGGCGCGGGGTCCTCGCGCATGTGGAAGGCGAACTGCGGCAGGTCGTCGGCCCTGGGGATGCAGTAGTCCATGAACGAGCCGGACAGGAGCTGGCCCGAATCCCGGTCGTAGACCGTGTGCTCCAGCAGCGCCTGGCCCAGGCCCTGGGCGACGCCGCCATGGACCTGGCCCGCCAGCAGCAGCGGGTTCAGCACCCGGCCGAAATCGTGGACGATGGTGTAGCCGACGATCTTCGGCCGGCCGGTCTCCATGTCGACCTCGACCTCGGCGACGTGGCAGCCGTTGGGATAGGTGTAGCCCGGAACCTTGAACTGGTTCTCCGCGTCGAGGCCCGGGGCCATGCCGTCCGGCAGGCGGCCGGGGTCGTGCGCGGCCGCGGCGACGGCCTTGAACGAGACGCGGCGGTCGGTGCCGACGACGGTGAACGTGCCATCGGCGAAGACGATGTCGGCGTCGGCCGTCTCCAGCAGGTGGCCCGCGATCATGCGCGCCTTGTCGATCACCTTGGTCGCTGCACCGTGGATGGCGCTGCCGCCCATCACCAGCGAGCGCGAGCCGCCGGTGCCCTGGCCCTTCTTCACCCGGTCGGTGTCGCCCTGCAGCACGTCGACCTCGGCGATGTCGAGGCCCAGCATGTCGGCCACGATCTGGGCATAGGCGGTGACGTGCCCCTGGCCGTTGGCCATGGTGCCGACCAGCACGGTGGCGCGGCCGTCGGGTGCGATCTCGACGGTGGCGTCCTCGTGCGAGGCGCCGGCACAGCGCTCGACGTAGCAGGAGAGCCCGATGCCGCGCAGCTTGCCGGCCGCCCGCGCGGCGCTGCGGCGCGCCTCGAACCCCGCCCAGTCGACGGCCGGCAGTGCGGCGTCGAGGTTGGCGGCATAGTCGCCGGAATCGTAGGTGAGCCAGATCGGCGTCCTGTAGGGCAGAAGGGCGGGCGGGATGATGTTGCGGCGGCGCAGCTCGACGCGGTCGATGCCGAGCTCGGCCGCCGCCACGTCGACCAGCCGCTCAACGAGGTAAACCGCCTCCGGCCGCCCGGCGCCGCGATAGACGTCGGTCGGCACGGTGTGGGTGAAGACGCCCTTCACGCGCACATGCACGGCTGCCGTCAGGTAGGGGCCGACCAGCGCCGGCGAGTTGGCGACCGGCGACAGCAGGCCCTTGTTGGCGACATAGGCGCCGATATTGGCGAGCGTGGTGACGCGCAGGCCGAGGAAGCGGCCGTCGGCGTCGACGGCCAGCTCGGCGCGGTTGACCTGGTCGCGGGCATGGGCGTCGGTCAGGAAGGCGTCGGTGCGCTCGCCGATCCACTTGACCGGCCGGCCGAGGCGGCGCGCGGCCCACAACACCAGCACCTGCTCGGGATAGAGCGAGTTCTTGATGCCGAAGCCGCCGCCGACGTCGCGGACGATCACGCGCACGTCGGCATCGGGCACCTTGTAGACCTGCCGGGCGAGCTGGTCACGCAGCGCATGGGGCATCTGGCTGGCCGCCGTCGGCACGAGGCGGCCGACGACGACCGCGCGGACCGCGCCGCGGGTCTCAAACGCG
>JBFWXJ010000022.1:0-26923 GCA_050187535.1 Alphaproteobacteria bacterium | reverse complement strand
GGTCGATCGCGCAGGTGTTCGGCCTCGACGAGGTGCAGGTGCGCGTGACCTCGCCCTATGTCGGTGGCGGATTCGGCGGCAAGACGCTGTGGCAGCATCAGATCCTGGCCGCCGCGGCGGCGCGGATGGCGGGGCGGCCCGTGCGGATCCGCCTGTCGCGCGAGGGCGTCTACCGCATCGTCGGCGGACGCGCGCCGACCGAACAGCGCGTGGCGCTGGGGGCGGCCGCGGACGGGCGCCTCACGGCCCTCATCCACGAAGGGCTGACGCCGATGACGCCGCACAGCGCGATGCCCGAGCCCTTCATCCTGCCGACCCGCAGCGCCTACGCTGCCGGAGCCATGCGCCTGGAGGTCGGCACCTGCCATCTCGACATGGTCGCCAACACCTTCATGCGTGCTCCCGGCGAGGCGGTCGGCACCTTCGCCCTCGAATGCGCGATGGACGAGCTGGCCGAGCAACTTGGCATCGATCCCATCGCCTTGCGCCTGCGCAACGAGCCGGCGAAGGACCCCATCAGCGGCGCGCCGTTCTCGGGGCGCCATGTCGTCGAGGCCTACCGGGCGGGCGCCGACCGGTTCGGCTGGGATCGCCGGAACCCGCGGCCGGGCGCCCGGCGCGAGGGCAATTGGCTCGTGGGCATGGGCTGCGCCACCGCGACCTATCCGTACTACCGGATGCCGGGTGCCGCCGCCCGCATCACGCTCGCCCGCGACGGGACCGCCAGCGTCGACGTGGCGGCGCACGACATGGGCATGGGCACGGCGACCGCGCAGACCCAGCTCGCCGCGACGCGCCTCGGCCTGCCGCTCGAGAGCGTGACCGTGCGCTACGGCGATTCGCGACTGCCGGGCACCATCCTGGCCGGCGGCTCGCAGCAGACGGCCGCCGCGGGCTTCGCGGTCATGAGCGCGCAGGAGAAGCTGACGGCCGAGCTGCTGAAGCTGGCCGGCAACGACTCCCCGATCGCCGGGTTGAAGCCGGCCGACGTCGCCTGTGCCGAGGGCGGGCTCTGCCGGCGCGGCGAGCCGTCGCGGCGGGAGAGCTACGCCTCCATACTGGAACGGGCGGGCCGGACCGAGCTGACGGTCGAGGCGGAGGCACCCCAGCCGCTCGAGACGATGCGCTGGTCGATGCACTCCTGGGGCGCGATGTTCTGCGAAGTTCGTGTCGACGCCGTCACCGGCGAGGTCCGCGTCGCCCGCTTCCTCGGCTCCTTCGACTGCGGCCGCATCATCAATCCCAAGACGGCCGCCAGCCAGTTCCGTGGCGGCATCGTCATGGGGCTGGGGCTGGCCCTCATGGAAGAGACGCTGTTGGACGAACGCAACGGCCGGATCGTGAATCCAAGCCTGGCCGAATACCATGTGCCGGCACACATGGACGTGCCGGAGATCGATGTGATCTGGACCGATATCCCGGACCCGCACGCCCCGGCCGGGGCGCGCGGCATCGGCGAGATCGGCATCACCGGCACCGCGGCCGCCGTCGCGAACGCCGTCTACAACGCCACCGGCCGGCGCGTTCGCGACCTGCCGATCACCCTCGACAAGCTCCTGTGATGCGGGTCCCGGTTGTGATGCGGGTGCTGGTGGCTCCGAGTCACGCGAAGCGCCGGTCCAGCTTGCCGAGCTGGCTGGCGAAGCCTTCGGCGGACATGCGTGTCCAGTGCGGATCGCGGTGCGGGTGGAGCGTCACGACCATCCGCGCCCCCTCGCCGTCGACGTGGAAGTCGACCTCGATCACGCTCTCGTAGGGCTCGACACCGGCGATGAAGTCGATGACATGCACCAGGGTCAGGCGCCGATGCGGCGCGAACTCGGCGAAGCGGCCCCGCGTGCCGTGCGACAGCGGCTGGCCCATGCGCTGCATGGCGGCGACCGCGTCGGGCGCGTCGGCGATCATGTCGTAGTCGAGGGCGCCGCCCGGGCGCGCCTCGAGCGTGTGGACTTCCACCCGGAAGCCCTGCGGTCCCCACCACGACTCGAAACCATCCTTCGTCGTCCACAAGGCCCACAGGTCCTCGACCCTGGCCCGGTACCTGCGCTCGACGATCACCTTCGCCTGCGGCTCGTTCATCAGTCCTTCTCCTTCTGCAGCCCAGTCGTGCCGCGGTCGGCCGATCGTTCTTCCAGGGCGGCGCCGAAGCGGTCGAGGCGGGCTTCCCACAGCCGCCGGTAGCCGGCGAGCCAACCTTCCATTTCGCGGAACGGCTCCGGCCGCAGCGCGTAGAGCCGACGCGGGCCTTCGCGGCGCACCACCACGAACCCCGATTCGTGCAGGATGCGCAGGTGCCGGGATACGCCCGATTGATGGATGCCCGCCTCCCTGACGAGATCGCTCACCTGGCGCTCGCCATCGCGCAGCGCCTCGACGACGCGGCGGCGAGTCGGATCGGCGAGGGTCTCGAAGGCGTTCATATGCATATCAGTGCATATGTATTCACATGCATGTGAGTCCGGTCAAGGCACGCCTCGAACCGATCCGCGCCGCCGGAGGCACCGCGGGCGATTCCGCGGGTGTTCTCCATCGCTGATTGTGCTGGCCACCATTCCGCGGGTACGTATTATTCTCCGCTCCTGCCTTCGTGGCACCGGCGGATAGGTATGAGGCGGCCGTGCTGGTCGTTCCGTTCGAGGTCGCATCGCATCTCTTCGCCCTGCCTCTCGACCGAATCATCCGGGTCGAGGCGATGGTGGAACTGCAAGCGCTGCCGCAGCCGCTCGCCCATGTGGCCGGCGCCGTCATCCACGATGGGCGGGCGCTGCCCGTCTATGACCTGCGAAGCAAGCTCGGTCTGGAGCCGCGCGCGATGCTGGCGACAGACCGGCTGGTGCTGAGCCGCGCGCGGGGCGGCGCCGTCGCCGTGGCGGCCGAATCCGCATCCGCAGTGATCGAGGTGGAGCCGGAGCCCGCCGGCACGGTCGCCGGCCTCGCAACCGCGGGCGGAGCGGCGGTGCTGGGCCAGCGCCTGGTCCTGATCCAGGACCTCGACCGTTTCCTCGACGACGCCGACGCAGCGGCGCTGGCGGGCCTGCTACGGCAGCTCGCGCGGTGAGCGCGATCGACCCCGACCTGGCCCGGAGTGCGCGCGCGCTCATGCTCGCGCGCTTCGGGCTGATGCCCGAGACCTTCTCCGAGGCGGAGTTGGGCCAGCGCCTGCGGGCCGAGCTCGGAACCGAGGCGGCGATCGCCGACGCGCTGCGGCACGCCGCAGACGAGCCGCTCGACGGCGCCGACCTGCAGCGCCTGATATCGGCCCTCACCATCCGCGAATCGAGCTTCCTCAGGCATCGGTCGTGGTTCGAGGCGCTCTTCCGCGAGTTCATCGACCCGATCGTCCGTCACAAGCGGGCGGCGGGCATGCGGCATCTCGTCCTGTGGAGCGCCGGCTGCGCCACGGGGGAGGAGGCCTATACGCTGGCGCTGATGGCGGGCGAGCTGCTGCCGGACGGCGAAGGCTGGTCCGTCGCCGTCACCGGCACCGACATCTGTGCGGCGGCGCTGGAGCAGGCGCGGCGTGGCCATTACCGGCCCTGGTCGCTGCGCGAGCTGCCGGCCGACCGGCAGGCCGCCCATTTCGCGCGCCGCGACGGTGCGGCGGTCGTCGGGGAGCACCTGCGCGCCATGGCGGATTTCCGCCTCGTCAACCTGATGGACGACCTCGATGGTGCCCCGCGCGCGGCCGACGTGATTCTCTGCCGCAACGTGCTCATGCACCTGACGCCGCCTGCCCGTGCCGCCGTCGCGCAGCGGCTGGTCCAGCGCCTCGCCCCCGGGGGGGTGCTGGCGACCGCGCCGTCGGAGGCGTCGCCGGACCTTTTCCGGCCGCTCGTCCGGCACGACCGGGGCGAGCTGCTCGTCTTCCGCGCCGGGCCATCGGCCGGGGAAGCGGCAGCAACACCGCCCGTGGCGATACGGCCGGCGGGCCGGCGGGCACCGCCACGGGCTGCGGCACGTCCCGCAGCCGCCCCCGCGCCCATGGTCGCCGCACCGTCGCGTGCCGTCCCCGTCGTGCCCCTGCCGTCGCTCGAAAACCTCGTGGACCGTCTCGTGGCCGCGGGCGACCTCGCCGCCGCCGCGGCGGCATGCGCACGCGCGGCGGATGCGGCGCCGTTCGATCCCGTGCCGCTCAGGCTGCTCGCGGCGGTGCAGGAGACGGGCAACGACCTTGCCGAGGCATGCCGTACGCTGCAGCGGCTCCTGTACCTGGACGAAGGGGATTGCGAGGCGCGCTTCCGGCTCGCGGTCGCCCTTCGTCGCAGTGGCCGGGAGGCGGCGTCGCGGCGCGAGCTCCGTGCGGTGATCGCTCTTGCGTCCGGCCGGGAAGACGCGCCGCCCGATCCGCTGCGCGCCCGCATCCTGCGCGCCGCCCAGCAGATGTCGGACGGCGCGGGGATACCCGCAATCGCCATCGCGGCCGGCCGGCGATGAACGGCGACGGGATCGACTGGGCGGCGGCCCGTGCGAGGCTCGACCTGCTGGCCCGCCGCCTGGAGGGTGGCGGGCCCGGCGACGCCGCCATCCTGCGCCAGCGGGCCGCCCGCCTCGCGCGGCCGCGGGCCGCCCCGGCAGCCGGTGGCTCTCCCTACGTCGTCTTCCGGCGCGGCGCCGGCCGCTTCGCCGTGCCGCTGGCACAGGTACGCGAGACCCCGGTGCTGCGCGCGCTGCGGCCGGTGCCGGGAGTGCCGCCGCATATCGCGGGGCTGGCCCTGGTCGCGAGCCGGCCGCTGCCCGTCGTCGAGCTCGGCTGGTTCCTCGAGGCGGGGATTCCGGCGGCAGCCCCCACGGTCCTGGTGGTGGCGGAGATGTCGACGCACGCCTTCGCATTGGCGGCCGACCGGATCGAGGGCGTATCCGATCTGCCCACCGAGGCTGCCGCCGCGGCGCTGCGGCGAACCGCAATGATCCGAGCCTTCGTCGCGGGAATCACCGACGATATGGTGACGATCATAGACCTGGAGGCACTCGCGGCGGATTCGCGTTTCGTCGTGAACGACGAGGTCGGCGGCCGGGAAGGCTGACGGTGACCGGTCCCGGGGGGAGGGGGCGATGGCGCAATGAGAATCTATCGGATTCGGACGCTGCTGGTGATCGGCGCGGTCGCGCTCTCGATCGTCCCGGCCGCCATCGTCGCGGTCGCAGCCGGCTTCTACATCCAGGATCGGCTGGTCGACAATGCGCTGCAGCGTTCGCAGGTCCATGCCCAGCAGCTCGCCTCGACCTACGAGCTGTTCCTCGACAAGCACCTGACCGCGCTGACCGCGGCCGCGGCAGAGATCGCCGCCATGGAACCGTTCGATGCTGCGGCGGCGCAGACCCGCCTCGCGCGGGTGCGCGCCGCGTATCCTGCGTTCTCCAGCAGCGTCGCGCTGTTCGACGCGGCGGGCGACAGCCTGGCGATCGCCACGAGCGCGCTCGAGTTCCGCGTGCGCAACGTGTCGGATCGCGCCTGGTTCACGACCGTGACACGGACCCGCCGGCCACTCGTGGAGCCGCAGATCATCCGCTCGCGGGTGACCGGCCGCATGGTCGTCGTCCTCGCCGCACCGATGCTGGGCGCGGACGGTGCCTTGCGCGGCGCGATCTCGGCCGGGCTCGACCTGGAGCAGCTCGACCGCGTCGCGGCGACGACCCAGCTCGGCCGCAGCGGCTACTCGGCGATGGCGGCCGCCGACGGCACGATCATCCTGCACCCGCGCCGCGACCTTCCGGGCGAATCCGCGTCGGTCCGCGACAAGGAGTTCTGGCAGGACATCGCGCGCAGCGACACGGGCGTGCTCGCCGACTACGACGAGAACAACGGCCAGCAAATGCTGGGCGGCTTCGCCACGGTGCCCAGCAGCCGCTGGAAGGTGTGGGTCGGGCAGGCCCACGAAGAGATCGTCGGCACGCTGCGCGCGGCCTATCTGCGCGCCGCCCTGTTCGCGGCGGCCGGAGCGGGTGCCGGGCTCCTGTTCGCGCTGGTCGGGGCCGGTCTGCTGGCGCGCCCCATCGAGCGGTTGCGGGAAGTCGCTTCCGCCGCTGCGGAGGGCGATCTCGGCCGCCGGGCCGACGAGCGCGGCCCGCGCGAGACCGTCGACCTCGCCCGCGCGCTCAACGGCATGTCGGCCGCGCTCGCCGAACGGCTGGAGCGCGAGCGCGAGGCACAGGCCGGCCTGCGCGCCGTCGTCGCCCAGTTCGCCGTCATGGCGCAGCGCGTGGCCGCGGGCGACCTGACCGCGCGGGCGGCGACCAGCGACCATCCCGAGCTGGGGCCCCTCGCCATCGCCCTCAACGACATGGCGCAGGCGCTGTCCCGGCTGGTCGGCGAGATCGGCGCGGCGACCGCCGACCTGACCAGCGCCAGCTCGGAGATCCTGGTGGCGACCAGCGAACAGGTGTCGTCCACCGCCGAGGAGGCGGTCGCGGTGAAGCAGACCGCGTCCAGCGTCGCCGAGGTGAAGCAGACCGGCGCGATGACGATGCAGAAGGCGCGCCTCGTCGCCCAGGCCGCGCTGCGCGCATCGGAGGCGGCCGAGCACGGCCGCGGCGCCGTCGAGGCCAGCATCCAGGGCAGCCGCGAGGCCAAGCAGGGGATGGAGACGCTGGCCCAGCGCATCCTCGGCTTCATCGAGCAGGCCGAGGCGATCGCCGAGATCAACGCCGCGGTCGGCGACCTGGCGGAACAGTCCAACCTGCTGGCCGTCAATGCCAGCATCGAGGCCGCCAAGGCGGGCGATGCCGGCCGCGGATTCGCGGTGGTCGCAGCCGAGATCAAGCTGCTGGCGGACCAGTCCAAGCAGGCGACCGCGCAGGTGCGACGCATCCTCGCCGACATCCAGAAGGCATCGCAGGCGGCCATGCTGGCGGCCGAGCAGGTGGTGAAGGTCGCCGACGCCGGCGTCGGCTTCGCCACCAAGGCCGGCGACGTCATCCAGGAGCTGTCGCAGAGCATCACCGAGGCCGCCCAGGCCGGCCAGCAGATCGTGGCGGCGAGCCAGGAGCAGGGGGCGGGCATGGACCAGATCGCGGCTGCGATGCACAACATCGAGCAGTCGACCAACCAGACCGTCGCCGCGACCCGCCAGGTCGAGCGCGCGGCCCGCGACCTCAACGACCTGGCCCAGCGCCTGTCCACGCTCGTGACGTTCGCGGGCGACCAGCGCATCCGACCCGCCGGATAACACCATGCAGGACCGCCGAGCAGCATTGCGGGCGCGGTTGCTCGCGATCTTCCGGGCGGAGGCGGGCGAGCACCTGCGGACGGTCGAGGCGCTGGCGCAACGCTGGACCGGCGCCCCCGATCCGGCCGATGCGGAGGACCTCTTTCGCACCGTCCACACGCTGAAGGGGGCCGCGCGCTCCGTCGGCCGCCAGGATGTCGAGGCCCTGTGCCAGGAACTGGAGACCGAGCTGGCCAAGGCCCGGCGCGGCGACGCGCATGCCGGCGGTCGGATCGCGACCATGCTGGGACCCGCGGTCGACCGGCTGCGCCGGGCCGTCCTCGATCTGCCGGGGCAGGCTGCGGCGCCGACGGCGCCTCGCTTCGAGCCGCCGGAGGAGGCGCAGTCAGAACCCGTCTCGCCCGAGCCGTCATCGCCCGAGCCGTCCTTGCCCGAGCCGTCGTTGCCCGAGAGGTCACCCTCCGGGCCGGAGGCGAAGTCCGATCTCCCCGGCCCCACGCAGGCGACGATGCGCGTGGAGGCGACGGGGCTCGATCGGCTGCTGCAGGGGGTCGAGGAGCTGACCGGTTTGCGCGTCGCGCTCGAGCGGCGGATCGCGGCCATGACCGAGGCGATAGCCGCGGTCGCAGCCGGCCCGGCGACCGAGAGTGGGCGCCGCCAGCTCGAAACCCGTCTCTGGAACCTTCGCCGCGCGCTCCAGGACGACCGCCGCGGGCTGGAGAGCAGCCTCGCCGTCCTCGCCGACGAGGCGCGCCGGCTGTGCACCGCGCCCGCGTGGTCGGTGCTGGAGGTGCTGCCGCCGATGCTGGAGGACATCGCGCGGGCGCAGGGCAAGTCGGTGCGGCTGGCGACGGACGGCTTCGATCTGGTGCTCGATCGTCGGGTCCTCGACGCCGTCAAGGACCCGCTGATCCACATCGCCCGCAATGCCGTCGATCACGGGGTCGAGACGCCCGACGAGCGCCGGGCCGCGGGCAAGAATCCGACCGCCGCCATCCGCGTGGCGATCGCACGGCGCGACGAGCGGCGCATCGCGGTCTCGGTCGCGGACGACGGCCGGGGCATCGATCTGGAGCGGGTGCGTGCCGCCGCCAGCCGTCTGCGACTCCTGCCGGCCGCGGAGCTGGCCGCCATGCCGCCCGATCGCCTGCGCGAGCTGGTCTTCCGCTCCGGGCTCAGCACCAGCGCGACCGTGACCGCGCTGTCGGGACACGGGCTCGGCCTGGCGATCGCGCGCGACCGCGTCGAAGCCATCGGCGGCCATGTCGAACTGCGGTCGGACCCGGGCGCCGGCTCGCAGGTCACGCTCGTCGTGCCGACGGTCATTGCTTCCTTCCGAGGCCTCCTGGTGCGTGTCGGCGGGGAGTCGCTGCTGCTGCCGATGGATGCGGTCGCGGGCGTGGTGCGCCGGCCGGCGGGCGAGCAGTGGCAGACGGGGATGGGCTGCACGCTATCGTGGCGGAACCAGGCAGTTCCCATGGCGTACATGTCGAGAGTGCTCGGCATGGAGGACGGCGTGGTGGGCTCTGCGTTCTGTGCCGTCGTCGTCGAGGCCGGCGGCGAACGTGGCGCCCTGGTCGTCGATGCGGTCGAAGGCGAGCACTCTCTGCTGCTGAAGCCGCTGCCGTCGCCGCTGGCGCGGGTGCGAAACGTGTCGGCAGCGGTCATGCTGGCCGACGGCGAGCTGGCTCTCGTCCTGCGTCCGGCGGATCTCCTGCGCTCGATGCACGCCGATCGCGGGCGGGTCCACGAGCCGGAGCCCGTGCGCCGTGCGCCGCCGCGCGTGCTGATCGTCGACGACTCGGTCACCACGCGGCTGATGGAGCAGAACCTGTTCGAGGCGGCCGGCTACGACGTGCGCCTGGCCGCCGATGGCGGCGAGGCGCTGGCCCTGATCCGGGCGGAGCGGTTCGACGTCGTCGTCTCGGATGTCGACATGCCCGTCATGGACGGCTTCGAGCTGACGCGGCGCATCCGCGCCGAGCCGAGCCTGGCGGACCTGCCCGTGGTGCTGGTGACGGCGCTGGAGAGCCGCGAGGACAAGGAGGCGGGGCTGCGGGCGGGCGCCAACGCCTATGTCACCAAGTCCGACTTCGACCAGAGCCGGCTCCTCGAGATCGTCGGACGGATGACATGAGCGCGTCCGGGCGCGAGCCGATCCGGGTGGCGCTGGTCGAGGATTCGCCGACCGCCCGTGCGCTGGTCGCCGGCGTCATCGCAGGACAGCCCGACATGCAACTGGTCGGCAGCGCCGGCGACGGGGTCGACGGGGTGGCGCTGGTCCGCGCGCTGGAACCGGACGTCGTGCTGATGGACGCCAACCTGCCGGTGCTCGACGGTTTCCTGGCCACCCGGCGGATCATGGAGGAATGTCCGACGCGCATCGTCATGGTGACGGCCAGCCTCGATCCCGCCGATGTCCGCATCTCGATGCGCGGCCTGGAAGCCGGTGCCCTGGCGGTGATCCGCAAACCCTCGGGGCCCGACAGCGCCGATCACGAGATCTCGGTCCGCCACCTCGTCGAGACGATCCGTCTCATGAGCGAGGTCTCGGTCGTCCGGCGGCGACCGGCGAGGGACCCCCGAGCGGTGGTCCCGCCCGCCGTCACGGATGCGCCGTGCGGGCCGCGACGGGTCGTGGTGATGGGCACCTCGACCGGCGGCCCGCGGGTGCTGGCGCAGATCCTTCGCGCGCTGCCGGCCGATTTCGCGGCACCCATCTGCATCGTGCAGCACATCGCCGAGGGCTTCCTTCCCGGGCTGGTCGGCTGGCTGCGCGAGGAGGCCGCGCTGTCGGTCGCGATCGCGGAGGACGGCTGCCGGCCGCTGCCGGGTGCCGTCTACTTCGCGCCCGACGGCAGGCAGCTGGGCTTCGGCGCGGGCGGCGCCCTGCGCCTTTCGCCCTGCGCCGCCGGCGATGCGTTCTGCCCTTCCGTCTCCCACCTGTTCCGCTCGGCTGCCGCAGTCTGGGGCCGGACGGCGGTCGGCGTCCTGCTGACGGGCATGGGCCGCGACGGCGTCGAGGGACTGTCGGAGCTGCGCGCGGCAGGCGCGGAAACCATTGCGCAGGATCCTGCATCCTGCACAGTCGACGGAATGCCCGGCGCTGCCATAGCCTCGGGAAGCGCGATGCGGGTGTTGCAGCCGGAGGCGATTGCCACGGAGCTCCGACGCCTCGTCGCGCACGGGAGGGAGGACAATGCCCGCAAGTGACCGACCAGGCGCGCGCCCGGAGGGACCGCCGGCGGCCGAGCTCGTGCTGATCGCCGAGGACAGCCCGACACAGTCCGAGCATCTGGCTTGGCTGCTGCAGCAGGCCGGCTACCGCGTCGTGGCGGCCGCGGACGGCAAGCGCGCGCTGGCCTTGGCGCGGGAGCTGCGGCCCGACATCGTGGTGAGCGACGTCGTGATGCCGGGCATGGACGGCTACGAGCTGTGCCGGGCGATCAAGAGCGACGCCGCCATCAGGCTGACGCCGGTCGTGCTGGTGACCGAATGGTCGCGGCCGCAGGACGTCTTCCGGGGCCTCAACTGCGGCGCCGACAACTTCGTCACCAAGCCCTACGACGAGCGCTACCTGATCGCGCGGCTGCGCTATCTCTCGGCCAACAAGTCGCTGCGCTCGACCGGCCGCCTGCAGGTGGGCGTCGAGATCGAGCTGCAGGGCGAACGGCACTTCATCACCGCCGAGCGCCAGCAGATCCTCGACCTGCTGATCTCCACCTATGACGAGGCCGTCCACCTCAATGACGAGCTGCGCGACCGTCAGCGCGAGCTGGAGACCTTCCTCGAAAGCCTGAACGGCCTCGCCAACGTGACCGAGGCGCTGAATCGCAGCGCCACCGTCGAGCAGGTGGTGCGCGAGGCGCTGGGGCGCACGATGGCGCTTCTCGCCGCCGATGCCGGGTGGATCCGGCTGCGCGATCCGGATCGGCCGGGCGCCATCCCCTGGCTCGCCGCCCGCGACGGCATCGACGAGAGCGACATTCCGCCCGCCGACCACCGGCTGACGGACGATGGCGAGAGCGGTGCGGGTCCCGTCGTCCACCGCGTCCACTGGCAACAGGCCGCGCGTCGCATCGACGGCGCCAGCGCGCCGGCACCTCGCCTGCTCGTCCGCGTGCCGATCATGATCGAGGAGCGCGCGCTGGGCGAGCTCGACCTCCTGGCGCCGGCGGCATCCGAGATCGAGCCGCGGCAGCAGGTCATGCTGACGGCCATCGGCCAGCAGGTCGGCATCGCGCTCGATCGCGCGCGGCTGCACACGAACCTGGAGCAGACGGTGGCGCTGCGCACCGCCGAGCTGCGCCAGGAGGTGCTGCAGCGCCGGCGCGCGCAGGAGCGCGCCCATGCCCGCAGCGTCCAGCTGGCGGAGGTGGTGCGACTCGGCAATCTGGCGCTGGCCGACACCGGCCTCTCCCGCCTGTTCGACGAGGTGGTGTCGTCGATCGCCGAGACGCTGAAGGTTCCGTTCAGCAAGCTCTTCCGCTTCCGGCCGGCGACGCGGGAGCTGGTCCGCGTCGCCGCCGGCGGTTGGCCGGAATGGACCATCGGATCGGCGCATCGCGTCGACGACCCGAGCTCGTTCGTTGCCCATGCGTTCCGCGAGAATGCCCCGGCGACCGTCGCCGATTGGACGCACGAGACGCGGTTCCGGATGCCGGACGCCTTCCTCGATCTCGGCATCCGCAGCAGCCTCGCCGTGCCGATCGCCGGGACCAACGGCGGCTTCGGGCTGCTCGGCGCGGACACACGGGCCTTCCGCACCTTCGGTGAGGAGGACGTGAGCTTTCTCGTGTCGCTCGCCAACATCGTCGCCGCCGCCGTAGCCAGGGTGGAAGGGGTCGAGGCGCTCCGCCGCAGCGAGGACGAGTTCCGCGCGACCTTCGAGCAGGCGCCGATCGGGATCGCCCATGTCGAGCTCGACGGCCGATGGCGGCGCGTCAATCGTCGCCTGTGCCGTATCCTCGACTACACGACCGAGGAGATACTGGCCCGTCCCTATGCCGACCTGGTTCACCCGGACGATCGCGCGGCCGATCGGGCAGTTGGCGACACGCTGGGCGACGGGGCCGACCACAGCGTCCAGGAGAAGCGTTTCGTGGCCAACGGCCGTCGCGACGTCTGGACGCGCGTAACCACGACCGTCAAGCGGCGGGAGGACAATTCGCCGGAGTACGTCATCGGCATCGTCGAGGACATCTCCGAGCAGCGCGAGGCGCAGGCGCAGATTTCGCACCTGCAGCGCATGGAGGCGGTGGGGCGGCTGACCGCCGGCATCGCCCACGACTTCAACAACCTGCTGACCCTCGTCATCGGCAACCTCGAGCTGCTGGAGGCGCAGTGCGCGCCGGGCGAGCCGGCGGCCGCCCTGGTCGCGGGCGCGCTCGACGGCGCGACGCGCGGCGCCCATCTCACGAGCCGGCTGCTGGCGCTGGCGCGACGGCAGCCACTCCACCCGCAGGTCGTCGACATCGGCGAGCTCGTCGGCGGGATGGCAGGGCTGCTCCAGCGCACGGTCGGCCGGGAGATCGAGGTGGTGCTCCGTCCGCCGCCGCAGCGCTGCCTGGCGACCGTCGATGCCGCGCAGCTCGAATCGGGGCTGATGAATCTCGCCGTCAACGCCCGGGACGCGATGCCGGACGGCGGCAGTCTCGTCGTCAGCGTCGATGCCCACACCTTCTCGGAAGGCGACGCGCGCCAGTTCGACGGGCTGGAGGCCGGCGACTACGTCAGCATCACCGTGTCCGACACCGGCACCGGCATTTCGGCGGAGATCGTGCAGCGCATCTTCGAGCCCTACTACACGACCAAGGAGATGGGGAAGGGCACCGGCCTCGGCCTCAGCATCGTCTATGGCTTCGTCAAGCAGTCGGGCGGCCATATCGTCGTCTACAGCGAGGTCGGGCGCGGCACGACCTTCCGGCTCTACCTGCCGCGCCATCGCGCGGCCGGCGAGGGCGTGACCGATGTCGCGCGATATCCGATCCTGCCCGCCGCCGGATCGGACGAACGGATCCTCCTCGTCGACGACCGCGCCGAGCTGCGCCAGGGGCTCGCCGGGCGGCTGCGCGATCTCGGCTACGACGTCGCAGAGGCGGAGAGCGCCGACGAGGCGCTGGAGCGCCTGGAACGGGGCGAGCGCGTCGACCTCGTCATCGCCGACGTGGTGATGTCGGGCGGGCTCGACGGCGCCGACCTCACGCGCCGCATCCTGCAGAAGCGCGAGACGCTGCCGACGATCATCTGTTCCGGGCTGGACGCCAACTCGCTGCCCGAGGCGGTCCGCATGTCGCGGCGCTGCGCGGTGCTGAGCAAGCCCTACGCGTTCGCGGAAATGGCGGGTACCATCCGCCGGCTGCTCGACTGCCGGGAGGCATGACGACTATGGCTCCCAACCGGCTCCTGATCCTCGACGACGAGCCCGATATCGCCGCGCTGGTCGCCACCGTCGCCACCGGCCTCGGCTTCGATGTCCATCCGCTGAGCGACTATGTCGCGTTCGAGCGGGCGATCGACGAGTGGCGGCCGACCCATGTGGCGCTCGACCTGCAGATGCCCGGGCGCGACGGGGTCGAGACGATGCGCATGCTGGCGGAGCGCCGCTGCCGCGCGCGGCTGGTGCTGATCAGCGGCGTCGATCCGAAGGTGCTGGAGACGGCGGCACGGCTGGGTCGCGAGCGCGGTCTCGACATCGTCGGCGCGATCCACAAGCCCTGGCGCCTCGCCGACTTGCGGACGCTGCTGCAGCGGGTGCGCCACGAGGGCGACCCGATCGACGCGCACGCCATCGGCCGCGCCATATCGGGGGGCGAGCTGCGTCTCTTCCTGCAGCCCAAGGTCGACATGCGCACGCGCGCGGTGATCGGCTACGAGGCGCTGGTGCGCTGGCAGCACCCGCAGCTCGGCCTCGTCACTCCCGATCGCTTCATCAAGGCGGCGGAGGATTCGGGCCATATCGACGCCCTGACGCGATGGGTCCTGCGCGAGGCGGCCGGGGCGCTGGCGAACCGCGGCGCCGGCCGGGGGCCCTGCACCATGGCGATCAACATCTCCGCCCGCAGCCTCGGCTCGCTCGGCCTCGCCGACGAGCTGTCGGGCATAGTCCGCGAACGTGGGCTCGATTGCAGCGACTTCACGCTCGAGGTGACCGAGACGGTGGCGATGGCGAGCCCGATCGACGCCATGGACATCCTGACGCGCCTGCGGCTCAAGGGCTTCGCGCTGGCGATCGACGATTTCGGTACCGGCTACTCGTCGCTCGTGCAGCTCCGGCGGCTGCCGTTCAGCGAGCTCAAGATCGACCGGTCGTTCGTCGCCGACTGCCTGCAGTCGCGGGAGTCCTTCTCGATCGTCAAGGCGATCGCCGCCCTCGCCCAGAGCCTGGACCTGGATGCCGTCGCCGAAGGCGTGGAAAGCGAAGACGTCGCCGAAGCCCTCATGGGCCTCGGCATCAGCTTCGCTCAGGGCTATCTCTACGGGCGACCGGCGCCGGCAGCCAACGTCATGGCGGCGGCCGCGGAGAAGGCGCGAGGCGGCTGACACCGCGCCGGCGGCGCCGCTCCGCACCGCGTCCCGGCAGGGCTTCCGAATAGACCAGAAGTGGACCAGAAGGGCCTATCTGCGGCAATTCCGTCAACGGTCCGTCGAGCGCTTAGGTAAATATACCAAATGGTCTACGCGAGTTTGCTTCGGTATCGTTTTCCTTGACACGCTTTCTCTTCCAGAAACACTCTGGATCAGAAACTGTCCAGTGAGCGGATACCAGTGCGGGCGCATGACCTCGCCGCGAGCCTCTCGCGGATGATCGAGACCAGCGTATGGAACGGCGGCCAGCGGCTGCCGCCGGAGCGCGAGCTGTGCGAGACCTTCGGCACGGCGCGCAACACCGTCCGGCGCGCGCTGGAGCTGCTGGAGCACAGCCGGCTCATCGTCCGCCGGCCCGGTCGCGGTTGCTTCGTCTCCGGCGCGCCCGGTCCCGCGCCGGCCGCGGCCGACTTCCTCGGCAACGTGCTCAAGGCGAGCCCGGCCGACATCCTGGAGCTGCGCTTCATCGTCGAGCCGGCGGTCGCCGCCCTGGCGGCCGCGCTGGCGACCGCCGACGACCTCGAGCGCATCCGCGCCGCCTGCGCGGCGATCGAAACCTCCGGCAGCGTCGACGAGCGCGAGGCGCGCGACGCCGAGTTCCACCTCGCGCTCTTCCGCGCGACGCGGAACCCGCTGCTGGTCTCGCTGTGCGAGGCGATCAACCTCGTGCGCGACCGCACCGAGTGGGTCAGCCTCAAGGAGCGCACGCTCTCGCCCGAGCGCCGCGGCCAGTACGACGCGCAGCACGCGGCCATAGTCGCTGCGATCGGTCGGCGCAGCGCCGACGAGGCGCGCCACGCCGCCCAGGAGCATCTCAACGCGCTGCGCCGGGACCTCCTCGGCGCCTATGCCCGCTGACGGGAGGCGCGGCATGGATCGGCTCCGCATCTCGCTCGCCTGTCAGAACTCCGACCGCACGCGCGCCCTCATCGACGGCCGCGTGGCCATCGAGGGCGTCGACGCGAACTGGGTCCCGGTCGACCCGGAGGAGATCTTCCACCGTGCCTTCCGGCACCAGGAGTTCGACGTCTGCGAGATATCGCTGGCGACGCATCTGACGCTGACCGCGCGCGACGGCAGCCCCTTCGTCGGCGTGCCGGCCTTCCTGTCGCGCGCCTTCCGGCACTCCGCGATCTATGTCCGCGCCGGCGGCGAGGTGAAGGAAGCCGCCGCACTGGCGGGCCGGCGGGTCGGCGTGCCCGACTACCAGCAGACGGCCGCCCTCTGGGTGCGCGGGATGCTGCTCGACGACCACGGCGTGCATCCGCGCGACGTGACGTGGCTGGCGGGTGGCCTCGAGGAGCGCGGCCGCGAGATGCGCACGAAGATCTCGCTGCCGCCCGAGATTTCGGTTGCGGCGATCCCGCCCGACCGCACCCTGTCGGCCATGCTGGCGGCGGGCGAGATCGACGCCATCGTGTCGCCGCGGGCCCCTTCCTGCTTCACCGACGGCAGCGGCCGGGCGGTGCGCCTCTTCCCCGACCACCGCGCGGCGGAGGAGGCCTATTTCCGCAAGCACGGCCACTTCCCGCTGATGCACGCGGTCGGCATCCGGCGCGACCTGCATGCCCGCCATCCCTGGCTGGCGGCGAGCCTGATGAAGGCCTTCGTCGAGGCGAAGGAGATCGCCTTCGCGGACATGCGGCAGACCAACTACATGCGCGCGAGCCTGCCCTGGCTGGCGGCCGACGTCGCCCGTGTCCAGGCGGTGCTCGGCGCCGACTACTGGCGCTACGGCGTAGCCGAATCGCGCGGCGAGCTGGAGGCGATGGCGCGCTACGCGCTCACCGACGGGTTGGCGCCGCGCCTGGTCGCCCCCGAGGAGCTCTTCGCCGCGTCCACCATCGGCATGTTCCGGCGGTGACGCGGGACACGCCACCACGCGAACGAACAGGGAAGGAGAACAACATGCTCAAGGTCGCATCGGTCGTCTCCCGCCTCGTCGGCCTCTCGCTGGCCGTGCTGGCGGTTGCCGCGCCGGCGGCGGCGCAGGAGCGCGCCAAGCTGAAGATGGTGTTCTCCATTCCGCCCGATACGCCGGTCTTGCCCTACCTCGTCGCCAAGGACACGGGCTGGTACGCGCAGAACGGCCTCGACGTGGAGGAGCTGCTGCTGTCGGGGGACGCCAACGCGCTGCGCGCCGTCCTGTCGGGTAACGGCGACGTCGCGCAGTTCGGCCTGTCGACGGTGCTGCAGGCGATCGCCGAGAGCGGCATGAAGCTGAAGACGATCGGCGCCTGGCAGCCGCTCGTCGACTACCAGTTCATCGCGGCCACCGGCAAGGCCAAGCGGCTGGAGGATTTCGGCGGCACGGTGTTCGCCACCGGCTCGGCCGGCAGCCTCGTCTCCGAGATCCCGAAGCTGGTGATGCGCAAGCACGGCGTCGACATGTCGACGATGACCTTCGTCTCGGTGGGCGCCCATTCCGACCGGCTGAAGGCGGTGCTCGCCGGCAAGGCGCAGACCTCGATGGTCAACATGCTGACGGCCGCCCGCGGCGTGCAGGAGAACGGCGTCGTCGTCATCGCCTCGGTCAAGGACGACTTCCCCAATCTCGGCTTCTCGTTCCTCTCGACCACCCAGGAGAACATCGCCGACCCTAAGAAGAAGCGGGCGATGGAGATCCTGGTGAAGGGCGGCATCTACGGCTCGCGCTACATCCACGAGAACCCGGCCGGCGCGGCCGCCGTGCTGCACGGGCGCCGCGCGGAGGTGTCAGCGGACTTCATCACGCCGATCCTGGTCGAGCTCAACAATCTCGGCGTGGGGGGCGACACCGGCGGCCTGGCGAAGGACGTCGTGCAGTTCACCGCCGACGGCTCCCACCAGTCCAAGATCCTCAGCAAGCAGATCCGGGCCGAGGACGTGATGGAGACCCAGTTCGTCGACAAGGCGCTGGCCGAGCTGGGCCGGCGCTGAGGCGAGGGCGGCCGGCCGGCCGAAGCGGGAGGAAGGGCACTGATGAAGCGCGAGAACGTGTTTCCGGACGGGCTGTCCCGGCGCGTCGTCTCCGGGCATGTGCTGTATGCCCCGGTGGTGCGCGTCGAGAATGCCGGCACCCTGATCTTCGTGTCCGGCCTGCTCGCCCGCAACCGGGCCGGTGACAAGGTCGGCGTCGGCAGCATGGCCGCCCAGCTGGAGCAGGTCGGCCAAAACCTCGCTTTGGCGCTGGCGGCGGCCGGCGCCACGCTCGCCGACCTCGTCAAGACCAACACCTATGTCACGGACATCGACGAGTTCTTCAAGCATGCCACGATCCGGATGAAGTATTTCGGCGCGCTCCCAACCAGCACCACGGTCGAGGTGCGCCGGCTCTCCGATCCCGACTTCATGGTCGAGGTCGACGCGGTGGCGGCGCTCTAGGGATGGCGCTGGCGCAGCCCATCGGCGACACGGTGGCACCGGCGGCATTCGCGTCGCCGGTGCTGCTCGCCGTCGACACGGTGCGCAAGGGCTTCAACACGCGCGCCGGCTCGGGCGCCACCTGGGCGCCGGTGCTCGACCGCGTCAGCTTCGACGTCCATGAGGGCGAGATCGTCAGCCTGCTCGGCACCAGCGGCTGCGGCAAGACGACCCTGCTCAAGATCATCGCCGGCCTGATCCGCGCCGACGCCGGCGCGGTCACGGTCAAGGGCGCGCGCGTCCAGGGGCCGCGCAAGGACCTCTGCATGGTCTTCCAGCAGTTCAGCCTGCTGCCCTGGCGCACCGTGCTGGCCAACGTCGCCTTCCCGCTCGAGCTGGACGGCGTCGGCCGGGCGGAGCGGGAGGGGCATGCGCGCCGCTACCTGGAGATCGTCGGCCTCTCCGGCTTCGAGCAGCACTATCCGCACGAGCTGTCGGGTGGCATGCAGCAGCGCGTCGGCATCGCCCGCGGCCTCGTCCGCAAGCCCCTCATCCTGCTCATGGACGAGCCCTTCGGGGCGCTCGACGCGCAGACGCGCGAGACGCTGCAGGAGGACTTCCTCGGCATCTGGAAGCAGCTCAACACGACCGTGGTGCTGGTCACCCACAGCATCGACGAGGCCTTGCTGCTGTCGGACCGGGTGATCGTGTTCAGCTCCAGGCCCGGCCGCATCAAGGCGATCATCCGGCCGCCCTTCGTGGGTGACCGCTCCGCCGGCGACGTCCGCGCCCGGCCGGAGTTCGCGGCGGCCGCCGGCCATGTGCGCGAGCTGCTGCGGGCGGAGAGGACGCCATGACCGACGACGGCTTCCGGCCCCCGCCCGAGCGCGTGGGCGTCCTCGGCTGGCTCAAGGGCCATCGCAACGTCGTGCGCGCCGCCGCACTCGCCCTCTTCGTGGCGTGGTGGGAATGGGCGGCGCGTGACGTCAACCCACTCTTCATGAGCTACCCCTCGGCCATCCTGCGGGCGGCCTGGAGCATGGTCCAGACGGGCGAGTTGACGACCGCGCTCATCCAGAGTGCGGCGCCCTTCATCCTCGGCCTCGGCATCTCCATCGTGCTCGGCATCCTGCTCGGCATCCTGCTGGCCACATTCTGGTTCCTCGACTACGTGACCGAGTTGTTCATCAGCGCGCTCTACGCGACGCCGCGCATCGCGCTGGTGCCGCTCATCATCCTGTGGGCCGGGCTCGGGCTGGCGGGGAAGATCTCGATCATCGTCTCGCTCGCGATCTTCCCGGTGATGATGAACACCTATGCCGGCATCAAGGATGTGCGCGGCAGCCTGATCGAGATCGGCCGGGCCTACGGCGCGACCGAGATCCAGATCTTCCAGAAGATCATCCTGCCCGCGGCCGTCCCCTACATCATGGCCGGCATCCGCCTGGCGGTCGGCCTCGGCATCATCGGCCTCGTGGTGTCGGAGTTCTTCACCGCCGTGTCGGGGCTGGGCGGCCTCATCATCGTCTTCGCCAACAACTTCGCCACCGCCAAGCTGTTCGTCCCCGTCGTCCTCGTCGGCGTGCTCGGCGCCGTCCTCACCCAGCTCGTCACGCTGGTCGAGGCGCGCTTCTCGCGCTGGCGGATCTCGGAGAGGGACCGCTTCTAGGTGCGGTCCCGGGCGGCACCCTTCCATCAGCACCGGAGAAGCGCATATGGGCGAGATCCTAGGGCTCGGCGTCACCCATCACCCGGGCTTCCTCGGCAAGGACGAGAACCTGGCCGACCTCCTGCGGCGCACGCTGAAGAGCGAGCGCGTGCCGGCACATCTCAAGGACAGCCGCAACTGGCCCGCCGCGATGCAGGCGGAGTGGAGCGACGATGGCGGGCGGGCGGCTGCCACCGCCCATCGCCGCCAGCTCATGGACGGCTTCGCCAAGGTGCGCGCCCGCCTCGACGCCTTCCGGCCGGACTTCGTGCTGATCTGGGGCGACGACCAGTACGAGCAGTTCCGCGAGGACTGCGTGCCGCCCTTCGGCATCTTCATCTTCGACCAGTTCGAGTGCCAGCCCTACCTGACCTCGACCTCGGCCAACCCGGGCGCCAACAACGTCTGGGGCGACCCTGTGGAGAAGGTCTTCCGGTTCAACGGCCATGCGGCGGGTGCGAGCTACCTCACCCAGAAGCTGATCGAATCGTCGTTCGACATGGCCTACTCGTACAAGGTCCGCGACGGGCTGCCGCTGCCGCACAGCTTCCTCAACACCATTCAGTATCTCGACTACGAGCGGCGCGGCTTCGACTACCCGATCGTCCCCTTCCACGTGAACTGTTACGGCAGCACGGTCATCCGCAGCCGCGGCAGCGTCGGGCATCTCTTCGCCGACGGTGCCGAGCGGCGCTTCGACCCGATCTCGCCGACGGCGGCGCGCTGCTTCCAGATCGGCGAGGCGACGGCGCGCATCCTGCGGGAGAGCCCGTGGCGCGTCGCCGTCGTCGCCTCGTCGAGCTGGTCGCACGCCTTCCTCACCGAGAAGACCGGGTGGATCCATCCCGACCAGCCGGCCGACCAGCGCTGCTACGACGAGCTGCGGGCGGCGCGCTACACCAGCTTCCGCGACCTCAAGCTGCCGGAGGTCGAGGAGGCCGGCCAACAGGAGATTCTCAACTGGGTCTGCCTCGCTGGTGCCATGCACGCGCTCGGCAGCCGGCCCGACTTCATCGACTTCGTCGGCTCCTGGATCTTCAATTCGACCAAGGTCATGGCGACCTTCACCGCGGCCTGAGGCGGCGGCGATGGGGTGCCCGATGCAGGTCCGCTTCGTCGACATAGACGGCGTCAATACGCGCTACTATGTGGCGGGCGAGGGGCCGGCCCTCTTGCTGATCCACGGCGTCGGCGCGTCGGCCGACGTCTGGTCGCGGGTCATGGAGGCGCTCGGCGAGCGCTTCACCGTCTATGCGCCGGATCTCATCGGGCACGGCTTCACCGATGCGGTCGACTTCGCCGGCGCGCCGCCGCAGCAGGTACAGCTCCGCCAGCTCCTCGGCTTCGTCGACCGGCTCGGCATCGGCCGGTTCGCGGCGGCCGGTGCCTCGTTCGGCGCGCTGCTGGCCGCACTCATGTATTTCGCACGACCCGACACAGTCGAGCGGCTGGTGCTGATCGGCTCGGGCTCGGTGTTCAACCCGCCCGACGAGCAGGCCGAAGTGCTGCAGGCGGTGCTGCGCAACCAGATCGGCGCCATGCGGAACCCGAGCCGCGATACCATCCGCGCGCGCAACGCCGGCTCGACCTATGGCAAGGCCGACATCTTCGAGGAGATCGTGCTGACGCAGCTCACCGCCTACGCGCTGCCGGGGCGCGAGCGGGCGCTGCAGCAGACGGTGGACGGGCTGATCGCGACCGTGCGGTCGAGTGAGTACCGCGTGCTGGAGCGGCTGGAGCAGATCGCCGTGCCGACCCTGGTGCTGACCGGCCGCGACGACCCGCGCGCCGGCTGGCAGCACGTCGAGACGGGATGCCGGCGGATGCCGCAGGCGACGATGCGCATCTTCGAGGCGTGCGGCCACAAGCCCTATTCCGAGCACCCCCGAGCCTTCACCGAAGCCGTCTTGGGGTTCCTGGCCGAGGCATAGGCGGCACCGCGCCCGGGGCGCCCGCGTATCTGGAGGTTCCATGACGACGATCGAAGTGCCGGTGCTGATCATCGGAGCGGGGCCGGTCGGCCTCGGCCTCGCGCTCGACCTCGGTGGGCGTGGCATCGAGTGTCTGGTGATCGACCAGATGGCCGACTTGACCGCGGGCATCAAGATCAACCCGCGCGCCGCCGCGGTAACGCCGCGGACCATGGAGTTCTGCCGCCGCTGGGGCGTCGCCGACGCGGTCCGCAACTCGGGCTTCCCCGAGGACTTCCCCTTCAACCTCGTCTACTGCACGGCGCTCGACGGCTACACGCTGGCGCTCCACCAGTTCCCGTCGATGAAGAGCCGGGTGCCGCACCCGGTCAGCCCGGAGACGCGGCAGCGCTGCCCGCAGATCTGGTTCGACCCGATCCTCATCCGCGGCCTGGCGCAGTTCCCGACGTCGCGGCTGCGCACGCATTGGGAGCTTGAGAGCTTCGCGGACACGGGTGAGGGCGTGCGGGCTGCGGTGCGCGATCTCGACACGGGCGAGATGCACACCGTCGTCTGCCGCTACATGGTCGCCTGCGACGGCTCGGGCAGCAAGGTCAGGGACGATCTCGGCGTGACGAGCGACGGCGCGGGCAATCTCAGCTACGCGCTCAACATCGTCATCGACATCCCTGGCTTCCTCGGCCTGCACGACAAGGGCCCGGCCGAGCGCTACTACTTCATCGACGGCCGCGGCATCTGGGCGATCCTCACGGTGATCGACGGCCGCGACCGCTGGCGCTTCGGCCTGATGGGCTCGATGGACCCCAAGGAGGTCGAGGGGGCGGACTTCCGCGCCGCGATCGCCGAGGCGCTGGGCGACCACGTGAAGTTCGACATCGTGGCGCTCGCTCCCTGGCGCCGGCGCGAGACGATCGCCCGGCGCTTCCGCGTCGGCAACGTCTTCCTGGCGGGCGACGCCGCCCATTCCATGGCGCCCAATCTAGGCCTCGGCATGAATACCGGCGCTTCGGACGCCTTCGATCTCGGCTGGAAGCTCGAAGCCGCGCTGAAGGGCTGGGCCGGGCCGGGGCTGCTCGACTCCTATGAGTTCGAGCGCCGGCCGGCGTCGATCCGCAACGCCGAGGCCTCGACCGCGACGTTCCGGCGCCTCGTCCACACCGACGAGAACTCGCGCCATGTCAAGGACCCCGGGCCGAACGGCGAGCGGGCGCGGGCGCGTTTCGGCGAGCAGCTTCTGCAGTCGTTGCCGGACGGCTGGGACACGCTCGGCCTGGCGATGGGCTATCGCTACGAGGGCTCGCCGATCTGCGTCGCCGACGGCACGCCGCCGCCCGAGGAGCGCGGCTACGGCCACTATGTGCAGTCGAGCCGGCCGGGCGGCCGCGCGCCGCATGCCTGGCTGCCGGATGGGCGGTCGACCATCGACCTCTTCGGCCGCGGCTTCACGCTCCTGCGCTTCGCCGATGCCGACGTCTCGGGCATCACGGCGGCGGCCGCCGGGCGCGGCGTGCCACTCGCGGTCGTCGACATTGCCGACCCGGCGATTGCCGCCCTCTACGAGCGCCGGCTCGTCCTGGTCCGCCCCGACGGCCACGTGGCGTGGCGCGCCGACGCTCCGCCCGAGGCACCGACGGCGCTGGTCGACCGCATCCGCGGGGCGTAGCGGGTCACGCCGCGCGGCGTTCGCGCACGATCCGCCATACCGTCTCGGGCGTCAGCGGCATGTCGACATGGGCGACGCCGAGGGCGTCGCAGACGGCGCTGACGATGGCCGGCGGCGCGCCGCAGGAGCCGCCTTCGCCGGCCCCCTTCACGCCGAGGTCGTTGCTCGGGTTGCGCACGACGTGGAAGCCGACCTCCAGGTCCGGCATGTCGGTAGCCCGGGGCATCGCGTAGTCCATGAAGGAGCCGGCGACGAGCTGGCCCGAATCACGGTCGTACGCGGTGCGCTCCAGCAGCGCCTGTCCCAGGCCCTGGGCGACCGCGCCGTGCACCTGCCCGGCGATCAACATGGGATTGATGATGACGCCGCAGTCGTCGACGCAGACATAGCGGCGGATATCGACGGTGCCCGTCTCGGGGTCGAGCTCGACCTCGGCGACATGGGCGCCGTTGGGGAAGTTGCACTCGGTCGGGCGCTCGTAGCGGCAGGTTTCGTCGAGGCCGGGGTCCATGCCCTCCGGCAGGCGGCCCGCGTCGCGTGCGATCTCGGCCACCTTGGCCAGAGTCACGCGCAAGTCGGTGCCGGGGACAGAGAAGGCGCCCGCCGCGAACGCGATGTCGGCTTCGGCCGCCTCCAGGACATGGGCGGCGATGCGCTGCGCCTTGTCCAGCACCTGTTGCCCAGCCCGTACCGTCGCCACGCCGCCCATCTGCGACGAGCGCGAGCCGCCGGTGCCGTTGCCGAACTTGACGAGGTCGGTGTCGCCCTGGCGCAGGTCGATCATGTCGAACGGCACACCCAGCTTCTCCGCCAGGATCTGCGCGAAGGCGGTCTCGTGGCCCTGGCCGTGGCTGAACGTCCCGACGATCAGCGAGACGCGGCCGTCCGCCTCGAAGCGTACCCGCGCCTCCTCGCTGGGCTGGCCGCCCGACGCCTCGACGTAGTAGCCGACGCCGATGCCGCGCAGCCTGCCGCGCGCTGCCGACTGCCGCCGCCGGGCTGCGAAGCCGGCCCAGTCCGCCTTCTCCAGCGCCATGTCCATGGTGCGCGCGAAGAGGCCGGAATCGATCACCATGCCGACCTGGTTGCGATAGGGCAGCTGCTCGGGACGGATGAAGTTGCGCCGGCGGATCTCGTCGCGGCCGATGCCGAAGGCGGCCGCCCCCAGGTCGAGCAGGCGCTCCATCTGGTAGCAGATCTCCGGCCGGCCGGCGCCGCGATAGGCGTCGGTCGGCACGGTGTTGGTGAAGACGACGCGCACGGAATGCTGCATCGCCGGCACGTCGTAGACCGAGCCCGCGATGCGGGCGCCGGCGACCGTCGGCACACGCGGCCCGAAGTCGAGCAGGTAGGCCCCGACATTGGCGACCGTGTCCGCCCGCATCGCGAGAATGCGCGCGTCGGCGTCGAACGCCATCTCGCAGGTCGTCACATGGTCGCGGCCGTGCGGGTCGGAGAGGAACGTCTCGCTGCGGTCGGCGGTCCATTTCACGGGGCGGCCGACGCGCCGGGCGGCCCAGACGACGAGGCAGGATTCCGGGAACAGCTTGCCGCGCAGCCCGAAGCCGCCGCCGACGTCGGGCGACACCAGGCGGAAGTACTCCTTGGGCTCGCGGAAGATGAGCCCGGCCAGCGCGTTCCACACGCGCACCACGCCCTGGGTCGGCGAATGGAGGGTGGAGATGCCGGTCGCCGGGTCGTGCTCGGCCAGGGCCACGCGCGGTTCCATCGGGTTGCCGACGAGCCGGTTGTTGACCAGCTCGCAGCGCACGACGCGGGCGGCGCGCGCGAAGGCCGCGCGCATCGCGGCACCGTCGTGGCTCTCCCAGTGGACGCACAGGTTGCTGCCGTGCTCGGGCCAGACCAGCGGGGCGTCGGCGGCGGCCGCCGCCGCCGTGTCGACCACGGATGGCAGCGTCTCGTAATCGACGGCGATCGCCTCGGCGGCGTCGCGCGCGGCCTCCGCGCTCTCGGCGATGACCATGGCGACCGGATCGCCGACATAGCGCACATGGCCGTCGGCGAGGAGCGTGCGCGGCGGCACGAACATCTTCTCGCCGCCCTTGCCGGGCACGTCGACATGGCAGGGCATCGGCGGGAAGCCGTCGGCCGCCACGTCGGCCTGGGTCAGGACCGCGATCACGCCCGGCATGGCGACTGCCGCCGCCGTGTCCAACGAGAGGATGCGCGCGTTGGCGTGGGGCGAGCGCAGGAAGTGCGCGTATCCCTGCCCGGGCAGGTTCATGTCGTCGGTGAAGCGGCCGCCGCCCGTGAGGAAACGCAGGTCCTCCTTGCGGCGCACGGGCTGACCGATGCCGTACTGTTCCATGTGCGGCGTTCCGAAGCTCGGGGTTGGAAGATTCGTCCGGCCGAGTGTGGCATCGCCGCGGGGCGCGAGGCCAGCCCTGGCGCACGGCGCCGGCACCATGCCATCGTCGCCGCCCCGCCGCAGCGGAGCCCTCGCGATGCCCTTCGACGACCTGCTGTTCCTGTCCGCCACACGGGCGGCCGCGCTCATCCGCCGTGGCGAGCTCTCTCCCGTCGCCTACACGACCGCCGTGCTCGACGCGATCGAGGCGAGCCAGCCGCGCATCAACGCCTTCGCCGCCATCGCGCGCGAATCGGCGCTGCGCGACGCCGCGGCCGCGGAGAAGGCGGTGGCGGACGGCGCCCCGCTCGGGCCGCTGCACGGCGTGCCGGTCTCGGTCAAGGATCTGGTCGACGTGGCGGGGATGCGAACCGCCCACGGCTCGCACGTCCATGCCGGGAAGATCGCCGCCGCCGATGCGATTTCGGTGGCACGCCTGAAGGTCGCGGGCGCCGTCGTGGTCGGCAAGACGACGACGCCCGAGTTCGGCCACAAGGCGATCACCACCAGCCCGCTCACCGGCGTCACCCGCAACCCATGGAACCTCGCGCGCACCCCCGGCGGGTCGAGCGGCGGCGCCTCGGCGGCGGTCGCCGCCGGCCTGGCGCCGCTGGCGCTCGGCACCGACGGCGCCGGCTCGATCCGCGGCCCCTCGGCCAGTGCGGGCATCGTCGGCCTCAAGCCGACGCGCGGCGCCATCCCGCACGAGGCGGCGGCCGATGTTTTCCTCAACCAGTCCTTCGCCGGGCCGATGACGCGCACGGTGGCCGACGCGACCGCGATGTTCACCGCCATGGTCGGCCCCGACCCGCGCGACCCCTGGAGCCACGGAAGGCTGGTGCCGCTGCCGCCCCATCTCCATGGCGAGCGGCTCGACGGCGTGCGCATCGGCTATGTCGCGCGCATGGCCAACCCCGTGGTCGATCCCGAGGTCGAGCGGCTGACGCGGGCGGCGCTTTCCGACCTCTCCGAACTGGGGGCCGTCATCGAGGAAGTTACGGAGCCCGTCGACTGGATCGAGGAGGAGGGGCGCATCCTCTACCAGACGGGGATCGCCGCCTCGGTGGCACCGCTGCGCGAGCGCTGGGGCAACCGGCTCGATCCGACGCTGGTCGCCTTCGCCGACTGGGGGATGGGGTTCTCGCTGCTCGACCGCAG
>JBFWXJ010000021.1:6483-27040 GCA_050187535.1 Alphaproteobacteria bacterium | reverse complement strand
TGCCGCTGCGCCAGCAGAATGCGCTGCTGACCGATGCCGGCTTCGCGCCGCGCTGGCGGGAGGAGAAGCGGGGCGCGCCAGCCTAGGCCGCGGTCGATCGGGCGCTGGCCTTCATGCTGGCCCAGCAGGAGCCCTTCCCCGCCTTCGTGCTGGACCGCCGCTGGAACGTGCTCGACGCCAACGACGGCGCGCGGCGGCTGGTGGGGTTCCTCACGGGCGAGCCGCCGCCCGCGGGCGCGCTGACGCTCAACCTCGCCGACGCGCTGCTGGCGCCCGACGGGCTGAAACCGCTGGTCGCCAACTGGGCCGAGGTCGCCCGCCACTTCGTCCGCGGCGTCCAGGCCGACGCCCATCACGACGGCACGGCCGAGACCGCCGCCCTGCTCGACCGGCTGACCGCCTATCCGGGCGTGGCCGGCCTCGTGCGGGCGCCCGGAATGGACGAAGCGCCGGGCCCGGTCCTCGCCATGGAGCTGGTCCGCGACGGCACGCGGCTCAGCCTCTTCACCGCGATCGCGACCCTCGGCACGCCCCAGGACGTGGCCCTGCAGGAGCTGCGCATCGAATCCTTCTTCCCCGCCGACGATGCGACGGCGGCGATCATGCGGGGCTGGGCGCCGCCTCCGGCTTCACGATCTCCTCGCCGAAGGTGAGGCGATTGCCGTCGGGGTCGCGCACCGAGGCCTCGCGCATCCCATAGGAGAAGTCCTCCGGCGGCATCTCGATCGGGCAGCCGCGCCCGACCAGCTCGGCATGGAGGGCGTCGACGCCGGCCGTGTAGACGTAGATCGCCGAGCGACCGCGGGATTCCGGCGCCCGGGCCGCCGGCATCAGGTGAAGCTGCACATGATCGCGCTCGACGATGGCGTATTCGGGCGGGTCGCCCATGCGGAACTCGACCCCGAACCCCATCCGCCGGACATAGAAGTCGAGCGCCGCCCCCACGTCCGCGACCGCGAAGACCGATGCGAACCCCCGGAACCGCATGGCCGTGCCCCCTTCCGCTTCGCCCGGACGATGAGAGCGGCGGCCGCGTGGAAAGTCCATGCCCCGGTCGGCCGCCCGTGACGTCGCCGTCGGCGTCGCGGCGGCGTGACGCACGGGCGAGGCGCGTTTCCCTCGCGCGGGCAGTTCCTCTATGGTCGCGCGCGGCGAGTCCGAACCACCCCACCACGAGAGGCTGCCCCATGCGCTTCCTTCGCGCCTTCCTCGCCGTCGTCGGCTGCCTTTTCCTCATGGAGGCGCCCGTGCAGGCGGCGGATCTGGAGAACACCCTCTATCTCGACCTCAAGGACGGCCGAGTCGTCATCGAGCTGCGCCCCGACCTGGCCCCGAACCATGTCGCCCGCATCAAGGAGCTGGCGCGCCAGGGCTTCTACGACGGCATCGTCTTCCACCGGGTGATCGACGGCTTCATGGCCCAGACGGGCGATCCGAAGGGCGACGGCACCGGCGGGTCCGGCAAGAAGCTGAAGGCCGAGTTCTCGCGCGAGCGGCATGTCCGCGGCACCACCTCGATGGCCCGCGCGTCCAACCCCGACAGCGCCGACAGCCAGTTCTTCATCATGTTCGCGCCGTCCACCCATCTCGACGGGCAGTACACCGTCTGGGGGAAGGTGACCGAGGGCATGGAGTTCGTGGACATGATCAAGAAGGGCTCGTCGGCCGCAAACGGCGCCGTGACGAACCCCGACCGCATCATCCGGATGCGTGTCGCCGCCGACGTGAAGTAAGGGACGCGACAGAGCGCCCGGGCCGGCTGCCTGCCCCCCATGTCGGAGGCGGCGGCGCCACGCCCGGGCGCCATCTGGCGCGAGCCGCGGCTGGCGACGGTGGTGGGCCTCGGCTTCGCCAGCGGCCTGCCGCTGCCGCTGACCTTCGGCACCCTCTCCTTCTGGCTGGCCGAGGCCGGCGTCTCGCGCACCGCGATCGGCCTCTTCGCGCTGGTCGGCACCGCCTACAGCCTGAAGTTCCTGTGGGCGCCGCTCGTCGACTCCCTGCCGCTGCCCTGGCTGACAGCGCGGTTCGGCCGCCGGCGCGGCTGGACGCTGGCGACCCAGGCGGGGCTGATCGCAGCCCTGGCGGCGCTGGGGTCGACCGACCCCACCCGGGCACCGGAATGGACCGCCCTCTGCGCCGTCGCCGTCGCCTTCCTCTCGGCCACCCAGGATATCGTGATCGACGCCTACCGCATCGAGCTGCTGACCGCCGACGAGCAGGGTCTGGGGGCGGCTGCTGTGCAGTGGGGCTATCGCGGGGGGATGCTGGCGGGCGGGGCCGGCGCGCTCTACGCGGCGGCAGCCGGCGGCTGGTCGGTCGCCTACGGCGCCATGGCGGTCCTCATGCTGGCCGGCGTCGCGACGGTGCTCGTCTCGCCCGAGCCGGCGCGACCGGCGATCCCCGAACCAAAGGGGCCGACGCATGCCGGCGCCGCGCGGCGCGCGGCGGATTGGCTGCAGGGCAGCGTCGTCGCCCCGTTCCGCGACTTCGCCCGGCGGCCGGGCTGGCTCGCCATCCTGCTCTTCGTCGTCCTCTACAAGCTGGGCGACGCCCTGGCCGGGACGATGGCCAACCCCTTCTACGTCGCCGTCGGCTTCACCAAGGTCGAGGTCGCGAGCGTGGTCAAGCTTTTCGGCGTGGCCGCGACGCTGGCCGGCGTCACCGCGGCCGGCTTCGTCGTCTACCGCTGGGGACTGTTCCGCAGTCTCATGGTCTGCGGCCTTCTGCAGGCCCTCTCCAACCTCACCTACGTCGTCCAGGCCTGGGCCGGCCACGACGTCGCCGTGCTGAGCCTGACCGTGCTGCTGGAGAACTTCACGGGCGGCATGGGTTCGGCCGCCTTCGTCGCCTACCTCTCGAGCCTCTGTTCGCTCGCCTTCACGGCGACCCAGTACGCGCTCCTGTCGTCGCTGGCCGCGGTCGGGCGCACCTACCTGTCGGCGGGCGGCGGCTGGCTCGCCGACCAGGTCGACTGGGTCCCCTTCTTCCTGGCGACGACCGTGGCGGCGCTGCCGGCGCTGTCGATCCTGCTGTGGCTCGGCCGGCGCTTCCCCGCCCCGGAGCCGACGCGGGTGTGGCCGGCGCAGCCATGACGGTGCCGGCGTGACCGAGCGCCCTTCGCGCTGGACGGGCATCGCCGTCGCGCTGGCGGCTGCCGCGACGCCGCTGCTGGCGCTGCATGCCCATCGCGCGGCGACCCCGATCCTGGCCGTGGCCGCCACCGGCGCGATGGCGGCCGCCTATCTGCGCGATCGCCGGCTGCCGCTGCCCGCCGCCGGCTTCGCCATCCTGCTCGCGGCCGTCCTCGGCTGGGCGACGCTCGGCCTCGCCTGGTCGATCGCGCCGGCCGCCGGCATCGACCTGCTGCCGCGCGTCGCCGCCGTCTGCTTCGGCGCCCTGATGCTGGCGGCGGTCGCCCGCGACCTGCCGGCCGCGGAGGCCGAGATCGCCCGCACCGCGCTGGTCGCCGGCGTCGCCGGTGGCGCCCTGCTGCTGGCGGCCGAAGCGGCGACCGGCGGAGCGGTCAAGGCGCTGCTGAGCGACAAGGAGCACCCGACGATCGCCATCAAGGCGGGGTCGACCATCCTCGCCCTGCTCGCCTGGCCGGCGATGGCGGTGCTGTGGGAGCGCGGGCGCCCGGTCGCCGCCTTCCTGCTGCTGGCGGCCCTCACCCTGCCGATGGCCGCCCTCGACGGCCGGGCCGCCGTGATCGCGCTGGTCGCCGGGGCGGCGACGGCGGCGGCGGCCTGGGCGGCGCCGCGCACCACCGCCCTGGCACTGACGGCCACCGCCGCTGCCGGCATCCTGCTGGCGCCGCTCCTCGCACTCAAGGTCATCCATCCGTGGCTCGGCGGCGGCACCGGCGAGGCGTTGCTCCCCTTCTCGGGCCAGCACCGGATCGCGATCTGGCGCTTCGCGGCCAGCCACGTCATGGAGCGCCCCCTCCTCGGCTGGGGGTTCAACGCTTCGCGGAGCTTCCCCGGGGGCAAGGACCCGATCGAGCCCTGGTCCGGCGCCATGCAGATGCCGCTGCACCCGCACAACGCCGCCCTGCAATGGTGGCTGGAGCTGGGCCTGCCGGGGGCGGTCGCCGGCGCGGTGTTCGTCGCGCTGGCTGCGCGGGCGGCCCTGGCTTCGCCGACCCGTGCCAGCCGGGTGACCGGGCTCGCCATGCTGGCGGCCGGCATCGTCGTCGCGATGCTGAGCTACGGTGCCTGGCAGAACTGGTGGCTGGCCGCGGTCGGGCTCGCCGCCGCGTTCGCGGCCGCGGGACGGGGCGGCCGGGCCGATGCGCCGATTCGACGGACGGACCCGCCCGCGGGGGCCGTCGTTCGCGGCGGATCGGCGTGATTCGCATGCCGCATCTGTTGCCGTGCCGCCACAGGGGCACTTGGAATCGCGCGAATCCAAGGCGATCGGCCGCGAAGGCTGCCGATCCGGGGAACTTTGGACTATAGATGAGCGTGGTTGCCTCGGCGTCGCGCGCCATCACGCCCGCGTTTCGAGGCAGGATGTGATGGGGGGTGCGCGCCGGAGCGGCCGGTCGGGCCGTGGATTTTGGGGTTGCCAGGGTCTGGCCGAGCCTTAAAATTCACGGTGAAGGGGTGTCGGAGGGGCGGATCGTTCCACCGGCGGTCATCATCGGCATTTCTGCGGGGCGTGCCCGACGCCGTCGGCTTGGTCTGGGGCCGCGGCGTGGGCTGAAAAGACAAGGAGGTTCTTCTTCATGCGATCGATGAAGCTTGGGGCAGTGTTCGCTGTCGGTCTCATGGCGGCCGCCTGCGGCACCACAGAGATCGACGCGGTCCGCGGCATGTCCGCGACCGGCGGCACCGAGTTCACGCAGGCCTTGGCGGCCGGCTATCGCGCGCTCGCGATCCAGGAGGAAGGGCTCCGCGACTGGTCCGATGCGTACATGTACGCACGCAAGGGCCTCGCCGCGGGCCAGGGCCAGCTGGTCCTGCCCGAGGATCCGGCCAACTACGCCCTGCCGGCCAGCATGATGCCGGAGTTCCAGGCGGCCCGTGCCCGCCTGATCGCCGCCCTCGATGCCAACGGCCGTACCCGCCTGCCGCGGGTCGCCGCCGGCGCCCAGCTCGCCTACGACTGCTGGGTCGAGGAGCAGGAGGAAGGCTGGCAGATCGACTGCATCGAGAAGTGCAAGCGGGACTTCTGGGCCCTGCTGGCGCAGCTCGAGGCGCGGCCCGCCCCGGCGGCCGCTCCGATGCCGGCCGCTCCGCCCGCGCCGCGTCAGTTCATCGTGTTCTTCGACTTCGACCGGTCGAACATCACGGCTGAAGGCGCCCGGGTGATCCAGCAGGTCATCGCGTCCTACCGTCAGAAGGCGGGCCCGATCAGCGTCGTCGGCCACACCGACCGCTCCGGCACGCCGCAGTACAACCAGGGTCTGTCGATCCGTCGCGCCACCTCGGTCAAGGCGGCACTGGTCCGCGGCGGCATCGCCGCCAACCAGGTCTCCACGGCCGGTCGCGGCGAGTCCGAGCCGCGGGTCCCGACGCCGGACGGCGTCCGCGAGCCGCAGAACCGCCGCGCCGAGATCGCGATCCAGTAACGATCTCCTAGCGTCGAACGGGACGGCGCCGGCCTTGGCCGGCGCCGTTTTCGTTTAGGTAGCAATGTTCCCGGCCTGCACCATCGTCTGGACAACCGGCGCGCGCCGTCCGATAGTCGCCGCCGAGTGCCGACCCCACCGGCGCCGTCATAGCCACCCCGCCGCGAACTTCCCGGCGGCGGAGAGTGGGCGTGCGGCGCGGACCACACGGGACATGTACAGCGAAATCACCCGCGCCATCCGCGTCACGGTCAAGCCGTTCTACCTGGAGGATCAATCCTCTCCCCAGGAGAACCACTACGTCTGGGCCTATCACGTCCGGATCGAGAACACCGGCGAGGAGACGGTGCAGCTCCGCACGCGCCACTGGCGCATCACGGACGCGCTCGGCCGGCTCCAGGAGGTGCGCGGCCCCGGCGTGGTGGGCGAGCAGCCGGTCCTGCGCCCCGGGGAATCCTTCGAGTACACGAGCGGCACCCCGTTGCCGACGCCGTCCGGGATCATGGTCGGGACGTACCAGATGGAGACGCCCGAAGGCGGCCAGTTCGACGTCCGGATCCCGCCCTTCTCGCTGGACAGCCCCCACCAGCCCGTCCGGCTGAACTGAAGGCCGACGCCATGAACGACTCCGATCTGCCCGCCGTCGCAGCCGGCGACGAGGCCCCCTCCCGCGAGGAGGCGGAGGGCGCCGTCCGCACGCTGTTGCGCTGGGCCGGCGACAACCCCTCGCGCGAGGGCCTCGTCGACACCCCGCAGCGCGTCGTGCGCGCCTTTTCCGAATGGTTCTCCGGCTACAAGCTCGATCCGGTCGAGGTCCTGCAGCGGACCTTCGCCGAGGTCGACGGCTACGACGAGATGGTCGTGCTGCGCGACATCCGGTTCGAGAGCCACTGCGAGCATCACCTCGCGCCGATCATCGGCAAGGCGCATGTCGCCTACCTGCCGAACCGCCGGGTGGTGGGGATCAGCAAGCTCGCCCGTGTCGTCGACCTCTACGCCAAGCGGCTCCAGATTCAGGAGAAGATGACGGCGCAGATCGCCAACGCGATCGAGCAGGTGCTGCAGCCGCACGGCGTGGCGGTCGTCATAGAGGCCGCGCACCAGTGCATGACGACCCGCGGCGTCCACAAGCCGGGGACGACAATGGTCACCAGCCGCATGCTCGGCGCCTTCCGCACCGACCCGGCGACGCGCCGGGAGTTCCTCGCCTTCGTCGGGGTCAGCGGCCCCTCGGTGTCGCCGCTCGTATAGCCGGCAGCCCGTCGACCGGGGCGCCGCCGGCCGCCCATGCCCGCGCTCCGCCCGATCTTCCACGTCATCGGGCTGTTGCTCGCGGTCCTTGCGGCGGCCATGGCGCTGCCCGTGCTCGTCGACTGGTTCGACGGGCATGAGAGCTGGCGCGGCTTCGCCGCATCCGCCGTCGTCACCCTTTTCGTCGGCGTGGCGCTGGCACTCGCCTGCCAGCCGGGAGCCGCGATCGAGCTCAACGTCCGCCAGACCTTCGTGCTGACCGGCGCCTCCTGGGTGCTGGTCTGCGCCTTCGCGGCACTCCCCTTCGTGCTGGGGCCGCCCGACCTTTCCTACGGGGCCGCCTATTTCGAGGCGATGTCGGGCCTCACCACCACCGGCTCGACGGTCCTCGTCGGCCTCGACACCATGGCGCGCGGCATCCTGCTGTGGCGCCAGCTGCTGCACATGCTGGGCGGCGTCGGCATCGTCGTGATGGCGGTCGCGATCCTGCCCTTCCTGCGAATCGGCGGAATGCAGCTCTTCCGCACGGAATCCTCCGACCGGTCCGACAAGCTGCTGCCACGGGTGTCGCAGCTGGCCGGCGCCATCGTCATCGTCTACTTCGTGCTGGTCGCCGCCTGCGTCGTCCTGCTGCTGGCGCTGGGCATGAGCTTCTTCGACGCGGTGTGCCACGCCATTGCCAGCATCTCGACCGGCGGCTTCGCGAACTACGACGCGTCGCTGGGCCATTTCCGCAGCCCGGCGATCGAGGTCGTCGTCACCGTCTTCATGCTGCTCGGCGGCACGACTCTGCTGCTGTTCATCCGCTTCGCGCAGCGCGACTTCCGGCCGCTGCGGCACGACACGCAGCTGCACTGGTATTTCGGCATCTTCGCGGCGTTCAGCGTCACCATCGCCGCCTGGCAGATCACGGTGAACGACGCTCCGCCCCTGCACGCGCTGCGCACCGCGGCGTTCAACGTCGCGTCGATCCTGACGACGACGGGCTTCTCGTCCGAGGACTACAGCCTGTGGGGCGCCTACCCCGTGGCGTGCTTCTTCTTCCTCACCTTCCTCGGCGGCATGACCGGATCGACCGCGGGCGGCATCAAGATCTTCCGGCTGCAGGTCTTCTACAGCGTCGCCAAGGTCCAGATCGACCGGCTGATGCAGCCCCACCGGGTCATCCTGCCACTGTTCAACGGCAAGGCGATCGCCGAGCCGATCGTCTTCTCGGTGCTGGCGTTCCTGACGCTCTACGGCCTCGCCTTCGGCATCATCGCGATGGGGCTGGCCGCCTTCGGGCTCGATCTCGTGACCAGCCTGTCGGGGGCGGCGACGGCGCTCGGCAATGTCGGCCCCGGGCTCGGCAACACGATCGGGCCGGCCGGGAACTTCAGCACGATGCCCGAGGGCGCCCTATGGCTTCTCTCCTTCGGCATGCTGCTGGGCCGGCTCGAGCTGCTGACGGTGCTCGTCCTCTTCACCCCGGCATTCTGGCGCGACTAGGCCCGTATCGCTTGCGTCGGCGGCCGCACGCACACTACTTCTGCGCCGACCGTTTCCGGAGTGCCGCCGATGCCCGACCAGACCATGACTTCCGAGGAGATGCTGCGCCGCCTGGTGGCGTTCGACACCACCTCGGCCCTTTCCAACCTCGCGCTCATCGACTTCGTGCGGGACTATCTGGACGGCCACGGCATCGCCTCGCACCTCACCTTCGACGACGACGGCAAGAAGGCGAACCTGCTGGCGACCATCGGCCCGGCGGTGGCCGGCGGCTACGTGCTCTCCGGCCATACCGACGTGGTGCCGGTCGAGGGCCAGCCCTGGGACAGCGACCCCTTCACCCTGACCGAGCGCGGCGACCGGCTGCATGCGCGCGGCACCTGCGACATGAAGGGCTTCATCGCCATCGCGCTGGCGCTGGTGCCGGAGTTCAAGGCCGCCGCCACGAAGCTGCCGATCCACCTCGCCTTCACCTACGACGAGGAGGTCGGCTGCTACGGCGTCAAGCGGCTCATCCCCCAGCTCATGGCCGAGCTGCCGCGGCCCTCTCTGGTGATCGTCGGCGAGCCGACGGAGATGAAAGTCGCCAATGCCCACAAGGGCGTCCATTCCTACGTCACCACCGTGACCGGCAAGGATGCCCATTCGAGCCAGCCGCAGATCGCGTGCAGCGCCATCGAGTACGCGGCCGAGATCGTGCGCTTCATCTATGCGATGGCGCACGAGCTGCGCGACAACGCCGACCCCGCCTCGCTGTTCGTGCCGCCCTATACGACCTTCAACATCGGCACGATCTCGGGCGGCACGGCCGGCAACATCATCCCGCGACAGTGCCGCTTCGGCTGGAACTTCCGCGGCGTGCCGACCGACGATCCGGCCGAGCTCAAGGCGCGCTTCGACCGCTTCGTGGAGGGCGAGATCCTGCCGCGCATGCGCCGCGAGTTCGCCGGCGCCGCGGTCGAGACGCAGGAGATCAACGTGCTGCCCGCGCTCGCGCCGGAGGAGCGGTCGCCCGCCGAGGAAATGGCGAAGTCGCTGACCGGCGCCAACGGCACCGTCGTCGTCTCTTTCGGCACCGAGGCCGGCCATTTCCAGCGCGCCGGGTTGCCGGCCGTCGTGTGCGGCCCCGGCAGCATCATGGAGGCGCACCAGCCGAACGAGTTCATCACCCGCGAGCAGCTGCGCGCAGGCGAGACCTTCCAGCGCCGCCTGCTGGAGCGGGCCGCCGCGTAGCGGGACGACGGCCCGGCAGCGCGTGCGGGCAGCCGGTCGCGGCCGCGAGAATGCCTTTGACAGATCGCCCGCCGCGGCGACACTGACGGCTCGGACGGAATCCCGGGGAACACCGGGGACCGTCGCGCCATCGCGGCCGGCGGCATCCGCCCGGCCCGGCCGCTCCTGGGAGGGATCGCCCCGATGAAATCCACGACGCTTTCCGTGCTCGCCGCGCTCGCGGTGGGCTTCGCCGCATTCGGCCCGGCCGCGACCGGACCCGCCGCGGCCCAGCAGAAGACCGTCATCAAGCTCGGCTGGACCAGTGCCGCCGGCGAGACCGACCCCTATGCGGTCGGCGCCCGCCTCTTCAAGAAGGAGCTGGAGGCGCGCGCCGGCGACCGCGTCGACGTGCAGCTCTTCCCCAATCGCCAGCTCGGCGACGAGAAACCGCTGATCGAGGGCATGCGGCTCGGCACCGTCGACGCCGGCATCATCACCAACGCGGTCATCGCGCAGATCGAGCCGTCGTTCCAGATCAACGACCTGCCGTTCCTCTTCGCCAACGAGGCGCAGGCGCAGAAGATGCTGGACGGCCCGGTCGGCCGGAAGCTGGCGCAGAAGCTCCAGGCCAAGGGCGTCGTGGCGCTGGGCTTCATGGAGGGCGGCTTCCGCAACATGATCAACAACGTGCGGCCCGTGGCCAAGCCCGAGGACGTGCGCGGCGTGAAGTACCGGGTGATGCAGAACCCGGTCTATATCGGCATGTTCTCCTCGCTCGGCGGCAACGCCATCCCGATGGCCTGGGGCGAGGTATTCACGGCCGTGCAGCAGGGCACCATCGACGGGCTGGAGATTCCGCTGGCGGTCATCGACCAGAACAAGATGTTCGAGGTCACGAAGTACCTGTCGCTGACCAACCACACCTATTCGATGATCGGCCTGCTCGTCTCCAAGCGGACCTTCGACCGCATGCCGGAAGACCTGCGCAAGATGACCGTCGAGGCGGGCGCGGCCGCCACCAAGGCACAGCGCGTCGCCACCGGCGAGATCGAGCAGCAGACGATCCGCAGCCTGGAATCGAAGGGCATGAAGGTGAACAAGATCGACAATCCGGCGGCCTTCCGCAGCGCCGTCTCCAGCGTCTACGACAAGGTGCGCGAGACCGTCGATCCCGAACTGATGAAGGAAGCGCTGGCAGCGGTGCAGTAAGCCCGGCGAGCCGGCGGGGGCGGGGATGCGGGCGGCCGCCGGTCCGGCGGCCGCGGCGCGCGCGGGCTGGCTGCGCGCCGTTGAGGCGGCGGCGACGCTCCTGCGCTGGAGCCTGATCGCCGCCGTCCTGGTGATGCTCGCCTGCATCGTGATCCAGGTGGTCATGCGTTACGTCTTCTCGAACACGCCCTCGTGGACCGAGGAGGTCGCGGTGCTGATGTTCGCCTGGGCGACGCTGGGCGGCTTGGCGCTGGGCGTGCGCGAGGGCTTCCACGTCCGCCTGACGGCGCTCCTCGACCCGCTGCCGCCGCTGGCCCGCCGGCTGGCCGACGGCGCCATCGACCTGCTGACGGCCGCCCTCGGCCTCTACCTGCTGTGGGCGGGGTGGCGCTTCGTCGACATCACCCAGGGCTCGGTCTCGGCCGCCGTCGGCTATCCGATCGAATGGCTGCACGGCCTGGCGCCGGTCTCGGGCGCGCTCGTGCTGCTGTTCGGGGCGGAGCGGGTGCTGGCCGGGCCGCCCGCGACCTCCGCCGACGAGACGCCCGCACCGTGAGCACCATCGCCATCGTGCTGGTCGCGACCTTCGCCGGCCTGGCGACCGTCGGCGTGCCTTTCGCCATCGCCATCGCCGCCGCGACGACCGCGGTCCTCATCGTCGGCGACATCGAACCGGCCTTCCTCGCCCAGCAGATCATCGCCGGCGCGCAGTCCTTCAGCCTGCTCGCGATCCCCATGTTCATGCTGGCGGGCGCCCTGATGACGGCGGGCGGGCTGTCGCAGCGCCTCATCGACGTCGCCTCGGTCATGGTCCGGCACCGCACCGGCGGGCTGGCCATGGTGACGGTCTTGGCGGCCCTCGTCTTCTCCGCCATCTCCGGCTCGGCGCCGGCGACCACGGCCGCCATCGGGGCGATCCTCATCCCCGCGATGGAGCGCGCCGGCTACGACCGCGCCTTCGCCGCCGCGGTCGCGGTCTCCTCGGGCGTGCTGGGGCCGCTGATCCCGCCGTCGATCGCCTTCGTCATCTGGGGCATCGTCGCCGAGCAGTCGATCGGCCGCCTCTTCCTCTCGGGCATCGTGCCCGGGATCGCGATCGCCATCGGGTTGCTCGTCGTCTGCTGGATCCATGCGCGCATCCACCACGTCCCGCGGCAGGCGCCGGCGACCTGGTCGGAGACGTGGCGGGCCTTCGCCGCCGGGCGCTGGGCCCTGCTGTCGCCGGCCTTCGTGCTGGGCGGCATCTACGGCGGCGTCTTCACGCCGACCGAGGCGGCGGGAATGAGCTGCGTCTACGCGCTCGTCATCGGCATCTTCGTCGAGCGCCGCCTGAAGCTCTCCGCCCTGCCCGGCATCTTCCTCGGCGCCGCCCGGACGAGCGCCATGGTGACGGCGATCGTCGCCGTGTCGACCGGCTTCGGCGTGCTGGTCGCGCAGGAGCAGATCGCGGTCAAGTTCGCGACCTGGCTGGCCGAGAGCGTCGAGGACAAGTGGCTGGCGCTGGCCGGGCTCAACATCGCCTTCTTCCTGCTGGCGGCCGTGATGGACGAGATCGCGATCATGGTGATCCTGGGGCCGCTCCTGATCGCCATCGGCCACCGCTTCGGCGTCGACCCGATCCATTTCGGCGCGATCATCGTGACCAACGTGTCGATCGGGATGGCGGCACCGCCGATCGGTTATTGCCTCTTCGTCGGCATGGCGATCAGCGGCCTGTCGCTGGTGCGCATCGCGCGCGCCATCTGGCCGCATATCCTCGTCATGCTGATCGTGCTGTTCCTCACGACCTACGTTCCCGAGTTCGCCCTGATGTTCCAGCCGGGGCGCTAGCACCCCCGAGGACCCGTCGATGACCGCCGAGACCCACGACGCCGTCGTCACCGGCCGCTTCGGCCCGCGTGCCGCGGCCTATGTGACCAGCAAGACCCACTCCCAGGGCGCCGACCTCGACGAGCTCGCGGCGATCGTCGCCGCGCGCGCCCCGACCCGCGTCCTCGACCTCGGCTGTGGCGGCGGCCATGTCGCGTACCGCGCGGCGCCGCATGCGCGCGAGGTCGTGGCCTACGACCTGTCGGAGGAGATGCTGGCCGCCGTCGCGGCGACCGCGGCCGATCGCGGCATCGCCAACATCGCGACGCTGCAGGGCAGGGTCGAGCGGCTGCCCTTTCCCGACGCCGACTTCGACATGGTGCTGACCCGCTACAGCGCCCATCACTGGTCGGACGTGCCGGCGGGCCTGGCCGAGGCGCGGCGCGTCGTACGGCCGGACGGGATCGCCATCGTCATCGACACGATCGGGCCGCCCTCCCCACTGCTCGACAGCCATCTCCAGGCGATCGAGCTGCTACGCGACCCTTCCCATGTGCGCGACTATTCGCTGGCGGAATGGCAGCGGATGCTGGCCGACGCCGGCTTCCGCCCGCGGGTGCTGTCGCAGCGCCGCTCGATGCTGGATTTCGCGGTATGGATCAAGCGCATGGACACGCCCGAGACGCATGTCCGCGCCATCCGCTCGCTCCAGGACGGTGCGGCCGCGGAGATCGCCCGCCATTTCGACTTCCGGCCGGACGGCAGCTTCCTCCTGGATGCCGCCACCATCGAGGCCGTGCCGGTCTGACCAACACCCCGAGAGGATCGCCCGCCATGCCCGTCACCGCCTCCCCCGAGGTCGTCGCCCAGCTCGCCCCCGACGGCGTGCTGCGCGCCGGCATCAACATGAGCAATTTCCTGCTGGTGAGCGGACGCACCGCCGCGGGCGGCCCGGCCGGCGTCGCGCCGGACATGGCGTCGGCCGTCGCCGAGCGCCTGGGTGTCGCGATCGAGCACGTCCCCTATCCGCGCCCGGGCGAGCTGGCGGACGCGGCCGGCACCGGCGCCTGGGGCATCGGCCTGATCGGCGCCGAGCCGCAGCGCGCCGAGAAGATCGCCTTCACCGCCGCCTATGCCGAGATCGAGGCGACCTACCTGGTGCCGGCGGGATCGCCGATCCGCACGCTGGACGAGGTCGATCGGCCCGGCATCCGCATCGCCGTCACCGCGCGGGCCGCCTACGACCTCTGGCTCGAGCGCAACATCCGCCGGGCGACGCTGGTCCGCTCGGAGAGCCTGGACGCCGCGGTGAAGCAGTTCACCGACGAGAAGCTGGAAGTGCTGGCCGGCCTGCGCCCGCGCCTCCTGACCGACATCGAGAGCATGCCCGGCGCCCGGATCCTCGACGGCAAGTTCATGGCGGTGCAGCAGGCGATCGGCACCCACCGCCCGAATGCGGCGGCGGCCAAGTTCCTCGCCGCCTTCGTCGAGGAAGCGAAGGCGACCGGCCTCGTCGCCGCCCTCATCGCCCGCCACGGCATCCGCGGCCTGTCTGTGGCGCCGGCGGCATAGCCGGCGCTACGGCTCGCTCCCGCCGATCCGCCGCGCCTCCGCCGCCCAGCCGGAGATCGCCCGCATGCGCTCCTCCAGCAGCCGCGCGTGGGCGTAGAGGAGCAGCAGGTACGCCGCCGCCTCGCCGTTGGTCGCATCGTCAGGGGGCACCGGCGGGCGGGCGGGCACCTCGAGGAGCGCGGGCGGCGGCGCCAGCGGGATCGCGCGCGTCGTCGTGACGATCGATGGCGTCGAGGGCGCGCAGGCGGTCGAGAGCCAGGCGCAGAGCAGGGCCGGGGCGATCCTTCGCATCGGGCGCATGGGCGACCTCGCGGACGATGGTGACGATCCGGGTACGGACGAGGGAAGCCGGCCCGCGCTCGACGGCGACGACCCAGCGGTCGGCCGCATCGACGAGCTGCTGCCGGCGCGCCATCTCGCGCTCGCCCGCCGCGACGGCGGCGGCGAGGCGGTCGGCGTCGGCCCGCGCGCGGTCGCGCTCGACCTTGAAGCGGCCGCCCTCGGCGCGCTCGACGAGCGCCCAGCCGATGGCGGCCGCGGCCAGGGCCGCGAGCACGGCGGCCACGCGGGCGCCGCCGAGAAGGGAGAGCAGCATGGCGACGGTTCCTCCCTGCCGGAAGCGGCGCTAGCCTCGGCGTCCATGGACGTGATCTTCGACATCGACGGCACGCTGTCGGACGTGGCGCACCGCCGGCACCTGCTGGCCGGCCCCGGCCGCAAGGACTGGGCGGAGTTCTTCCGGCGCATGGCCGACGACCCGCCGCGCCCGCACATCGTCACGCTCGCACGCATGCTGCATGGCGCCGGTGCCCGCCTCATCCTGGCGAGCGGCCGCTTCGAACGGCACCGCGCGACGACCGTCGCCTGGCTTACCACGCATGCCGGCGACTGGCTGGCCGAGCGGCCGCTCTTCCTGCGCGCCGACAACGACCACCGCTCCGACGACGTGGTGAAAGTCGAGTACCTGGAGAAGATGCGCGCGGCCGGCTTCGACCCGGTCATGGCGGTCGACGACCGCGACCGCGTCGTCAGGGCCTGGCGGGCGGCCGGCCTCGTCTGCCTGCAATGCGCCGAGGGCGCATTCTAGCGCGGGACGAGCGCCGTTGCGTCCCTCGACGATGTACGGGATGAGGGCTTTCCTTATTGCCATCAAAGGCTTTCCTCACCCCGAGACACCCAGGGCGCGGGCGCGCACCACGATATGAGAAAGAGGCCGGCTCGCGGCTTGGGCCCTCTCCGCCCATCGGGGGAGAGGGAGTGCTTCCATCGCCGGCATGACCCGATCGACTTTCTAGGCAGCATCGTCGAGGGGCACACCAGCGGCGATGCGATCGGCGTGGCCTACCCCGCCGCCGCGTCGAGGTCGGCGCGGCGGTCGGCCGGCAGGCGCAGGCGCGCCGTCTCGACGCCGGCCCAGGTCCGCCGCCGGTCGCGGTCGTCGTAGGCGGCGCCGGCGATGTAGGCCATCACCACGGAGCCGAGCAGGCCGGTCAGCGCGAAGGCGATGGTCTCGTGCAGGCGGCTGTCGTGGCGGCCCCACAGCGTCAGGTAGGCGATGCCGGCCATGCAGTAGGCCGCGGTCGCCCACACCGCCCGGCGGCGGTGGCGCCACGACGTCTCGAGGCCGGTGAACCGTGGGCCGGCGAGCGGCGGGGCGCCGCCCTCAGGCGGCACGCCTGATGCCCTCGTCGATGACCGCCAGCTCGTACCAGTCGCCGTCGGCGAGCGGGCCCTTGCCGCATTCCTTGCGCACGATCGCGCGGATCAACGTGCGCAGCGTCGCAGCGTCGTCGATGTCGATCGCGTCGTCCGGGCCGACGCCGAGCTTGTCGGTGACGAACTGGATGTAGATGTGGGTCGGGTTCTCGTTGGGCGGCGCCCAGCGCGAGATGATCCCGCGCACCGTCTTCAGCCCGTGCCGGTCGCGGTAGGAGCGCAGCACGCGCGCGATCGCGCGGATGCCCCATTCCGGCGCCTCGAAGACGATGAAGCGCCGGTCGCCCGACTGGTCGGCCGACATGCCCTGCCACTGGGTCCCGGTGCGGTCGATGTTGCCCGGGTTGTTGTTGCGGATTCCGCGCGGCGTATCCGGCATCTCATCCCCCGATCATCTGCTTGACCACGGCCGGCGCGACGGCGCCGACCGCCATTCCTACCACGCCGGCCGCCGCCGCGATCACCCGCCAGGCGCCGCGGATGCCGGCGACCAGCGTCGTCAGCTCCGCCACCTCGGCCAGGATGCGGGCGCGTTCGGTCGCGGCCGTGGCGATCATCTCGCGCAGATGGACGATCTGCGCCTCCAGCACCGCTATACGCGCATAGAGATCGGCATGGGTGACGACATCGTCGTCCGGATCGCGCGACGCCATCGGCTTCTCCTCGGGCGGTTGGTCAGGCTTCGGTGATCGCGAAGGGCCAGCCCCAGTGCCGCCACGCCGCATGCTCGATCGGCGTGGCCTCGTCGAGATGGCCGATCATCGCCAGGCGCCCGCCATGGACGCCCTCGCCCTCGACGGCGAAGAGCAGCGGCCGCGTGCGACCCGCCATCCGCGCCGTCTCGAACCAGGTGCCGAGCGCCACGTCGCGGTCCTGCCAGCGCAAGGCCGCGGCGATGCGTCGGCGGCGCCACAGGCGACGGCCGATGAGGGTGCCGCCGAGGCTGCGGCGCGCGGTCGATTCCTCGACCGCGGTGACGGCGAGCCCGTCCTGCAGCCCGATCGCCGGCCGCTCCGCCTTGGCGACCCACAGGCATCCGGCCTGGAGGTAGCCGTCGGGGTTGCCCTCGTCGGCGATCGCGACCGTGAGTGCGCTCGCGGTGACGGCGGCCGGCAGCGCCAGCAGCCAGGAGACGCCCCGCGGGTCGCGCTCGTCTGCCGGCATCCGCCCGTCGGCGGCGGGCCGGCCGAAGGGCAGCCGGCCCGCGACCGGCACATGGGTCACGGGGTAGGCGGCGACCCAGCCGGAATCGTAGCCCTCGTCCGAGGTGACGCGGACCGCCGCGTCGGGCGAGAGATTGGCCCAGGCGAGGCAGAGCACGTCCCACAGGCGCTGCGCGCCCAGGTCGACGGCGATGACGGTGTCGCCGGCCGCCGCGGTCGCCGAGCGCGCGACCGCCAGCGTGTCGGTCGAGGCGAGGTTGGCGAGCGGCAGCGACGGCGCCCAGTCGCCGCCACTCCACGCGACGCCGGCCATGGCGGCCCAGTTGATCGGCGCCAGCAGACAGTTGGCCATCCTTCCTCCCTTGCGCCCGCCGTCAGCCGGCGAGCGTCAGTGTCACGCCGTCCGCCGCGAGCCGGTCCTCCTTGCCGACGATCACGAGGCGGCGCGGCAGGTCGAGCCCGACCGACGGCGCGGTCAGCGCCACCGTGTCCCCCAGCCGCCAGCCGATCGCCCGGAGCGACGCGTCCGCCTCGAAGGCGAGCAGGGCGGGACCGAGCAGGGCGAGCTGGCGGCCGGCCTCCGCTTCGGCGTCCTCGCGGCGGTCGAGGGCAGTCGCCACGAACAGCTCCTCGGCGGCGAGGTCGGCCGCCTTCGCCCCGGCGTCGGTCGCAACCCCTTCGCGCCATTCCGCGAGAAGGAAGCGCCGCACGTCTTCCGGTGCGGCCGCGGCGATCTCGGCCGAGCCATGGACGCGCAGGCAGCGGGCGGCACCCAGCCGCCGACGCCACAGGGCGGCCGCCACGGGAACGCGGCGGATCCCATCGAGATCGCCTTCACCGAGCGCGTGGTCGGCGACCGCCGCCGGACCCGTGTAGCGGGCGACCGTCACCAGGCCACGGCCATCGGCCGCGATCCAAGCGCCGGTGCCGGCGAGGATGCGGTCGACCAGATCGCGCCCGGTACCGCCGCCTTCTCCCGCAAGGAAGCCGACCGGCTCCGGCGCCACCGCCTCCAGCAGCGCGAGCGACGGCACGTCGATCTCGCCCGTCGATAGGATGAACCCCGTCTCGGCGGCGCAGTCCTCGATCGTCTCGCGCACGGCGAGCGTCGCGGTGCCGACCGCCGTCGCGGTGAAGTTGCGGTCGGCGTTCTTCGTCAACCCGGCGAAGGACACGGTGTCCCCCGGCCGGATGCCGAGGGCCGTGAAGCTGCCGCCGCCCGCCGTGAACGTCCGCGTCGCCGCGTCGGCGGCGATCGACACCAGCACGGAGGCGCCGGCCCGCACGTCACGGAAGCCCAGGCGCTCGCGCAGCACCGTGCGGATCGCCGCCGCTGCCGTCGCCGCTTCCGTGGCGGCGGGCTGCCAGGAGATCACGACCGCGCCCGCGGCCCCGGGCGCGCCCGACGCGCCACCGGCGCCGGCATCCCCGGGGCGATCCGGTTCGGCAACGCCGCCCGGCGCGGCGCCGCTGCCGCCTTCGGTCGTGCCCCCGGCCGCGAGCGCGGCTCCTCCCCCGCCGGCCCCGCCGGTCGACCCGGCGCCGCCGCCACCGCCACCCTGGCGGCCGCCACCGCCGCCGCCGCCGCCGGCGCTCGCGCCGGCACCGCCATTGCCGCCCCTGGTGTCGTTGCCCGCAGCGCCCGCACCGCCACCCGCCTGTCCCGACCCGCCGGCGCCGCCCGCGCCCGCCGCGCCGCCATTGCCGTGACGTGCGCCGCCGTCGCCACCATCGACGCCGGTCGCGCCGCCGCCGGCCCCGCCGCTCGCGTCGGCCGACGCGCCGCCGCCGCCTGGCGCGACCAGGAGCACGCTGCCCTGGAGCGCGACGGCCGAAGCCGCGCCGCCGCCGCCGCCCGAGGAGACGGCGCCGATGCCGCCCGATCCGCCGTCGGCGGTGGCGGACTGGCCGGGCTCGCCGCCCGCAACGCCGCCGACGCCGACGCCACCGCCGCCGCCCACGTCAACCGTCAGCACGTCCCCCGGCGCGACCGGAAGCACGGCATCCACGTAACCCGCACCACCGCCCGAATGGCCGGCACCTCCGCCACCGCCGCCGCCCCACAGCCGCGCACGCACCGCCGCCACGCCGGCCGGAACCGTCCAGGTGTGGACGCCGACCTGCGCGTAGGCGCGCTGCCCCGCGCTGGTGCCGAGACCCGCGTCGAACACCGCTGTCAGGGGACGGACCGGCCGCGACGCGGTCCAGGCCACACCCTCCGCCTCGTCGACGAAGGCCTCGCCCGGCTGCGGGGGAAAGGCGACGGCCGGCGTCAGCGCCACGCCGCCGTCGAACAGGCCATGGCCCGCCGCCGGGTCGACGCGCACCGGCCCGTCCGCCAGGCGATGGAGCCACAGCCCCTGCACGCTGCCGAGCTCCACGGGTGCGGCGTGGCGCACGGTGCCGAGCGCGACCGGCAGCGGCTTGCCCGCCGCCTCCGCGGGACCCTCGAAGGGCCGCACCCAGATCGACCAGTCGGCATGGCTGCCGGACCCGACGGCCTCCTGCACGTCGACCGTCACCTGCCCCAGGCTTTCGCTCCAGGCGGTCGCCGTGCCCGCCATCCAGGTCGCCGAAAGGGCGGCCGTGCGGGCGATGCGCAGGACGTCGCCCGCGGCGATCCGCGGCTCCGCCCGGCAAGTCACGTCGTCGATGGTGCCCGCGAAGGCCGCATCGGCCGCGAACTCGATCCGCGTCGGCGAGCCGGTCGCGACGAATGTCAGCGACAGGGTGCCGCCGGCCGCGACCGCCGCGCCGAGCGGCCTTCCATCGACCCGCACCTGCAGGGCGCCCGCCGCGCGCGTTACGACGGCGCGCAGGCGGTACGCGTTGCCGGCCGCGGTGGCGATCTCCTGATGGAGCGCCGCGGCGGTGCCCGCCGCCTTCGCCGCCGCACCACCCGACCAGCTCCAGCCCGTTCCGGCGAACCACCCGCCGAGCGACGCCGCGAAGTCGCCGTTGGCGACGAGGTCGGGCAGGACGAAGACCTTGCTGCCGGTGCCGACCAGCACCGACGAGGCGGAAGCGACGAGGACGCAGTCGCCGGCGAAGGCGCGCTCCTGCAGCGGCCGGTCGAGCCGCTCCGTCGCGTCGCGCAACTGGAACTGGGCGCGGTCGTCGTCGAGCGCCAGGTCGGCGACGGTGCCGGTCCACACCGGCACCAGGTCGTCCCAGCCCCAGCGCGGATGGCCCAGCAGCACCCGTGCGGCGCGGCGCCGGAAGTGCCAGCGCCGCCCGCCGGCCGCGGTCGTCGCCGTCGCCAGATGGCCGAGGCCGCCGTCCGCGCCCTCCTTGGGGGCGGCATCCACCAGCAGCACGCCCTCGCCGCCGCCCGAGCCGGCGAGCAGCCCGCCGCCGTCCCACAGCGACCGGCGAAAGCGGTAGTCGGCGAGCCGGGCCGAAAGTGCCGCATTGGGCAGGCTCGCGGCCGGGCCGGTGACCATGCCGCGCACCGACCAGCGCAGCGGCACGACCGCCCCGGTCTCCGCGTCCCACGGCTCGACGACGGCGACCCATTCGAGCTCGGCCTGCGGGTCGGCGAGCAGTGCGGCGAGATCGCCCG
>JBFWXJ010000021.1:0-6383 GCA_050187535.1 Alphaproteobacteria bacterium | reverse complement strand
GTGACCATGCCGCGCACCGACCAGCGCAGCGGCACGACCGCCCCGGTCTCCGCGTCCCACGGCTCGACGACGGCGACCCATTCGAGCTCGGCCTGCGGGTCGGCGAGCAGTGCGGCGAGATCGCCCGGCGGCGGCACGGGCAGCGCCGCCGGCGCCGCGCCGATGGCGAGCGCCGGCCGTCCCCGCGGCACCAGACGGGCCAACCCGGCGCCTTCGTCCGCATCGGCCTGCAGGGTCGCGGCCGCCCCTGCCGGCCGGCCGTGGACCGCGAACCCTCCCCGTCCGGCCGCGGCCGACGCCGGAACGCCGCCGATAGCGACCGCAGGGCGACCCGCCGGGCGCAGCGAGCCCGCCGCGGGAGCGACCGCAATCCCGAGAACGATGCCGGCAGGCCGGCCGGCGATAGTCGGGCGGGCCGGCAAAGGCGCGGCGAAGGCACCGGCACCGGCGAGAGCCGTCGCGGGCCGCCCCGCGAGCCGAGCCGTGCCGTCGGCCGGCATGACGGCAACGCCGGCGGCGGCGACCGCGGCCTGTCCGACGGCAACGATCCCTGCCGCGGCAACCGGCGGCGCGACGCCATGGACGAGCCCCGCGCCGTGGCCGGCGGGGACGAGCCGCGCGGCACCCGGCGCCGCAACCGCGTCACCGACGACCGCCGTCGCCCGGCCGATGCCGCGCGCCGTGGCCGGGCCTGCCGCCACCGCCGCATCGGCGACGGCGAGGGCAGGAAGCCCGCGGGCCGCCACCGGCGCCGGAGCCACGGCCACGAGCGCCGCCGCGGCGATCCCCGCGGCGCGTCCGGCCATCGCGGCGAAAGCCGTCCCGGCTGCGGCGATGGCACCGCCCACGCCGACAACCGTCGCCGGCTGTCCACGGATCGCGAGCACCGCCCGCCCCGCCGCGGCGACGGCGGCAGCTGCAACGAAGACCGCCCGTCCGAGCACGGCCGGAGTCGCAGGCCCGGGCCGGGAGGCGGCGTCGCCGCGCGACCCGGCCGATCGCCCGGTCATGGCGATCGCCGCCGCCGGCGCCGCGACGGTTGCTCCGATCGCGACGGCGCCGACCATCCCCGAAAGCGCGGCGTGGGCCGCGCCGGCGGTCGCGGTCGCATCTCGGCCGAAGCCGGCCGTGAAGCCGGCCGGCGGCGTGCCGGCGTAGTCGGCGACGAGACGCAGCGTGCCGACCTTGGCGTTGGCGCTGTTGTTGGAGCCGAATGCCAGGTGCAGCACCCCCGTCAGGCCCGCGAACGCCTCGCCGGTGCCGGCGGCGGGATCGCCCCACCAGGTCGACGCCCCCTCGCCGAACCACACCTTGCCGGCGTCGGCGTCGAGTGCGATGCGCAGGGGGTTGTCGAGGGCGTTGCCGTAGGCGGAGTTGTTTCCGGCGCTGACCTTGTTGCCGTCGCCGCGGATCGTCCAGCCGCTGCCGTCGCCGCCGGGCGCCACGGTCAGGCTCGCCGACGCATTGGCGACGCCGCAGCGGATTCCGGCATCGGTCGACGTCGTCAGGTCGACCTCGACGTACCACTTCCCCGCCGTCACGCCGCGCGCGGAGCGCGTGGTGCCGGCGTTCATCGCCGCCTGGGTCGCGGTGCGGTCGCCGTTCGAGATGGTGGAGCCCGTGTCCTTGTCGGTCGTGCTCCACAGCGGCTGGACGCTCATGGTCAGGGCGTCATCTCGATCCAGCCATCGGCGTCGATGGTGATCTGGAAGGTGCCGTTCGTGCTGGCGAGCGTGGCGGAGCCGGAGGCCGTGTTGAGGTCGAGCGCGGAGACGAGCGCGTCGGAGGCGTGGGTGTCGTCGTAGACGAGGCACCACTTGCCCTCGAGCGTGACCGCGCTGCCGAAGCTGATGTCGTCGCAGTCGATCTTCACGGTCGTGCCGGACCGGGTGACGGCGACCCCCGTCAGCGTCTTGCGCGCGTAGTCGCCGCCCGCGAGCTCATCGGTCACGTCCGCCAGGTCGTCGTGGGTCGCGAGGTCGGGCGTGAAGCCGGCCGTGGTCAGGATCGCCTTGAAGGTGTGGGCGTCGAAATCGATCTCGCCCTTGGCGATCCGCTCGATCGCCGCGCCGAAGAGCTGCCAGTCGCCTGCCGCCATGATGGTCTCCTCTCGATGATGGAACGGATGGTCTGCGGCGCCCGCCGCCGGGCGCGCGGTTCGCGACCGCGTTGCGCCGGTCGCCGCGCCGGCCGCGCAGCTCCGCGTTCATTTCCGCGCGCGCGCCCTCGCGCTGGGCGACGCGCGCCTCCAGGCGCTGGGCGCGGTCGCGGGCGTCGCCGTCGGCGCGCGCCCGGTCCAGGCGCAGCGCGTCCACGGCCGCCGCCGCCGCGGCGCCGCTGCGGTCGGCCGCGAGATCCTCGACGAGACGGCTCTGCGCGACGGAGAGCACCCGCTCGCCCGGCGTCAGCAGCGCCGGCACGCTGTCGCGCCCGGGCACGCCGCCGGCGACCAGGCCGCCTTCCGCGTAGGGGATGCCGAAGAAGCCGTAGGGCACCTCGGCCACCGTGCGCAGCTGGTCGATGAAGGCGACCCAGCGGTTCATGTCGGGAAGGCCGCCCGGGGACAGGAAGGCGAGATGGCCACCCGCGCCGAATCCGCCCGCGAAGCCGGCCCGCGTCGCTGCCGCGTAGTAGGCCTGCCGCGTCAGCCCGAGGCCGGATTCATGCGGCTGCTGCAGCCAGGCGAGGGCGGCATCCTCGCCACCCGCACCCACGTAGGTCGGGAAGCGGCGCGCCATGAAGTCGGCCGCGCCCTCGTCGACGCGCCGGCCGAGGCCGGCCACGCCGAAGGTCGGCAGCGTCGCGCCGGCGTCGCCCGTCGCGCGGTGCGCCAGGTCCGCGCGCAGTGCCGCGATCTCGGCAGCGATGCGGGCCAGCTCCGTGTTCGCCGCTTCGGCGAGCCTCGTCTGCCGGTCGGCGATGCCGGCAGCACCCGCGGCGGCACGGTCGAGCCGGTCCATGCTGGTCGCGAAGATCGCGACCGACTGGGCGGACGAGCCGTAGACGGTGCGGGCCAGCTCCTGCACGCGGGCGGCTGCCTGCTCCAGCCCGCGCGCCGCCTCCGGCGTGTCGGGGCCGCCGGCCAGCACGCGCGCCAGCGCCGCCGCCTCCGCGCGCTGCGCTTCGGCCAGCTGCGCTTCCGGCGACAGGGGCGAGGCGGCGCCGGTGCGCATCGCATCGCGCGAGCGGGCGAGGTCGCGTGCGGTGTCGCCGAACGTGTCGGCCAGCCGCTCCGCGGCGCGGGCCGCCTCGGTCGCTCCGTCCTGCAGGTCGAGGAGGCCGGCGAGAGCGCCCTCGCGCGCTTCGGCCGCGGCCCGCGCTGCCGCCGCATCTGTCGCACCGGCTGCAGCCGCCCGCGCGGCGGCGATCGCCTCGGCACCCGTCGTCGTGCCGATCCCCTGCGCCGCACGCATCGCCTCGGACGCGGCGACCGCGGCGTCGAGCGCCGCGGCGATGCGGTCGAGCTGCTCGGGCGCGATACGGCGCAGGTCGTACTGGTAGGCGAAGCGCGGCGCCAGCGCCGCGGTCGCGTCGCGCGTCAGCCCACCGGCGGCACCCGCCGCCAGCGCCGATCGGATGGCCGCGAAGAAGTCCGGGGTCGCCTCGGCATCGAGCCCGAGCGCGCGGAACAGCGCCTCGCCCGTCGGTACCGCATCGCGGCCATCCAGCGTCGCGCGCGTCCGGTCGACGAAGGCCGCGCGGTCGCCGGCCAGATCCTGCGCCAGGCGATCGACCGCGGCGCCGAGACCGCTCTCGATCAGGCGCCCGGCCTCGGCCGCGTCGTAGCCGAGCTGCTCCACGAGCGGCGCCATCCCGCGCCATTCCGCCGAGAGACGGGCCGTCCCCTCCTCCAGCCGCGACAGCGGCGCCTCGACGGCGGCGGTGCGCAGCCCGGCCGCCGTCTCGACCATCGTCCGCATCGCGGCGGTCGCCGCATCCAGCGGCAGCGCCAGCTCGGCCGTCTTGTCGAGGAAGCCCGTCACCTGGCGCGTCAGGGCCGCGGCATCGCCACGGCCGGCGGCTTCGGCGGCAGCCCGCATGGACAGCGCGAAGTCGCCGATGCCGGCACCGAGGCGCGTCAGCGCGTCGTCGAAGCCGGCGATGAAGTCGACGTCGGCCATCAGGTCGTCGACGGTCGCCGCCGCCGAACCGCCGATGTGGTCGGCGATCTTCCGGCCCAGCGTCTCGCCCCAGGCGGACCAGTCCGAATCCTTGAGGAAGGCGACGGCGAAGCCCTGGCGGGCCGCCTCGACGGATGCCTGGTTGTCGGGGTCGGCGGAGAACCAGGCGCGGCCCGCCGCGTCGGGGCCGTCGGCCGCCCCCGCATCGTAGAAGAGGCGCAGCCCCTCCTTCTCGTTGAGCGTCGAGCCGATCGCGGCACCGGGATCGGCCGAGCGCCTGACGCCGAGCGTGCGCTCCAGTGCCGTCACCAGGCGGCCGAGCTCACCCGTCTGCCCCTCGGCCGCTTCGGTCACGGAAGGGAAGCGCGTCGAGGCGTACTGCGTCGTCGCGAGATCGGAGAGGAAGACGGAGTGCTCGCCCTGCGGCACCTTCGGCGTCTGCTTCAGCAGGCCACCCAGCAGCCCACCCAGCGCGCCGCTGGCCAGGGCCGCGATCGGGCCGAGGACGGCGAGGCCGGCAGGCAACAGCCCGGCGAGACCACTCCCCGCCTGCCGCCCGACGCCGGCCAGCAGGCCGCCGATATCGAGCGTCCCGCCGGCCCCGAACATCCGACCGAGGCTGCCGCCCAGCCGACCGAAGACGTCGAGCATGCCACGGGCGGCACCGCCCGCGGCCGTCACCATGCCGTCGAAGAAGCCGCCGACCGAAGTCGCGGCCTCGCCGACCGCCTCCGTCATCCCATTGGCCCAGCCGGCGCCCGCCGACCGTTCGAGCGCCGCCATCGACCGCGCGGCGGCGTCGAGCGACGATGCGATGCGCTCGCCACCCGCCTCCAGGCTGCGGCCGACGCCGTCCATCTGCCCCTCGACGGCGGCCGCCTGCCGGCGGATGTCGTCGAGCGCGCGCACGGCACGCGCGGCCCCGGCCTCGGCCGGCGTCGCATCGACGACGATCTCCAGCACGGCGTCGGTCATGGATGCTCCTTGCTATCGGCGAGCCGGCGGCGGACGTGGTCGAGCCAGTGGGCATCGAGCAGCAGGACGACTTCGCGGATCTCGCCGCGGAGCACGGGATCGGCGATCCCCTCCTCGTCGAGCCAGCTACGGAGTGCCGCGAGCGCGATCGCCTGCGGCGCGGCGCCGACCGGGCGTTCGCGCGCGAGGTCGAGGAAGGCGGCCCAGCAGCGCTCGGCACCCGGCATGATCGCGGGCCGTGCCGCCAGGGCCGGCGGCGTCATGCCGGTCAGCTCCGAGCGCGCCTCCAGGAGGTCCACCCGGCCGCCCCATTCGAGCGTCCAGGCGAGGGCCGCCGTCAGTTTTTTGCGACGTCCGCCAGGCGCTTGCGGCGGAAGGTTTCGGCCGTGCCGGCCGCCTCCAGCACGAGGTCGCGGAACGGGCGGCAGGCGGGATCGCGGAAGATCGCCGCCGCCCGCTCGGGCGAGTAGGGGATCGGCTGGCCGTCGTCGTCGGCCAGCCCCTGCCAACCGGCGACCACCTCCTCCGCCAGCAGGCGGGCCATGATCTCGTCCTGCTTCTCGGCCGGGATTGGCATCCCGGCCGCGACGATGCGGGCGAGCGGCCGCAGCAGGCGAGCCTGGGCGTTGCGGTAGGCGGGTGTCGCCGTCGAGCGCACGGTGACGACGAGGCCGGGCAGGATCTCCACCGGCACGCCTTCGCTCTCGGCCTTCGGCTCGACCGCGAGATCGCTCAGCTTCATGGGGGCGTCCTCCCTCAGGACCCGAACTCGGGCAGGCGGTCGATCTGGATGGAGGCTCCCGTCGCAGGGTCGCGGCGGGCCATCAGCTCGAAGCGCAGCACGCAGTCGGCGTTGCGGCTGCCGGCATCGATGCGTCCCTGGGTCAGCTTCGCGCGCGGCAGGGTCACGACATAGGCGCGGCCCCCCTCGGCCACGACGAAGGCGAGCGAGGTGTCGGTGCCGGCCAGGTACTTGTCGTAGAGCGCGCCGTCCTCGAAGTACGCCTCCAGCGTCCCGCCGACGGAGGCGTCGCCGACGCCGATCCCAACATTGCCGAGCGACCCCACGGCCTTCAGCTCGCGCAGGTTGTTGTCCACCTGCACCGTCATCTGCCGGATGATCCCGGCCGCCCCGCCGCCCTCGCGCACCAGCACGACGTTGCCGACGGCGTTCATGACGGGATCGGTCCCGGCCGCGATCGGGTCGCCGGTGCCGAAGCTGGCCGTGCCTCGGAGCGCATCCTTGCCGAGCAGGTCGAACGACGCCTCCAGGATGCGCCCGGTGGC
>JBFWXJ010000020.1:17587-27404 GCA_050187535.1 Alphaproteobacteria bacterium | reverse complement strand
CGGGGGTTGTAAGGCACGAACTTGAGGTCCGGCCGTTCGTCGACGATCACCTGCTTGATATCCGCGAGGCCGAGCAGGCCGTCGACCTCGAAGACGTCGTCGCTCCCGGCCCCCAGCTCCTCGATCAGAAAGGCGCGCAGATCGGACGGCGTGTCGTGGGACACCCCGAGGCGGATGACGTGGCCGCGCTTGCGGCGCTTCAGGGCCGATTCGAACAGGCGGACGAGGTCTTCGGCTTCCTCCTCGATCTCGACTTCGCTGTCCCGCAGCACACGAAACGCACCGCGGTGCAGCACGTCGAAGCCGGGGAACAGGCGGTCGAGGAACAGGCCGATGAACTGCTCCATCGCAAGGAAGCGGATGTCCTCGCCGGGCAGCCGAACGAAGCGGCCGAGCTGTTGCGGCAGCAGGATGATCGCCTGCATCGGCTCGGTCGCCTGCCGGCGCTGCAGCTCCAGGACGAGACCGATCCCGAGATTGGGAATGAACGGGAAGGGATGCGCCGGATCGACGGCGAGCGGCGTCAGTACGGGGAACGTCTCGACGCGGAAGCGCTCTTCGAGGAATGGCATATCCTCGGGCAGCAGCTCGGTCGGGTCGACGACGGCGATTCCGGCATCGCGCATCTCGCGCCGCAGGTCACGATAACGCTCCTGCTGGGCGGCCATCAGGCGCAACGCCCGCTGGTGGATCGCGGCCAGCTGCAGCGCCGGCGTCATGCCGTCCTGGCTCGGCGTCTCCACGCCGGCCAGTACCTGGCCCTTCAGCCCGGCCACCCGAACCATGAAGAATTCGTCGAGGTTGCTGGCGGAGATCGAGACGAAACGCAGGCGCTCCAGCAGCGGGTGGCGCGGATTCTCGGCCTCGCCCAGCACGCGCTCGTTGAATGCGAGCCAGGACAGTTCGCGATTGATGAGCCGATTGACCGACGCGCTCTCGCTCGCCGGCAGAGGCTCGGGATGCGGCGGCGCGGCGCGACGCTGGGCGCGCGGACGCGCCGGCGCCTTGGTCTCGGGCACGGTCGGGGCTTGATCCATGCCGGCATCCTAGCCAGTGGTCATGACACTGTCATGGCGGGGCCGCGGCGAGCTTGCGTCCGCCCGGCAGGACCGATAGTCAATCGGCGATGGCCGCCGCCGAACCGCCCCGGACACTGCTTCTCCTGCGCCATGCGAAGGCGGTGCGCGACGGTGCCGACGACTTCGAGCGGCCGCTCGCGCCACGCGGGCGAGCGGCGGCCGGCGACCTGGCGACCCATCTCGCCGCGACGGCGCGCCCGGACATCGTCCTCTGCTCGGCTGCCAGACGCACGCGCGAGACGCTGGACCCGATCCTCGGCCGCTTCGATCACGACCTGCAGGTCCGCATCGAGCGCGCGCTCTACCTTGCCGAAGTCGAGACCCTGCTCACCGCGATCCGCGCGCTTCCGCCGGAAGCGCGCACGGCGCTGCTGATCGGCCACAACCCCGGCATGCACGAGCTGGCGGTCATGCTGGTCGGCGCCGGCGACGCCCATCTCCGCCGGCAGCTCGACGAAAAGTTCCCCACCGGGGCACTGGCGGCGATCGAGATCGCCGGCCCCTGGGGCCGGACGACGGCGCGCGCAGGACGTCTCATCGACTTCGTGACGCCGCACGACTTCGAGTGAGGTCTCTCCGGCGAGGTCGGGCGCCCTCCCCGCCCCAAGGGACGGAGAGGGCGGGAGCGGCTACATCGTCCCCGGATAGTGGCCGCCGTCCATCAGCAGGTTGTGCCCGGTGATGTAGCCGGCCTGCACGCTGCACAGGAAGGCGCAGGCATCGCCGAACTCCTCCGACGTGCCGAAGCGCCGCGACGGGTTCTGGGCCATGCGCGCGTTCCAGACCTCGTCGAAGGTCTTGCCGGACTTCTCGGCCGCCAGCCGCGTGTTGGTGCGCAGCCGGTCGGTATCGAAGGGGCCCGGCAGCAGGTTGTTGATGGTGACACCGTACTGCGCCACCTCGCGGGCGAGGCCGGCGCAAAAACCGGTCAGCCCGGAGCGCGCGCCGTTCGACAGCCCCAGCACGTCGATCGGCATCTTCACCGCGCCCGACGTGATGTTCACGACGCGGCCGAAGCGCCGCTGGATCATCTTGTCGATCGTCGCCTTGATGAGCTCGATCGGCGTCAGCATGTTGGCCTTCACGGCGCCGATCCACTCCGCCTCTCCCCATTGGCGGAAATTGCCGGGCGGCGGGCCGCCGGCGTTGGTGACGAGGATGTCCGGTGCCGGGCATGCGGCCAGCGCCTTCTCGCGCCCGTCCGGCGTTGTGATGTCGCAGGCGACCGCGGTCACCGCCACACCCGTCGCCTTCCGAATCTCGGCCGCCGTCGCCTCCAGCGCCTCCGCGCCGCGGGCGAGGATCGTCACGTCGACGCCCTCCCGCGCCAGCGACATGGCGCACCCCTTGCCCAACCCCTTGCTCGCGGCACAGACGAGCGCCGTCTTGCCCTTCAGTCCGAGATCCATCTACCCCTCCTTGGGTTCGCGATCGTTGTCGAGAAAAAGGCCCGGCAGGGCGCGGCGGACGAGCGCCGCCGTGACCCGACGGCCGGCAGCCAGGGAATGGGCATCGAGCGTTGCCACCGCCCGCTGCGCCGCCGCGAAGGACCGCTCGATCCGCGCCGCGACATATCCGACAACGTCGGGGTCGACCGCAACCCCGCGGTCGGCGAAGAGCTTGGCGATCACCGCCTGGAGCAGCGCGTCGTCGGGCGGTGCGATGACGGCGACCGGGGCCGCAAGCAGCCGGGAGCGCAGATCGGCCAGCCGCAGCCCCCAGCGCGCCGGGGCATCCCTGGCCGTCAGCAGGAGCTTCCCGCCCGCATCCGCGAGCACGTTGTAGAGATGCAGCAGGGCTGCTTCATCCGTCACCTCGTCCGCATCGTCGATGACGACGGCGGATGGCGGCGAGCCGGAAAGCCCAGTAACCGCTGAGCTGTCGACAGCGCTCCCATTGAGCAGGACGGCGTCGGCACGTCGCGCGAAGACGCGCGCCAGATGGGTCTTGCCCGCCGCTTCGTCGCCGACGATCGCCAGCGCGGGGTGCGGCCAATCGGGCCAGCGGTCGAGCCAGGCGACGGCGGCGCGGTTGCCATCGGCGACCAGGAAATCGTCGGCCCCCAGCGCCGGCCGATGGGCGAGCGGCAGTGGAATCTGGCGCAGCGCGCTCACCCCGCCGGCGGTTCGGCGTCGGCGGCAGGGCCCGAGTAGAGCTCGCTCGCCCGATAGCGCTCCAGCATGTAACGCACGAGCACGCCGAGGACGGCGGCGACCGGCACCGCCAACAGCAGACCAAGGAACCCGAAGAGGGCGCCGCCCGCGAGCAGCGCGAAGATGATCCACACGGGATGCAGTCCTACGCGGTCGCCGACCAGCAGCGGAGTCAGCACGTTGCCCTCCACCACCTGCCCGATCAGGAATATCGCGACGATGACGGCCACCGACGCCCAGTCGGGATATTGGAAGAGCGCCACCGACGTCGAGAGGACGAGGCCGGAGATCGAGCCGACATAGGGGATGAACGACACCAGGCCCGAGAACATGCCGATGGCGGCACCGAATTCCAGCCCGGCGATCGTCAGGCTGACCGCATAGATGGTGCCGAGCACGATGCAGACGACCGCCTGCCCGCGCACGAAGCCCGATAGCCGGCGATCGATGCGCCGGGCCAGCAGGTCGATTTCCGCGGTGTGGGTCTCGGGCAGGTTCGCCTGCACCGTGGCGATGATGTGGTGCCAGTCGCGCAGCATGTAGAAGCCGACGACGGGTGTGATGAACAGAAGCGACAGCGCGTTGAAGAGCGCAATGCCGCTGCCGAGGATGTCGCCGGCCATTCCAGCCAGCCATGTCGCCAGATTGCCGAGCTGCTTCTCGATGAAGGCCTCGACGCCGGCGGCTTCTTCCGGCGCGAGACGTTCGCGGATGGCATCGCTGACTTGCAGCAGTCGATTCTTGGCCGCGCCGGCGATCTCCGGCGCCCGCTCCACAAGGTTGATCGTCTGGTCGACCAGCAGCGGCACCGCCAGGACGAGCGCCACGGCCACCACAACGATGAAGGCACTACCGACCAGAGTCGTGCCCAGCCATCTCGGTATGCCGTAGCGCGCAAGACGATCGACGGTGGGGCTGAGCAGGTAGGCGACGAGTAGGCCGACGACGAAGGGCAGCAGGATTTCGCGGACGAGGTAAAGGCAGACGATCGTAGCAGCGAGGATCGCGAGCCACATCCGCGTCGATCGTCCCATGGTCATCCGTCGCCGCTAGCGGGGTCCGCCGGCACCGGCGACCCGCTGGCTCCATTGCCGGATGTAGGCCGCCCCGGACAGGATCGTCGTCACCGCCACCAAATAGACGAGCAGCTCGACGAAGCCACGGTCGTCGACGGAGAAGCCTGCGGCGCCGAGCACCACGGCGGCCAGGACGATCTGGGCGGCGGTGTTCACCTTGCTGACCGTGAGCGGCTCCATCCGAAGGGCATCCGTGAACATATACAGCAGCATGGCGCCACCGATGATCAGCACGTCACGGAACACCACCATGATGACCAGCCAGTCGGGAACGCGGCCGACATGGCCGAGCGTAACATAGACGCCCACGAGGAGCGCCTTGTCGGCCAGGGGATCGAGATATCCGCCCAGTTCCGATCGCTGATTGAAGCGCCGCGCCAGGAAGCCGTCCACCGCATCCGATACGCCGGCCGCCAGGAAAAGGAGGAAGGCCGGCATCATGGCGCCACCCAGGATCAGCCAGACGACGATCGGGACGGACAGCAGCCGCCCCAGGGTGATGATGTTGGCTAGGTACAAGGTGGTTCAGCGCGGACGCGGCGCCTCCGAAGACCCGTCGACCGTGGCGCCGAGCGCCGCCAGTGCGGCAGCCAGACGCCCCGGATCGGCACGGTGGAGAATGCGTAGTCGGCCGGCGCCGGCTGCGAGGGCCACCACCTCGACCCGGTCGACGCCCGGCGTCTCGGCGATCCGCCGGCGCAGCGCCGCCCATTCCTCGACGCTGACGGCGGGCGCCGTCGCCAGCATGGTGCCCGGCGCCCCCGCCTCCGGCGCAGCGGCAGCCACCTCGGCACGCCAGTTGCGGTCCAGCGCCTGAGCCGTGCCCCGCGCCGCGGCGGCGTAGTCGTCGTCGGTCACCGGATACGTGCTGCGGCCGATCTGGGCGGTCCCGTCCGCCTTCACCATCGTCGTGACGACGGCGACGGACCCGTTCGGCGCCGGCGAAGCCCGGACGACGGCGACCTCGGTCGCGCCATAGCGCCGCGCGACCGGCGAGATTCGGTTGAAGTCGCCGGCGATGGCCTGCTGGGCGGTCAATGCATTGACGTCGCCGATATCGCCAAGCGGCACGACGATGGGCGTGGCCCCTTCGGTGGTCTGGTCGGCCCAGGCGCGCAGCCACCGGTTGCGGTCATCGAAGAGGATCGGCCCACCACGGACGTCGAGCACGGGCAGCACCAGGATGGGAGCGCCCTCGCGCTCGGCGAAGCGCAGCCCCTGGTCGCGCAGCAGCCGCCTGACCGCCTCCGGGCGGAAGCGCACCGTGACGCTCGCGATATAGCGCGTCGGCGACACCTTCTCGTCGGCGATCTCCACATCCTGCACGATGCCGGAAACCTGCGCCGACGACAGCCGCGGCAGAGGCGAGCCCGCCGGGACCACCAGCCGTTCCAGCAGCTTGCGGGCGGCGGCCTGCTGCGCCTCGGCCAGCGCGCGCTCGCGCGCCTGGATGGCGGTCGCGGCCGTGACGTCCACCGGGGTGCCCGCGACCGTGTACAGCGCCTGCGCAACCGCCGGAGTCGCGACGAGCCCCGAGCCGGCGCACAGGAGAAGCGCCACGAAGGTTCCTCGGAATAGCCGCGCGAGGCGCTGGCGGATCATTGCAATGCCTCTCCGATCCGTTATTTTCGGCCCGTTCCGATCGGCCGTCCCACGCAGGGTGCGGCGCACGCGGTTCTGTACCCCATCTCGGGCGAGGACGCCATCAGCACCCACACCTACCGTGACGCCGGGGTCGACATCGACGCGGGCAACGCCCTGGTCGAGGCGATCAAGCCGCTGGCGCGCGCGACGGCCCGTCCCGGCGCCGATGCGGGGCTCGGGGGATTCGGCGCCCTCCTGGACCTCAAGGCGGCCGGCTACCGCGACCCGATCCTGGTCTCGACGACCGATGGTGTGGGCACCAAGCTCAAGATCGCCATCGACACCGGCCGGTTGGAGACGATCGGCATCGATCTCGTGGCGATGTGCGTCAACGACCTCGTGGTCCAGGGCGCAGAGCCGCTCATCTTCCTCGACTACTTCGCAACCGGCCGGCTCGACGTGGCACGCGGCCGCGCGATCATCGCCGGCATCGCCGAGGGCTGCCGACTCGCCGGCTGTGCCCTGGTCGGCGGGGAGACGGCGGAGATGCCCGGCCTCTACGCCGGCGACGACTTCGACCTCGCCGGCTTCGCTGTCGGTGCCGTCGAGCGCGACGGCGTGCTCGACGGCACCGCTCCCCGGCCGGGCGACATCGTCCTCGGCCTCGCGTCCTCCGGCGTTCATTCCAACGGCTTCTCCCTCGTCCGCCGTGTCGTCGCCGATGCCGGGCTCGGCTGGGACGACCCGGCGCCATGGTCCGATGGCATGACCGTGGGCGCCGCTCTGCTGGAGCCGACCCGCATCTACGTGAAGCCGGCCCTGGCCGCGGTTCGCACGGGCGGGGTCAAGGCGCTCGCCCACATCACCGGCGGCGGCCTGATCGAAAACGTGCCGCGCGTGCTGCCACGCGACGCGGCGGTCACGGTCGACAGCCAGCGTTGGCCGATGCCGCCGGTGTTCGACTGGATCGCCGAACGCGGCCGGGTGGCCGGCGGCGAGATGGCCCGCACCTTCAACTGCGGCATCGGCATGGTCGCCGTGGTCGCGGCCGCAGATGCCGACCGTATCGCCGCGCAGCTCGTCCAGGCCGGAATCCCGACCTATCGCATCGGCACGGTCGTGCCGCGGGCGCCGGGCGCCCCCGGCTGCACGGTCACGGGCTTCGAGGAACGATGGTCCGGCTGAGGTTGGCGGTCCTCGTGTCGGGTCGCGGCAGCAATCTCCAGGCGCTGATCGACGCCGCGCGGGACCCCGCCTATCCGGCGGAAGTGGCGCTCGTCGTCAGCAATGTGGCGACCGCGCCGGCGCTGAATCGTGCCCGGGCCGCGGGCATCGCGACGGCCACCATCCCCCATCGCGAGTTCACCAGCCGCGGGGAGTTCGACGCGGCGGTCGATGCGCGGCTTCGCGCGGCCGATATCGGCCTCGTCTGCCTCGCAGGATTCATGCGCCTCTTCACGCCGGGTTTCGTCGAGGGCTGGCGCGACCGGATGCTGAACATCCACCCTTCGCTGCTGCCCGCCTTCCCCGGTCTCGATCCGCACGGGCAGGCGATCGCCGCCGGCGTGCGGATCAGCGGCTGCACCGTGCATGTCGTACGGGTGGAGATGGACAGCGGGCCGATCGTCGCCCAGGCAGCCGTGCCGGTGCTGCCGGCGGACACGGCCGACACCCTGGCCGCGCGCGTGCTCACCGCAGAGCACCGCACCTACCCGGCGGCCGTCCGCCTCTTCGCCGAGGGCCGGATCCGCATCGTGGGCGAGCGCGTGGAGATCGACGGCGCCACGGGCGACGGGCGGATGCTCCTGTCGCCCGAATTCGCATGAAGCCGGTTGCCGGCCGGCGACCGGTTCGCTAACAGGTCCGCCCGAAGCGGAACGATGGAGGGGTGTCGATGGCCGCCGAGATCAACAAGTTCGCCGCGATCGAGCGCGAACATCGCGAAATCTGGAATTCATTCTGCCGTGGCGCCACCTGGATCTCGGCATTCGTGATCCTGGTCGTGGCGCTGATGGCGATCTTCCTGATCTGAAGCGCTCGCCGGCGGCGTTGCGGCGCCGCCGGCGGCACAGCTCAGCCGACGATCTCGGTCTGGGCGAAGAAAAAGGCGATCTCGGTCGCGGCATTCTCCGCCGAATCCGACCCGTGCACGGAATTCGCCTCGATCGACTCCGCGAAATCCTTGCGGATGGTGCCCGCCGCGGCATTGGCCGGGTTGGTGGCGCCCATGATCTCGCGGTTGCGGGCGACCGCACCCTCACCTTCCAGCACCTGCACGACGACCGGGCCGGAGATCATGAAGTTGCAGAGGTCGTCGAAGAACGACCGCTCGGCGTGGACGGCGTAGAAGCGCTCGGCCGTCTCGCGCGTCAGCTTCAATCGCTTCTGCGCGACGATCCTCAGGCCCTTCTCCTCGAACCGCGCATTGATCTTGCCGGTGAGATTGCGTCGGGTCGCGTCGGGCTTGATGATCGACAGCGTGCGTTCGACCGCCATGGAAGTCCTCGTCTCCTGGGAAAAAGTCGCGGCGTTATAGCGATGCGGACCCGACGCCGCAACGGACCGTAAGGACAGACGTCGTCAGGCGGTGACGCGCCGGAGGGTCGCATAGCAGAAGCGCTGCTCGGCACCCCATGGCGTCACATGCGTCTCCCGCCGTTCCGCGACGAGACGGAAGCCCCGGCCGAGGCGGCGGGCCAGGGCTTCGGCGTCGTAGCGTTGCACCGGCAGGCCGCTGCAGCGCTCGGGCCCGTCCGGCGCGAATGTCGCGAAGATTGCGGTCGCATCGGCCGTCGTACCGGCGGCGAGCGCGGCGAGGTAGGTGTCCTGGCCGACCGCGTCGGTGAGGAAATGGAAGACGGCACGGTCATGCCACACCGCCCAGCGTCGCGGCGGCGCCCATCGGCAGACGTCGCCGACAATCCAGGCGGCCTGCGACGCACGCTCCGCGAGCCTGAGCCGAGCCCGGCCCAGTGCCGCCTCGGAAATGTCGAGCACCGTCACGTCGCTGTAGCCGGCGGCGAGAAGGTCGTCGACCAGAACGGAAGCGCCCCCGCCGACGTCGATCACCGGTGTCGTCGGATCGGCGGGCGCTGCGCGAATCAGGTCCAGCGACATGCCCGACGAGGCACGATGCCAGCTCAGTGCGGAATCGGGCTTTGTCTCGTAGACCTGCTGCCAATGCGCGCGCATCGCCGCGGGATGCCGCTCAGCGCGTCCCGGTCGCGTCGCGCGCGGCCATCGCCGCGAGGAATGCGAAGCGTGCCTGCTCGAAGGCGGCCTTCGGTTCGAGGCCGCTCATCGCGTGCCACAGGTCGCGGCCCAGCATCAGGATCGCGGGGTCGTGGCCAGCCGCGGCTTCCGCCAGGGCGACGGCGCGATCGAGCACTTCCGCGCGCGGCACGACCACATTGACGAGGTGGTGCTCACGTGCCTCGTCGGCGCCGAGCAGCCGCGCGCCGTACACGAGGTCGAAGAGCAGCTTCTTGGGCAGCGCATCCCTGACGGCGGCCAGGGCGAGATACGGAAAGAAGCCCGCGGCCGCCTCGGGCAGGCCCAGCGTGGCATCCGTGGCGCACACGGCGAGGTCGCAGGCGACGACGACGCTGAAGCCACCCGCATGGGCGTCCCCGTTGACCGCGACCACCAGCGGCTTGCCGAGACCGGCCATCGCTCCGTGGAGGGCGGTAAAGGCATCGGCGTAGGCGATGCGACCGGCCGTCGTCGGGCCGGAGCTCTGATAGTCGCCGCCGAGGCAGAAGACGTCGCCGTGGCCGGTCACGACGCAAGCACCGATTCCCGGGTCACCGCGCGCGGCTTCGAGAAAGCGGGTCGCCTCCAAAGCCATGGCCGCATCGATGCGGTTCTGCCGCTCCGGCCGCCGCAAGGTGAGGACGGCGACCCGTCCACGACGTTCCACATCGAC
>JBFWXJ010000020.1:0-17487 GCA_050187535.1 Alphaproteobacteria bacterium | reverse complement strand
CCGGGTCACCGCGCGCGGCTTCGAGAAAGCGGGTCGCCTCCAAAGCCATGGCCGCATCGATGCGGTTCTGCCGCTCCGGCCGCCGCAAGGTGAGGACGGCGACCCGTCCACGACGTTCCACATCGACCTTCGTCAACCGCCCCCTCCCCTACGCCTTCTTCTGCCAGCCCCCCTGGTCGGTCTGCTGCCAGTAGGTGAGCGCATGCCCGACCGCCTTGGCCGCCTTCCACCGGTCGCGCGCGGCGGCGACCGCCTCGGGATCGCCGCCATCGAACAGGTCGAGGCAACGCTCGTAGTCGGAGAGCCGGGCCGAGCTGGTGCCGTCGACCAGCACCAGCAGGGTCGCGCCGTTCGGCCGTTCGTCCGCGGTCGTCAGCCAGATCGGCTGGTCGGCCGGGCGGCCGTCGCGGGCGCTGCCGTGCGGCAGGAAGCTGCCGGGGTCGTATGTCCACAGCAGCGCGTTCAGCGCCTCGACGCGCTCGGGCGACGCCGCCAGCACCACCGCGCGGCGGCCGCTCGCCGCCGCCTTCTCCAGCAGCTTGGGCAACGCACGCTCCAGCGGCGTGCGGGTCAGGTGATAGAAGCCGACATCGGTCACGGAAGGCCGCGCCGACCCGCGCTCACTTCTCGTGGTTATCGGCGACCCAGCGGTCGAGGAGGCGTAGGCCGAAGACGGTTGCCCCCTTCGGCACGATCGCCGTGTCCGACTTCGACCACGTGACGCCGGCGATGTCGAGATGCGCCCACGGCACCTTGTTGACGAAACGCTGAATGAACTGCGCGCCGATGATGCTGCCGCCGCCCCGATTGCCGGCGATGTTCTTCACATCCGCAGCGTCGCTGTCGATCTGCTTGTCATAGGCGTCGTCGAGCGGCATCCGCCACAGGCGCTCGCCGACGGCCTTTCCCGCCGCCGTCAGCCCCGTCGCCAACGCGTCATCGTTGGCGAAGAGGCCGGCATGGACGTCGCCCAGCGAGATGATGATGGCACCGGTGAGGGTGGCGAGGTCGATCATCGCCTTGGGCTTGAAGCGGTCCTGGCAGAACCAGCAGGCGTCCGCCAGGATCAGCCGGCCCTCGGCATCGGTATTCAGCACCTCGATCGTCTGTCCCGACATAGAGGAGACGATATCACCCGGCCGCTGGGCACCGCCGTCCGGCATGTTCTCGACCAGCGCCACGACGCCGACCGCGTTGACCCCGGCCTTGCGGCCGGCCAGGGCCTTCATCAGCCCGATGACGACGGCCGACCCGGCCATGTCCCACTTCATGTCCTCCATGCCGGCGGCCGGCTTGATCGAGATGCCGCCGGTGTCGAAGGTCACGCCCTTGCCGACGAAGGCGATCGGCGCCTCGCCTTTCTTGCCGCCGTTCCACTGCATGACGACGAGCCGCGGCGGCCGCACGCTGCCCTGGGCGACGCCCAGCAACGCACCCATGCCGAGCTTGCGCATCGCCTTTTCGTCGAGCACCTCGACGGCGACCCCGTCCTTCTTCAGCTCCTTCGCCCGATCGGCCAACGTCTCGGGATAGATGACGTTGCCCGGCTCGGAGACCAGATCGCGGGCGAAGACGACGCCGGCGGCGACCGCCTCCCGGGACGCATAGGCGCGCTTGGCGGCCGCCGTGGCGGCGATCGTCAGGCGAGCCAGCGTCGGCTTCTTCTCCGCCTTCTCGGTGGTCCGGTACTTGTCGAAGCGGTAGGCGCGCAGCCGCGCGCCGAACGCGACCTCGGCGGCCGCCTCGGCCAGCGGCAGCTTCACCCCCTCGGCGGTATCGAGGAGGATCGTCGCCTCCTTGTCCCCGGCCGCATTCAGCGCCGCCACGGCTTGGCCGCCCATAGCCTGGAGCCGTTCGGCCGAGGTCTCGTCGGGCTTGCCGAGTCCGATCAGGACGACCCGGTCGAGCGCGACGCCGGCCGGGGCTGCGACGACGAGCTGCTGGTCCTTGCGCCCTTCGAACCGGCTCGCCGCCATCGCCCGCACCAGTGCGCCGCCGGTCGCGGCATCGATCGTCCGCCCCGCCTCGGTGAGCGCGCGTCCGTCGTGGACCGGCAGCACGAGGGCGCCGGCCTTCGGGGTCGCGGCGTTGGCGAAGCGGATTTCCATGGGGGCGGTCTCCAGGGATGATCTTACAGTCGTACGACCGGCCCGCTTAGCCCTGCCGGCGGCACGGAGTCAACGACAGTGCGCGGCGAATTGCTTCTAGGACCGGCTCGCGCCGCTTCCCTATAATCCGGGCGGCACCCATGTCCGGCATCGATCGCTACGTCTACCGCCAGAGCCTGACGGTCCTCGCGTTCATCGCGGTCGGGCTGTGCTTCGCCATCTGGCTGTCGCAGTCGCTGCGCCTGATCGAGCTCATCGTGAACCGCGGCGTCTCGATCGGCACCTTTCTCTATCTCGCCCTGCTGCTGCTGCCGCGCTTCCTCGAGGTGGTGGTCCCGATCGCCACCTTCGCCGCGGTGCTGTTCACCTATCACCGCCTGATCATGGACAGCGAGTTGGTGGTGCTGCGGGCGAGCGGGGTCAGCCAGCTCGGGCTGGCGCGCCCGGCGCTGCTGGCCGCGGCGACCGCCAGCGCACTCGGTTTCGCGCTCAGCCTCTATTTTCTGCCGACCTCGTTCCGGGCGTTCAAGGACCTGCAGTTCGAGATCCGCAACAACTTCGCGTCCGTGCTGCTGCAGGAAGGGGTGTTCAATACCGTCACCGAGAAGGTCACTCTCTACATCCGCCAGCTTTCGCCGAACGGCGAGCTGCTGGGCGTCCTCATCCAGGACGACCGCCAGGACGACAAGCCGGCGACGCTGACGGCCGAGCGCGGGGCGCTGGCCCAGACCGACAGCGGGCCGCGCATCGTCATGGTGAACGGCACCCGGCAGGAGTGGGACCGCAAGACGCGCCGTCTCTCGGTCCTGACCTTCGACCGCTACATCATCGAGCTGGGCGACGCGCGCGACGCGCCGGGCGCGCGTTGGAACGAGCCGCAGGAGCGCTATCTGAGCGAGCTCTTCTTCCCGGCCGGCAACCAGGCCGACCGCTACTATGGCCACCGCCTGCTCATCGAGGGCCACCAGCGGCTGCTGACGCCGCTCTATCCTTTCGCCTTCGCGCTGCTGGCGCTGGGCTTCCTGGTCGGCGGGGAATTCAACCGGCGCGGCCAGACGCGGCGGGTCCTGGCGGCCATCGCCGCAGCCTTCCTGGTGCAGATCGGGATCATCGCGTTCAACAACCTCGCCAACAAGACGCCGGCACTGCTGCCGCTGATGCACCTGAACCTCGTGGCGCCGATCGTCCTCGGCGTCTTCCTGCTGTTGCGCGGGCGGGGCGGTCGGCGGGTGCCGGCGAGCGCGACGGTCGCCACCCCGTGACCCTGTCCGCCACCCTGTCGCGCTACATCGCCCGCCAGTTCGGCGTGTGGCTGGCCGGCGTCTTCGTGGCGATGGTGGGGGTCGCCTTCGTGATCGACCTGGTCGAGCTGCTGCGCCGCTCCGCCAACAAGGTCGAGGCGACGGCCGCGATCCTGCTGCAGATGTCGGTGTTCAAGCTGCCCTATCTGGCGCAGGAGATACTGCCCTTCGCCATGCTGTTCGGCAGCATGCTGGCCTTCTGGCGGCTGACCCGCAGCAACGAGCTGCTCGTCGCCCGGGCAGCGGGGGTCTCGGCGTGGCAGTTCCTGGCGCCCGCCATCTTCGTCGCCGTCCTCGTAGGCACGTTCGCGGTCACCGTCTTCAACCCCGTCGCCTCCGTGCTCCGCAGCCGCTACGACGGGTTGGAGAACCGGATCCTGAAAGGCCGGACCAGCGAGTTCGCGCTGTCGCGCACCGGGCTCTGGCTGCGGCAGAGCGACAGCGAAGGCCCCGCGACCATCCACGCCGCCCGCATCGCCCCCGAGGACGGGACGCTGGTCGAGGTCACGGTTCTGCAGTTCCGCGGGCAGGACCGCCTGATTCGCCGCGTCGATGCCGCGAGCGCCACCCTCGAGGACCGCCAGTGGCGGATGCACGATGCGGTCGGATGGTCGCCGGGCCAGCCCTCGCGCCCGATCGGCGAGTTCATCCTCCCGACCCATCTCACCACGCGCAGCCTGCAGGACAGCTTCGCGGCCCCCGAGACGATCTCGTTCTGGGAGCTGCCGAGCTTCATCGCCCTGCTCGACGCGGCGGGATTCTCCGCCCACCGGCACCGGCTCTACTGGTACGCGCTGCTGGCCCAACCGCTCTTGCTGGGAGCCCTCGTCCTGATCGCGGCGACCTTCGCATTGCGGCCGGCCCGGCGCGGCGGCGCCGCGTGGATGATCATGGGCGGCGTCCTCACGGGCTTCCTGCTGCACTTCCTGTCGGACGTGGTCTTCGCGCTCGGCCTGTCGGCGAACATCCCGATCATGCTCGCCGCGTGGACGCCGACCGGCGTGTGCCTCTTGATCGGGGCTTCCATTCTGCTACACGCCGAGGATGGCTGAAGCCGTGCCCAGCTCCCCACCCGCCATCCGCGCCCCGCGCGCCCCGCTCGCCGTCGCGACCCTGGCCGGCCTCGTGGCGCTGGCCGCCATGCCCGACGACGCCCACGCCCAGGGCCGCATTCGCCCGGGCAGCGCCGGCAGCCCGATGTCCGGCATCGGCAAGCCCCAGGACACCAGCCAGCCGGTGCTGTTCTCGGCGGAGGAGCTGAGCCACGACCGCGATCTCGGGATCGTGGTGGCGCGCGGCAAGGTCGAGATGACCCAGGACCAGCGCACCCTGCTGGCGGACGTCGTCTCCTACAACGAGCGGACGAACGTCGCGACGGCGTCGGGGAACGTCAGCATCCTCGAGCCGACCGGCGACGTGATCTTCGCCGACTACGTGGAGCTCTCGGACGGGCTACGCGAAGGCTTCGTGCGCAACGTCAGGATGCTGATGACGGACGGCGGGCGCATGGCCGGCAACGACGCCCAGCGCATCGGCGGCAACCGCACCGAGCTGGAGAAGGGCGTCTATTCGCCCTGCGACCTCTGCCCGGTCGACCCGACGCGGCCGCCGGTCTGGCAGGTGCGCGCGGCCCGGGTCATCCACGACCAGGAACGCAAGATCGTCCAGTACAAGGACGCGACCATGGAAATCATGGGATTTCCGGTCGCGTGGTCGCCCTACTTCTCGCATCCCGATCCGTCGGTGAAGCGCCAGAGCGGTTTCCTGGCGCCGACGATCGGCGCCAAGACGGACCTCGGCGCCTTCGCCAAGGTGCCCTACTACTTCGTGCTGTCGGACAGCATGGACTTCACGTTCGAGCCGATCATCACCTCGGCCCAGGGCCCGGTGATCGCCGGCGAGTTCCGGCACCGGCTGCGCAACGGCTACTACGAGCTCTACGGCAGCGCCACCATCGCCGACCGCACGACCGGCACGAACGACGCTCCGGTCACCGAGAACGACAAGTTCCGCGGGCACATCAAGGGCAAGGGTCGCTTCGACCTTGACGATAACTGGCGAGCGGGCTTCGACGTCGCGCGGGCGACCGACGCGACCTACATGCGCCGCTACGGCTACGGGTCGGAAGAGACGCTGACGACCCGCCTCTTCGCCGAGGGCTTTCGCGGCCGCAGCTACGCCGACGTCAGCGCCTACGCCTTCCAGGGCCTGCGCCCGGAGGACAAGGACATCAAGCAGCCGGTCGTGGCACCGGTCGCCACCGTCAACTACGTGGGCGAGCCCAACGACATCGGCGCCTACTGGGCGGTCGACGCCAACGCCATGAACCTCTACCGCCAGGACGGCACCGACAGCCGCCGACTCTCCGTCCGCGGCGCCTGGCGGGTGCCGTGGCAGACGGCGCTCGGCGACCGCTGGGACCTGACGGCCAGCCTGCGCGGCGACGCCTACTGGGCGAGCGACCTGCCGGTCGACTCCGATCCGGACCCCAAGAAGACGCGCAACGCCACCACCGGGCGCGCGCTGCCGCAGGTACATGTGGACTGGCGCTATCCATGGGTGCGCAACGACCCCGGCGTGCAGTACCTGATCGAGCCGGTGGCGAGCTTCACCGCCGGCCCGGTCATGGGCAAGCAGACCGACGTGCCCAACGAGGACAGCCTCAATTTCGAGCTGACCGACGCCAACATCATGCGCGCCAACCGCTTTCCCGGCCTCGACCGAATGGACGGCGGGCAGCGCGTCGCCTATGGCCTGAACCTCGGCGCCTACCTGGCCAACGGCGTCAGCGTCCGCAGCTTCATCGCCCAGAGCTACAGCTTCCAGGAGAACCGGGCGATGCCGGTCGGCTCCGGTGCCGAAGACCAGCGCTCGGACATCGTCGGGCGCTTCGTCGTGTCGCCATCGCAATACCTGGACCTGCTCTATCGCTTCCGCCTGGACAAGGACGACTTCTCGCCACGCCGCCACGAGATTGGCGCGGCCGGAGGACCTTCGTGGCTCAAGATGTACGGCAGCTACATCTTCCTCGACGCGCCGCCAAACGAGCCCGTCACCGGCAAGCGCGAGGAGCTCGCCTTCGGCGCCAGCGCTCAGCTCAGCCGCTATTGGTCGATCTTCGGCCGGACCACCATCGACCTGAAGCAGGGTGCGGAATTCTTGGATTCCGCGCTCGGTCTCAAGTATGAGGACGAATGTCTGGCGGTCGTGGCGACGTATCGCCGAACCCGGACCCAGGACCTCGACATCGAGCGGTCGGACGCAATCCTCGTGCGGCTCTTCTTCAAGAATCTCGGCGAGTTCGGCTTGCCTCGGGTGGATTTCCAGTGATCGGGCGATTTCTGGCGCGAAGTGGACGGAGGGCGGTCGCGGCGGCCATGCTGGCCATCGCCGGCGTGGCGGCTGCGATGTCGCCCGCGGCGGCGCAGCAGGCAGCGACCCGGATCGCGGCCGTCGTCAACGAGGACGTCATCACCGAGCACGACATCGAGGCGCGGCTGCGGCTGACGGCCGTGGCGGCCGGGATCGACCCGACCTCGGAGGCGGCGCAACGGCTGCGCGTCCAGGTGCTGCGCGGGCTCATCGACGAGCGCCTGCAGATGCAGGAAGCCGCCCGCGCCAACATCAAGATCAGCGACAAGGAAGTGGCGGAGAGCGTCCAGCGGCTCGAGCGCCAGAACAACATGCAGCCGGGCGGGTTCGACGCCTGGCTGCAGCAGAACGGAATCGAGCGCACCACGGCGCACGAGCAGATCCGCGCCAATGCCGCGTGGAACCGGGTGATCCGCCGCCGCTACGGCCGCACCATCTCGGTGAGCGAGGAGGAGATCGACGAAGCGGTGCAGCAGCGGCTGGAGGCCGGCAGCGGCGTCGAGCGGCGCATCGCCGAGATCTTCCTGCCGTTCGACCGGGTCGGCGAGGAGGAGGAGGTGCAGCGCCTCGCCCTCCGCCTGATCGAGCAGATGCGCTCGGGCGTGCGGTTCACCCAGATCGCGCGCCAGTTCTCCCAGTCGGCCACGGCCGGCGTCGGGGGCGACCTCGGCTGGGTCCAGCCGGGCCAGCTCGACCCGGCGCTGGAGAGCGCCGTCGCCAACCTTTCGCCGGGCGAGCTCACGCCGCCCATCCGGTTGCCGGGTGGATACTACATCCTGCTCCTGATCGAACGACGGACTCCCGGCGCGGAGCAGGCAGCCGCCCCGAGCGCCGACCAGACCGTGGCCCTGCGCCAGATCGTCGTCCCGGTCCGGCGTGGCATGTCGCAGGAAGAGCAGATGGCGCGCCGGCGCCAAGCCGACGAGCTGAGCCGCACCGTCAAGGACTGCGCCGACATGGCGACGCAGCGCGAGAGCACAGGCGCGCTGTCGGGCGATCTCGGCCGGGTGCGGCTCGCGGACCTCCCGCCACGTCTGCGGCAGGTCATCGCCACCCTGCCGATCGGCAAGGCGACGCCGCCTCTGGCGACCGACGCCGGCTTCGTGGTGCTGATGGTCTGCGAGCGCGAGGGCGCCAAGCCGGCGGCCGAGCAGCAGAAAGTCAACCGCGAGGAGATCAGCGAGGCGATCACCATCCAGCGCCTGGAGAACGTGGCGCGGCGCGTCATCCGCGACCTGCGGCGCAGCGCTTTCATCGACATCCGCAGCTGACGGCTGCGGGAGGCCGGCCACATGCCCGCAACTCCGCTGCCCATCGCGCTCACCATGGGCGAGCCTTCGGGCATCGGCGGCGAGATCGCGCTGATGTGCTGGGCGCGGCGAGCCGCCTGCGAGCCGCTCTTCTATCTGCATGATTCGCCCCGCCGGGTCGCAGCACTCGCCCGCCGCATCGGCATCCCGGTTCCGGTGGTGGCGATCGCCGCCCCTGAAGAGGCCATCGAGGCATTTCCCACAGCGCTGCCGGTACTGCCGCTCGCCCGCGATCCGGAAGCGGTGCCAGGCCATCCCGATCCGGCGAACGCCGCAGCGGTCCTGGAGTCGATCGAAGGAGCCGTCGCTGCGGTCAGATCGGGACGGGCATCGGCGGTCGCGACGAACCCGATCCAGAAGGAAGCGCTCTACGCCGCCGGCTTCCCCCATGCCGGGCACACCGAGTTCCTGGCGGAGTTGGCGGGCGGTGGGCTTCACCCGATCATGATGCTCGCCTGCCCCGAGCTTCGGGTCGTGCCGGCGACGGTACACCGCTCCCTGCGGGCCGCCATCGAGATGGTTTCGATCGATCTCATCGTGACCGCCGGGCGCATCACCGCCAACGCGCTCAAGCATGATTTCGGGATCGCCGCGCCGATCCTGGCGGTCGCCGGCCTCAACCCCCATGCGGGGGAGAACGGCAGCCTCGGCCGCGAGGAGATCGAGATCGTCGTGCCCGCCATCGCCCAGCTGCGGGCGGAAGGCTTCGACGTGCGCGGGCCGATGCCGGCCGACACCATGTTCCATGCCCGCGCCCGCGCCCGCTACGACGCCGCGCTCTGCATGTATCACGACCAGGCGCTGATCCCGCTCAAGACCATCGATTTCGACGGCGGCGTCAACGTCACGCTCGGTCTGCCCTTCGTGCGCACCTCGCCCGATCACGGCACCGCGCTCGACATCGCGGGGACCGGCCAGGCGGTGCCCGACAGCCTGCAGGCTGCGCTGCGCATGGCCGACGCGATCGCCCGTCGCCGCCGTGCCGCGGGCGCGCCCGCAAGCGCCGCCGCGGAGTGACGATCACGGCGCTCCCGCCGCTGCGCGAGGTCATCGCCCGACACGGGCTGGGCGCGCGCAAGGGCCTCGGGCAGCACTTCCTGTTGGACCTCAACCTGACGCGGCGCATCGCGCGTGCGGCCGGAGACCTGTCGCAGGGCACCGTGATCGAGATCGGCCCGGGTCCCGGTGGCCTGACGCGGGCGCTGATCGAATGCGGCGCACGCGAGGTCGTGGCCATCGAGCGCGACGACCGCTGCGCCGCGGCGCTGGCGGAGATCGCCGACGCCTGCCCGGGCCGCCTGCGGGTCGTCATGGCCGATGCCCTCGCCATCGATCCCGTCGCCATCACCGACGCGCCGCGGCGGATCGTCGCCAACCTGCCCTACAACATCTCGACCGCCCTGCTGCTGCGCTGGCTCGACCATATCGGCGACTATGCCGGGCTGACGCTGATGTTCCAGAAGGAGGTGGCCGAGCGGCTGCTGGCGGCGCCCGGCGATGCAGCCTATGGGCGCCTCTCGGTCATCGTGCAGTGGCTCTGCCGGGTCCAGCGGCTGTTCGACGTGCCGCCCTCGGCCTTCGTGCCGCCGCCCAAGGTCGTCTCCTCGGTCATCGGCATCACCCCCTGCGGCTCACCCGCCGCCCCCGCCGACCGCGCCCTGCTGGAACGCGTGACGCAGGCGGCCTTCGGCCAGCGGCGCAAGATGCTGCGGGCGGCGCTTCGCCCGCTGGGCGGCGAGGCATTGCTGGACGCTGCCGGCATCCTGCCGACCCGGCGCGCGGAGGAGCTGTCGGTTGCCGAGTTCTGTGCGCTCGCCCGCGCGCTCGCGGCCCGCGCCGACGCTTGCTAGGCTCGGCCGATCCGGTCGCCGGCCGGGAAGCCATCCATCGGAGCCCGCATCATGCAGATCGAGAAGCGCCTCGCCGAACTCGGCATCACCCTGCCGCCGGTGCCCAAGGCGGCCGGCAACTACGTGCACGCCGTTCGTACCGGCAACCTGCTGTTCCTCGCCGGCAAGGGGCCGGGACCGGGCGCCACCGGGAAGGTCGGCAAGGACGTGACGATCGAGCAGGCCTACGGCCACGCGCGCGAGGTCGGCCTCGTGCTCATCGCGGTCCTGAAGGAAGCGCTGGGCGACCTCGACAAGATGCAGCGCGTCGTGAAGGTGTTGGGCATGGTCAATGCCGTGCCGGAGTTCGGCGACCAGCCCAAGGTGATCAACGGCTGCTCCGACCTCTTCGTCGAGGTGTTCGGCGAGAAGGGCCGGCACGCCCGCTCGGCCGTCGGCATGGGCTCCCTGCCGGGACAGATCACCGTCGAGATCGAAGCGATCTTCGAGGTCGCCTGACGGGCGGCCGCGGACGGTCAGGCCGCGGAGGGTCAGGCCGGGGCGGGCGGCGGCAGCCGCTCGCCCCGCGCCAGCCGCACGCCCCGCGCCATGGCGATGCCGAGCTCCAGGCTCTGGCCGATCCGGCGGGCACGGTCGACGAAGCGCTCGGCGGCTGCCGGCGGGCAGACCGAGCGGGCAGTCTCGGCGAAGAGAGCGAGCCAGCGGTCGAAATGCGCCCCACCGACCGGCAGCGGCAGGTGTCGGCGCATGGGCTGGCCGTGGTAGTCGCCCGTCATCAGCATCACCGACGACCAGAAGGCGCAAATGCGCGCGATATGCGGCTCCCAATCGTCGATGCGCGCCGCGAAGACCGGGCCCAGCAACCCGTCCTCGCGGGCCCGTGCGTAGAAGGAACGGACCAGGCGCTCGATCATCGCCTCGTCGATGCCGGTCTCCGCCTGCATGAGCCCCACGATGGCGGCCCGCCTGTCCGCGCGTTCCTCATCTTCCATGCTCATCGCGCCCACCGTCCCGCGGAGACCTCGTCATGTCACAGCATATCGGCATCGTCGCCTGCTCGGCTGAAGGGGCGGCCCTCTGCTATCGCACGATCTGCGTCGAAGGAGCGCAGCTTCTGGGGCCGCACGCCCACCCCGAGGTCTCCCTGCACACGCATTCGCTGGCCGATCATGTGCGGTGTCTCGAACGGGGCGACCTCGCCGGCGTCGGCTCGCTGATGCTGTCGTCGGCCCGCAAGCTCACCGCCGCAGGTGCGGACTTTCTCATCTGCCCGGACAATACGATCCATGCCGCCCTCCCCCTCGTGGAGGCGCAATCACCGCTGCCCTGGATGCACATCGCGGAGATCGTTGCGGCCGAGGCGGCCGGCCGCGGCTTCCGTCGCCTCGCGCTCACCGGCACACGCTGGCTGGTGGAAAGCGAGGTCTATCCGGGCAAGCTCGCCGCCCATGGCCTGGACTGGATGCGGCCGGAACCCGACGAGCGCGCCGAGATCGACCGCGTCATCATGGAAGAACTGATCCGGGGCATCTTCCGGCCCGAGGCGGTCGCCGTCTTACACCGCATCGTCGGGCGCATGAAGGATGCGGGCTGCGATGCGGTCGTGCTCGGCTGCACCGAGATCCCGCTGATCATCGACGACGGCAACTCGCCGCTGCCGACGCTCGATTCTACGCGGCTGCTGGCCCGCGCCGCGCTGCGGCGGGCCGTCAGGTCTTGAAGCGCGGGTCGAGCCAGTCGCGCAGCGCGTCGCCGAACAGGCTGAACGCGAAGACGGCGAGGCTGATGGCGATGCCGGGGAAGAAGATCATCCAGGGCGCCTCGCGGAAGAAATCCGACGCGTTGCCCGACAGCATCAGTCCCCAGGCCGGCGTCGGCTCGGTGACGCCGAGCCCGAGGAACGAGAGCGAAGCCTCCAGCAGGATCGCCTGGGCGATGTAGGCGGTCAGCATGATGAGGTAGGGCGCCACCAGGTTGGGTGCCATGTGCCGGGCGATGATCCTGAGGTGCCCATAGCCGGCCGCGCGCGCCGCGTCGACGTATGGCATCGCGCGCACGGACAAGGCGGCGGCCCGCACCACGCGGGCGACCTTGGGCACGATCGGGATGGCGATCGCGACGATCAGGTTGCCGTCGATGCCGAAGATCAGCCCCTTGCCGAGCACGGCGACGACGACCAGCGCCAGCACGATGATCGGGAAGGCGAGCAGCACGTCGACCACGCGTTGGATGGCGTTGTCGATCCGCCCGCCGAAATAGGCCGAAGCGGTGCCCAGCACCGCACCCAGCGTCGAGCCGACGAAGGACGACATGAAGCCGATGACGAGCGCGGTGCGCGCGCCGTGGACGATCCGCGAGAAGATGTCGCGCCCGAAGGCGTCGGTGCCGAACCAATGGTCGATCGAGGGCGCGCCCAGGATCGAGGCGAAGTCGATGGCGAGCGGGTCGTAGGGTGCCACCTGCTCGGCGAAGATGCCGCCTCCCATCATGGCGGCGATCACAATGAAGCTGATGGCGCCCAACGGCTGCCGCCGGCAGAAGTCGATGATCGGGTTCTTCGGTCGCGCGGGCGCCGCCGCCGTTGCCGTCTCGGCCGTCATCGCGCCCTCACGCGTAGCGGATGCGCGGGTCGAGCGCCGCGTAGAGCAGGTCGACCGCGAGATTCACGAGGACGTAGAAGAGCGCGATCATCATGACCATGCCCTGGATCAGCGTGAAGTCGTTGCGCGAGACGCTCTGCACGAACAGCTTGCCGATGCCGTTGAGGTTGAACACCTGCTCGGTGACGACCAGGCCGCCGATGAGGAAGGCGAACTCGAGGCCGATCACGGTGATCGTCGGCAGCAGCGCGTTGCGCAGCGCGTGGCGGGAGACGACGAGCTTCTCGAAAACGCCCTTCGCCCGCGCGGTACGGATGTAGTCCTCGTTCAGCACCTCCAGCAGCGACGAGCGGATCATGCGCGCGACAACCGCCGAATAGCGGTAGCCGACCGCCAGCGCCGGCCAGACGAGCTGCGTCAGGTTCGCCCAGGGGTCGACGTAGATCGGGGTGAAGGTGATCGGCGGCAGCCAGCCGAACACCTGCAGCAGGGCCAGCATCATCAGCATGCCGAACCAGAACGACGGCACCGCCAGCCCGCCGACCGACACTATCCGCACCACGTAGTCGATCCAGGTATCCCGGAAGAGCGCCGCCAGCGTGCCGAGCGGGATTGCGATCAGCACGGCGACGATGGTCGCCATGATCGCCACCTGCAGCGACAGCTCGAGCCGGAGCGCGATCTCCTCGACGACCGGGCGGTCCGTCCACATCGACTTACCGAGGTCGAGCGTGGCAACGCCGACCATCCAGTCGCCGAACTGCGCCAGCAGCGGCTTGTCCAGCCCGAGGCGCCGGCGCTCGACCTCGATCGTCTCCTGGGAGACCGCGCCGCCGTCGCCGCGCAGCTTCACCTCGACGACGTCGCCCGGCACGACGCGCAGCATGAAGAATACGAGCACCGCGACGCCGATCAGCGTCGGGATCATCAGCAGGAGGCGGTTGGCGGTGTAGCGCAGCATGGCCGGGTGTCGGACGGGCGCCGGCCGGCGCCCGTCCTTCCTCTCGCTACTGGTTCAGCCAGACCTCGGCCAGATCCTGGCCGAGGTTGTGGCTGGGCGACATCTTCCACCCCATCAGGTACTTGTGGGTCGGCACGATGCGATGCCACCAGAGCAGCGGCACCTGATAGGACTGCTCGAACAGCCGCTTCTCGAACGCCCGGATGAGCTGGATGCGCTTGTCTCGGTCGAGCTCGCGCACCTGGCGGTCGAAGAGGGAATCGAGCTCGGCGTCATTGGCGCGCGAGCGGTTCTCCGGAGCGCGCGAATACGACACGAACTTGGCCAGGCCCAGGCTCGGCTCGTCCATGAACAGGTTCGAGAAATCGATCGCGACGTCGAAATTGCCGCCCGTCATGCCGGCCAGATAGGGCGCGGTGTCGAACTGCTTGTGGTCGACGGTGACGCCGATCTGCCGCCACTGGTCGACCAGGAAGATGCCGGCCGGCGTGTAGGGCATCGCCAGGTTGCGGTTGTGCAGCGTGAAGGACAGGTTCGGCACGCCCGCTTCGGCCAGCAGCTTCTTGGCCTCGGCACGGGCCGCGCGGATGTCCTTGGAGAAGCCCGGCAACTTCACCAGCTCGGCCTCCGGCGTGGCATAGGGCGAGCCGGGGCGGATCACCCCACCGACGGCGCGCATGGTCGAGATGCGCGACAGGCCCTGGCTGCCGCCCCAGCGGTCGATCGCCATGCTGAGCGCGCGGCGCACCCGCGGGTCGTCGAACGGCTTCTTCTCGGTGTTGAAGACGACGAGGAGGTTCAGCGTCCAGCTCGACTCCTCGATGCGGAGCTTGTCGCCCATCGCCTGCACGAGGCGGTCGCGCTCCGCCGGGGAGATGCCGCGGAACTCGCCGGCCACCTGCCCGCCCTGCAGGGCGTTCAGCATGGCGGCGGCCTGCAGCATGAACACGCCCTTGAAGCCGTCGAGATGCGGCAGCCCCGGCCGGAAGTACTTGTCGAAGCGGGTGCCGGTGACGTGGCTGCCCTTGACGTGCTCGCCGAACACGAACGGGCCGGTGCCCATGACCTTGCTCTTCGGCGCATTGGGGTCGGCCGCCAGCACCTTGGCCGAGTAGATGCAGTTCCAGGGCGATGCGAAGTGCTCCAGCATCGCGGCGTTGACGCTCTTCATCTTGAAGACGACGGTCTGCGCATCCGGCGTCTCGATCGAGCCGATGTCGGCGAAGGTCGCCTTGCGCGTCGAGACCACCCCGGCCGGGGGATTGCGCAGCCGATCATACGTCGCCTTGACGTCCTCCGACGTCATCGGCTGGCCGTCGTGGAACACCACGTTCGGATGCAGCTTGAAGGTGTAGGTGAGAAGGTCGGGCGCCACCGTCCAGGATTGAGCGACATCGCCCGTGACCTCGGGGTAGCGGTCGAGGTCGAACTTCAGCAACGTCGAATAGAAGGGGGCGGAGAAGTGCAGCGTCGCGTATGTGTCGCTGCCGTGGCAATCGTAGTGCGGCGTCTCCGCGCTGATCGCGAAGGTGAGCGTACCCCCGTTCTTCGGCGTCTGGGCCACCGCGACGGTGGCGGCCAGCGCCATCGCCGTCGCGATTCCCGCCAGGGTTCCGATCATTCGCTTCATCGGCCTTCCTCCCTTTCGTTTCGTCATTGGACCTTGATGCAGGCGACCCGGTGGGCCGGCCGCACCTCGCGCAGCGCCGGCACCGCGGCACGGCATTCGGCCGACGCCATGGGGCAGCGCGTGTGGAAGACGCATCCCTCGGGGGGCGCCAGTGCGCTCGGCAGCTCGCCCTGGATCAGCCGCGGCTCGCGTTGCTTCTCGACCGTCGGGTCCGGCACGGGTGCCGCGTCGAGCAGCAGCCGCGTGTAGGGATGCAGCGGGTTGCCGTAGAGCGCGTCCCGGTCGGCGATCTCCATGACCCGGCCGAGATACATCACGACGACGCGCGTCGCGATGTGCCGCACGACGGCGAGATCGTGGGCGATGAAGAGATATGCCAGCCCATAGGTGCGTTGCAGCTCTTCCAGGAGGTTGATGATCTGCCCCTGGATGGAGACGTCGAGCGCCGAGACGGCCTCGTCGCAGACGATGAACTTCGGCTCCATGGCGAGCGCGCGGGCGATGCCGACGCGCTGGCGCTGGCCGCCGGAGAGCTGGTGCGGGTAGCGCGCCGCCAGCTCGGGCCGCAGCCCCACCTGCTCCAGCAGTCGCGCGGTGCGGGCACGCACCGCCGCCCCATTGGCTTCGATGCCGTAGACCGAGAGCGGCTCGCCGACGATCTGCCCGACGGTCATCCGCGGGTTGAGCGAGCTGTAGGGGTCCTGGAAGATCACCTGGACGCGCCGGCGCATCTGCTTCAGCTCGGCGCGTGAAGCGGCGACGAGATCGACGCCGTCGAAGCGGATTTCGCCGGCCGTCGGCTCCTCCAGCCGCAGGATCAGCCGGCCGACCGTGGTCTTGCCGCAGCCGCTCTCGCCCACCAGGCCCAGCGTCTCCCCCGGCCGCACATCGAACGCGACGTCCTCGACCGCGCGGACCAGCCCGCGCGTGCCGCGCAGGCCGGAACGCACGGGGAAGTGCTTGGTCAGGCCACTGACCGAGAGCAACGGTGCATCCGCGCGCGCGACGACGGCGGCGGCGGCCGGCCCGGCCGCATCCCAGGCGATCTCGCCGCGCGCGATCTCGACAGCACGGAAGCAGGCGGAGATGGCGCCGGTATCGGTCTCGACCAGGGGCGGCTCGCCGGTGCAGACCGGCAACGCATAGGGACAGCGCGGCGCGAAGCGACAGCCGGGCGGAGCGGTGGCTAGGTTGGGCGGCAGGCCCTCGATGGTCTCCAGCCGCTCGCCGCGCGGCCGGTCGAGGCGCGGCACCGAGCGCAGCAGGCCCATGGTGTAGGGGTGGCGCGGGCGATGGAAGATCGCCTCGGCCGGTCCCTCCTCCACGCGCCGTGCGGCGTACATCACGACGACGCGGTCGGCGTAACGGGCGACGACGCCCAGATTGTGCGTGATGATGATGAGCGCGATGTCCAGCCGACGGGACAAGTCCCGCATCAGCTCCAGGATTTGCGCCTGGATGGTCACGTCCAGCGCCGTCGTCGGCTCGTCGGCGATGATGAGCTTGGGATTGCAGGCGAGCCCGATCGCGATCATCACCCGCTGGCGCATGCCGCCCGAGAACTGGTGCGGATACTGCGTCAGGCGCCGCTCCGCGTCGGGGATGCCGACGAGGCGCATCAGCTCGACCGCCCGCGCGCGGGCCGCCGCTTCGTCCATGCCGAGATGGATCTGCAGCGGCTCCATGAGCTGCATCCCGATCGTGAGGATCGGGTTCAGCGACGTCATCGGCTCCTGGAAGATCATGGAGACGTCGCGCCCGCGGATCTCCCGCATGCCCTCGTCGTCCAGGTCGAGCAGGCTCTTGCCGTCGAAGACGATACGGCCCTTCGGGACGCGCGCCGTATGGCGCGGCAGTAGCCGCATGATCGAGAGCGCCGTCACCGACTTGCCCGACCCGGACTCGCCGACGATCGCCACGATCTCGCCGCGGCGGACGTTCAGGGACAGTCCCTCGACCGCGCGCACCACGCCCCCCGACGTGGCGAACTGGACATGCAGGTCGGTGACCGTCAGCAGATCGGCGCCGGCGGCTCCCCTCGTCTCCTCCCCTGCAGGCCGGTCGTTTACGATCGTGCCTTCGGACATCGTTCCCGCGATCATAAGCGCAGAACGCAGGGTAGCGACAACCCAAACATCCACATCCGGCCGTTTCCCGCTGCCTTGAAAGTCGATCGGGTCATGCCGGCGATGGAAGCACTCCCTCTCCGCCCTTCAGGGGGGAGAGGGTCGGGGTGAGGTGGGCGCCGCGTCCGCGGCGCGTGCGAGCCTCGAACGGCGATGCCGGGCGTGGCGGCGCGCCCCCCCCCCCCCCACCCCCCCCCCCCCCCCGCGGGCCCCACCCCCCCCCCCCCCA
>JBFWXJ010000019.1:0-28038 GCA_050187535.1 Alphaproteobacteria bacterium | reverse complement strand
GGCGGCACCCCGCGCTACCGCATCTATCGCACGCTTGACGGACGGTATCTCGCGGCCGCGCCCCTGGAGGACCGATTCTGGCGGGTCTTCTGCGGTGTCATCGGCCTGCCGGACGCACTCGCCGACGACGCGCGCGATGCCGCCGCGACCGGCCGCGCCGTCGCGGAGCGCATCGCCGCCCGCACCGCCGAGGATTGGCGCGCCGCCTTCGCCGGCAAGGATTGTTGCTGCAACGTCGTCTCCACCCTGGAAGCGGCGATGGCCGACCCGCACTTCGTCGGTCGCGGGCTGTTCGACCGCGGCCTGTTGGATGGCCTGGGCGGCCGCATGCCCGCCCTGCGCACGCCCGTCCTGCCGGAGCTGACCGCAGCCCCCCATGAGGCGGGCTATCCGGCGCTCGGCGAAGGCAACGGCCTCATCGGGCGATGACGCCGCTCGCGGCCGATCGGACCCGCAGCAGATGACCGAGGAGACCATCCGTATCGACCGCCACATGGTCCTTCATGGGGCCAACTGGCTGGCCGACGGCTCGATCGTCGGCGCCGTGGTGGTCGGCCATCGGCGATCCATCGCATGGTCTGCCATGCACGCCGTGCTCGAACGGCTGTTGCCGGCCGGACCGCACGACGTACTGCTCGCCGGGTCCGCGGCCGCCCGCGGGCCGGACGACGGGCGGGCGCCGCGCGTCATCGAGGCGGTCGCCCGCCTGCTGCTCCTGTGGTGCGAGCAATGCCCGACACCGCGCCGACGCTCGCCGCTGGCCGACGCGCGGCCGGACATCGCCTTCATCGCGCGCGACTGGGAACCGCTCTCGCAGGCGGCCCTGGCGCTCGCGGCCGAGGCTACGGCCTTCGCCGCCGGCGCGCCCATGCCGCCCGAACGCATCGCGGACATCCGCGGACGGCTCGCCGAGCTGCGGCGCGTCGCCGACGGCTGGCTCAAGGGCTCGCGCCGGCGGATCGTCGCGGCGGCGGCGGCGCGCCGCATTCCCTGGCGCCAGCTTGAATCCCTGCCCGCCGTCGTCCAGCTCGGCGAAGGCAGGAGCGCCAGGCGGTTCGATTCCTCCGGCACCGGCGCGACGTCCGTCGTCGCCGCGACGCTGTCCGGCAACAAGCGGGTCGCCAACGCCACGCTGCGCCGCGCCGGCCTCCCGGTCGCCCGCCAGATACGGGTCGATTCGGCGGCCGACGCCCAGCGCGCCGCCGATGCGCTCGGCCTGCCGCTGGTGCTGAAGCCCGAGGCTTCGCGGGAGATGCAGGGCATGCACATCGTCTTCCGTGCCGGGGATATCGCCGATGCCTGGGCGAGCTCCGCCGCGACGGGGATGATCGTCGTCGCCGAATCCTACATCCGCGGCAACGAGTACCGCATCCTGGTTATGGACGGGCGGGTGATCGCCGCGGCGATGCGGCGTCCCGTGCTGGTGACCGGCGACGGACGGGCTTCGATCGCAGCGCTCGTCGCGCGCGAGAATGCCGATCCGCGGCGCGGCGACATGGAGATGGGCTATCCCCTGGCGCCGATCACGGTGGATGCCGCAGCGCTGCACCATCTCGCCGCGTCGGGGCTGACCCTGGACGACGTCCCCGCCCCCGGCGAGCGGGTCCAGGTCCACCCCCTGCCGATGATGCGCTTCGGCGGCGGCGAGAAGGTCGACGTCACGGACCTGGTCCATCCCGACAACCGCGACGCCGCGGTGCGGGCCCTGACGGTCCTCGGCCTCGACCTCGGCGGCATCGATTTCCGCACACCCGACATCGGCCGGTCCTGGCGCGAGGTCGGCGGCGGCATCTGCGAGGTGAACCCGCAGCCGAACATCGGCCTGCACTACGAGACCGACGCGCCGCGCGACGTGGCGCGCATGCTGGTCGACCGCGCCTGCCCGCCCGGCACCCGGATGCACATGGCCAGCGTGCTGCTGATCGGGCGCGACGACCTCGGGCCGGCCGCCGCCGCCGTGGCCGGTGTCCTGGCCGAGCGCCTCGGCTGGCGGGTGGGGATTGCCGTGGGGCCCGCGGTCGATCTCGCCGGCTTCAGGCCGGACACGCCCGTGCGCGCGCTCCGGGACGCCTATGGCCTGCTGGCGGAGGACGTCACCCTCGACGCGGCGGTCTACGGCGTGACCGCGGAGCACGCCGTCCGCCACGGGCTGGCGATGGAACGGGCGGCCGTGGCGCTGATCGGCGACGGCGCGCAGACGGTGATGGAGCCGCTGCGCCAGTCGCTGGCGACCGCCGGCGCTGCCGTCGAGCGGCTGCCCGATCGCCCCGAGGACGCGGCCGCGATCGTGATGAAGCTCCTAGCCTTCGGCCGGGGCGGGTGAGGCCGCCGGCACCCGAGACGGCGGCTGGGCAACCGCGGCCGGAAACGTTACAGATTCGTGACGCATGCATCCGGTCGGTCGGATCGGGGGAGGAAACATGAAGAACATCGGGCTCGCCGCTCTGGGTGCGGTCGCCGCGACGATGGCCACGCCGGCCGCCGCTCAGGGGGTGCTCAACCTCTACTGCTCCGTGCAGGTCGAGTGGTGCCAGGCGATCGCCAACAGCTTCGAGGCCGAGACGAAGGTCAAGGTGGCCATGACCCAGAAGGGGTCGGGCGAGACCTTCGCGCAGATCCGCGCGGAGGCGCAGAACCCCAAGGCCGACGTCTGGTTCGGCGGCACCGGCGACCCGCACATGGCGGCGGGCGAAGAGAACCTGACCGTCGCGTACGAGAGCCCCAACCTCAAGGATTTGCACCCCTGGGCCCGCACGCAGTGGGAGCAGTCGCGCCACCGCGCGGTCGGCGTCTATGCCGGCGCGCTCGGCTTCGGCTTCAATCGCGAGTTGCTGGCGAAGAAGGGCGTGCCGGAGCCGGCCTGCTGGGCCGACATCACCAAGCCGGCGCTCAAGGGCGAAATCCAGATGGCGAACCCGAACTCGTCGGGCACCGCCTATGTCATGATCGCGACGATCGTCCAGCTCATGGGCGAGGATCAGGCCTTCGCGTTCATGAAGGCGATGCACCCCAACATCAACGCCTACGCCCGTTCCGGCACCGGGCCGATCAAGGCCGTGGCGCGCGGCGAGACGGCGGTGTCGATCAGCTTCGTCCATGACGCGGTGACCGAGGCCAATGCCGGCTTCCCGGTCGGCTACGCCACGCCCTGCGAGGGCACCGGGTTCGAGATCGGGTCGATGTCGATCCTGAAGGGTGCCCGCAACATGGCGAACGCCCGCAAGTTCTACGACTGGGCGCTGACGGCGCCGGCGCAGCGCCTGGGCTACGACGCCGGCAAGCAGCTTCAGACACCGTCCAACCGCTCGGCGCCGCTGCCGCCCAAGGCGCCCGATCTCTCGAAGATGAAGCTCATCGACTACGACTTCGCGAAGTACGGCCGCGCGGCCGAGCGCAAGCGGCTGATCGAGCGGTGGGACCGCGAGATCGGCAGCCTGCCGCGCGGCTGATGCGCCTCCTCCCCGCCGCCGCGATGGCCCTGGCCCTCGCCGCCGCACCCGCGGCGGCGCAGGGCACCCTCAACCTCTACTGCTCCGGCCCGGTCGAGTGGTGCCAGCTCATGGCGACCGGATTCCGGTCGGCCACCGGCACGTCGGTCGCGATGACGCAGAAGAGCACGGGCGAGGTGCTGGCGCAGATGCGCGCCGAAGCCTCGAACCCCAAGGGCGACGTCTGGTGGACGGGGCAGGCCGACGCCCATCTCGCGGCCGCCGAGGCCGGGCTGACGCTGGAGCACCGCCCGGCCGCGCTCGACGACCTCGAGCCCTGGGCACGGCGCCAGTGGGAAGCCTCGGGGCACCGCGCCGTCGGCGTCGCCGGGCTGGTGGTGGGGCTCGGCTACAACCGCGAGGTCCTCGCCCGTCGCAACGTGCCGCCGCCGCGCTGCTGGGCCGACCTGACGAAGCCCGCCTACCGCGACGAGATCCAGGTGTCGAACCCGAACTCGTCCGGCACCGCCTATACGGTGATCGCGGTGCTGGTGACGCTGATGGGCGAGGACGGGGCGTTCCGCTTCCTCGGCGAGATGCACGCCAACGTCAACAGCTACCCCCGATCGGGCATCGCGCCAACGCGCGCCGTGGCACGAGGGGAGACCGGCGTGTCGATCGGCTTCCTGCAGGGCTTCGCGGCGGAGAAGGCCGCGGGTTTCCCGGTCGAAACGGTCGCGCCATGCGAGGGGACGGCGCTCGCCGTCGACTCGATGTCGATCGTCAAGGGCGCCCGCAATCTCGCCAACGCCCGCCGGTTCTACGACTGGGCGCTGTCGCCCGAGGCACAGGAGCTGACGGTCAAGGCCGGCCAGCTGCACCTGCCGGCCAACCGCAAGGCCGCGCCGCCGCCGGGGACGCCGGATCTCGCGGGCGTGAAGCTCGTCGACTACGATTTCGGCCGCTTCGGTCGGTCGAGCGAGCGCGGACGGCTGCTCGCGCGCTGGGATGCCGAGATCGCCGCGCGGGCGCGCTGACCCGCGATGAGGCGGCTCGCCCCCGGCTGCTGGTGGTGGGCGGCCTTCGCCGGGATCGTCCTGCTGCCCTGGCACATGCAGCAGGCGGGGCTGGGGCCGGGCGACCTGCTGGCCGTGGCGAGCGACGACCCGGAGGCGGCGTCGGCCGCCGCCCAGGCGCTGCGCCACGGGCGCTTCTGGCTCTGGCCCGTGCTCGCCGCGCTGGCGCTGGGCGCGCCGGCCGCTCTCCTCGCCACCCTGGCCCGGCCGCGCCGCGCCGCCCTCCTCGTCGTGGCCGGCGCGCTCGGGCTGGCGGCGATCGCCGCCCAGGGCTTCGCGGTCGGCATCCAGGGCTGGTCGGCGCCATGGCTGGAGCAGGCGTTCGGCACGCTCGACGACCGTCAGTTCGGCATCGGCATCGGCGGCGCGGCGGCGGCCGTGGGCTTCCTCTTCATGGCGACGGACGGGCTGGCGCTCGGCGGCCGGTTCCGCGGCGACCGCTTCACGGCGGGGGCGGTCGGCCTGCTGGCCGGCGCGATCCTGGTCTTCACGGCCTGGCCCATGGCGACCATCCTGGCCGAGGCGTTCGCCCGGCACGAGGACGCGGGGCCCCTGGCCGCCTTCGCGCGGCGCCTCGTCGACCGCAAGGTCTGGGGCCTCGACTGCGTCACCTCCGGCCGCTCCTGCGGCGTCGCCTGGAACACCGCCGTGCTGGCCGTCTCGACCGCCACGGCGGCCACGGCGCTGGGCCTCGCCTTCGCCCTCATCGCGACGCGCACCGGCTTTCGCGCCAAGCGCGCCCTGCGCCTGCTGACGGTGCTGCCGATCATCACGCCGCCCTTCGTGATCGGCCTCGGCCTCATCCTCATCTTCGGGCGCTCGGGCATCGTCAACCAGCTCGTCGAGGCCGCGACCGGAACCCAGCTCGGGCGCTGGATCTATGGCTTCCAGGGCGTCTGGCTGGCGCAGGTCTTCTCGTTCACCCCGACCGCATTCCTGGTGCTCATCGGCGTCGTCGAGGGCATCTCGCCGACGATGGAGGAGGCGGCGCGCACGCTGCACGCGTCGCCGATGCGGGTGTTCCGCACGGTCAGCCTGCCGCTGATGCGCCCGGGCATCGCGAACGCGTGGCTCGTCGTCTTCGTCGAAAGCCTGGCCGACTTCGGCAATCCGATCGTGCTGGGCGGATCGTTCGGCGTGCTGTCGACCGAGATCTTCTTCGCGGTGGTTGGGGCCCAGGCGGACTTCGGGCGCGCGGCGATCCTGGCGCTGCTGCTGCTGGTGGCGGCGCTGGCCGCGTTCTTCCTGCAGCGCGCCGTGCTGGGCCGGCGCTCCTACGTCTCGGTCGCGGGCAAGGGCGACGCCGGGCTGGGCACGCCGCTGCCGACCGGCATCCGGCGCACCGCATTCGCCGTCGCCATCCCCTGGGCGGTGCTGACGGCGGTCGTCTACACGATCGCCCTGGCGGGCGCCTTCGTGAAGGTCTGGGGCCGCGACTGGACGCCGACGCTCGACCATTTCCGGCGCGCCTTCGCGGTCACCTGGACGCCCGACGGCGCGCTGCTGCTCTCGGGCCTCGCCTGGAACTCGCTCGGCACGACGCTGACGCTGGCCGCCGTCGCCGCGCCGATCACCGCCGCCCTCGGCATGCTCGCCGCCTGGGTGCTGTCGCGCCAGCGCTTCGTCGGGCGCGGCGCGCTGGAGTTCGCCCTGATGCTGACCTTCGCGGTGCCCGGCACGGTGATCGGCGTCGCCTACATCCTGACCTACAACGTGCCGCCGCTCGAGATCACCGGCACCGCGATCATCCTCGTCGCCTGCTTCGTCTTCCGGAACATGCCGGTCGGCGTGCGCTCGGGCATCGCCGCCATGAGCCAGCTCGACCGCAGCCTGGACGAGGCCTCGGCGACCCTGCGCGCGACCACCGCACGAACCCTGGCGCGCGTCGTCCTGCCGCTGCTGAAGCCGGCGATCCTGACGGCCCTGGTCTATTCCTTCGTCCGCGCCATGACCACGGTCAGCGCCGTGATCTTCCTCGTCTCCGCGCAGCATGAGATGGCGACCGTGTTCATCATCAACCGGGTCATCAACGGCGACTACGGCGTCTCGATCGCCTACAGCGCCGCGCTGATCGTGCTCATGGTGCTGGCGATCGGCGCCATCCAGCTCGCCGTGGGGCGCCGCCGGCTCGGCCGCAGGGCCGCAGCACCGCCCGCGGCCGCGATCGGAGGCCGTGCATGACCGGGCGCACGGGTGCCGAAGTCCGGCTGGAGGGCGTCGCCAAGAGCTACGGCCAGGTCGCAGCGGTGAAGCCGCTCGACCTCGTCATCGCCGGCGGTACGCTGGTGACGCTGCTGGGGCCGTCGGGCTGCGGCAAGACCACGCTGCTGCGCATGATCGCCGGCCTGGAGGCCCCGACTGCGGGCCGCATCCTGATCGGCGGCCGCGACGTCACCACCCTGTCGGCCGGGGAGCGCGACGTCAGCCTGGTCTTCCAGTCCTACGCCCTCTTCCCGCACATGACGGTCGGCGAGAACGTCGCCTACGGCCTCGTATCCTCCGGCATGGCACGTCGCGCCGCCGCCGGCCGCGCCGAGGCGGCGCTGGAGACGGTCGGCCTGGCCGGGCTCGGCCGGCGCCTGCCGTCGGAGCTGTCGGGCGGCCAGCAGCAGCGCGTCGCCGTCGCCCGCGCCCTGGTGCTGGAGCCGGCCGTGCTCCTCTTCGACGAGCCGCTTTCCAACCTGGACGCCCGGCTGCGCCGCCGCATGCGCGAGGAGATCCGCGAGCTGCAGCAGCGCCTGGGCGTCACCGTCGTCTACGTCACCCACGACCAGAGCGAGGCGCTGGCCGTGTCCGACCGCATCGTCGTGATGCGCGATGCGGAGATCGCCCAGGCCGGCACGCCCGCCGACCTCTACGAGCGGCCGGTCGACGTCTTCGTCGCCGGCTTCATGGGCGAGGCTAACGTCCTGCCGGCGCGGATCGCGGCCCGCACCGGCGAATTGGCGACCGTCGTTCTGGGACCGCTGACGCTGGAGTTGCCCCACCGCGGCCTGCCGCCGGGCGAAGCGGCGCTGGCGATCCGGCCGGAGGCGATCGCCATCGGCGCCGGGGGCGACGTCGAGGGCACCGTCGCGCGCGCGACGTACATGGGCGGCGTCATGGAGTACACGGTCGACACCGCGCTCGGCCCCATATTCGTCGTTTCCCCCGACGTTGCCGGCGCGCATGCCCCGGGTGCGGCGGTCGGGCTGACGCTGGCGGGCCGCGGGGTCGTTCTCGTCCGGCCCTGACCCCGAGGGGTGGCGAAACCCGAGGTTCCGCGGCATTGTCGCGCGGGCGAATGGCTAGGGGTGGCGCATATGGGGATGCGGGCGATCTTGCTTGGCTGCGTGCTGGCGGCAGCGGCCTCTGCCGCCGCGGCCGCGACGCTGCGCGTCGGCGTCGCGGTCGAGACCTCGTCCCTCGATCCGCACTGGCACTCGACCTCGCCCAACGCGCAGATGGTGCGCCACATCTACGACCCGCTGGTGGCGCAGGATGCGCAGCAGCGGCTGCTGCCGGGCCTGGCGCTCTCCTGGCGGATGGCCGAGCCGACGCGCTGGGTGCTTACGCTGCGCCCGGGCGTGCGCTTCCACGACGGCCAGGCGTTCGGCGCCGAGGACGTCGTGGTCTCGCTGCAGCGGGCGGTGGCCGTGGAGGGCAGCCCCGGCGGCTACGGCTCCTACCTGCGGGCGATCGTCGAGGCCCGGGCCATCGACGCGACGACGGTCGAGATACGCACCGCCGGCCCCTATCCGTCGCTGCCCTGGGACCTGACGGCGATCGGCATCGTCTCGCGGCGGGCGGCGAACGCCCGGTCGGACGCCTTCAACGACGGCACGCTCGCCGTCGGCACCGGCCCCTTCCGCCTCGCGGGCTGGAAGCGGGCCGAAAGCCTGGACCTGCGGCGCAATGACGACTGGTGGAGCGAGCGCCCCGCCTGGACCGCCGTCGCCATCCGCCCGGTGCCCGAGGACGCGGCCCGCGTCGCGGCGCTGCTGGCGGACGACGTCGATCTGATCGAAGGCGTGCCGACGTCCGCGCTGGGTGAGCTGAAGCGCCGCACCGACATCCGCCTGGCGCAGGCGATCACCAGCCGTGTCCTCTTCCTCTGCCTCGACAGTGCCCGCGACCCGACTCCGTTCGTCACCGACGCCGAGGGGCGCCCGCTGGTGCCCAATCCGCTGCGTGACCCGCGGGTGCGCCGCGCGATCTCGTTCGCCATCGACCGGACCGCCCTGTCCGAGCGGATCATGGAGGGTGCCGCGACGCCCGCCGCCCAGCTGCTGCCGTCGAGTTATGTCGGGACCAGCCAGCGGCTCGTCCCCGACCGCTACGACCCCGAAGCAGCCCGCCGCCTGCTGGCCGAGGCCGGCGTGCCCGGCGGCTTCACCGTGACCCTGCACGGGCCGAACGGCCGCTACCTCAACGACGACAAGGTGGTGGTCGCGATCGCCGGCATGCTGCAGCGCATCGGCATCGTGGTCCGCGTCGCCAGCCTGCCCGGCAGCGTCTTCAAGACCCGCGCGGCCAAGCGCGAGTTCAGCCTGTTCATGGACGGCTGGTCGACGGAGACCGGCGACGCCGGCCTCGCCATGCGGGCCCTCATCGCGACCGCCGACCGGCGCACCGGATGGGGCGGCAACAACCGCTCGGGCTATTCCAACCCGGCCTTCGACGCCGCGCTCGCCGCCGCGCTGACCGTCGGCGAGGATGCGCCGCGCGCTGCGGCACTCGCCCGGGCGATCGAGGTCGCCATGGACGACGCCGGCCTGCTGCCACTCTATTTCCAGGCGGCGACGTGGGCGAGCCGGGCCGCCATCACCTACGAGGCGCGGTCGGACGAGTATACGCTCGCCGCCTCCGCACGGCCGGCCCGGTAGGACGGCCCGCAATGGAAGCTGCAGCCATCGAGCGGACGGAGCCGCTCCGCATCGTCCGCATCGCCGCATTCCACGGTGCCAACTGGTTCGCCGAAGAGCCGGTGGCCGTGGCGTTCCTGGCCGGCGGCTTTCCGGGCACCCGCTGGAAGGCCGCCGTCGGGTTGCTCGGCCGGCTGCTGCCGACAGGGCTTCCGGCGGGCCTGCCGGAAGCGCCGGGGACGGCAGCGGCGGCCGTCGAGGCAATCGCGCTGGCGATCCGCGCCTGGGCCGGGTTTCGGACATCGCCGCCCAGGCGCCTGGCGGGAGGCGCGGAGCAGTCGCACTGCGCGGCGGTGCCGCTCGGCGGCACCGAGCTTACCGAGGGATCGCTGACGCTGGCGGTCTCGCTGCTGGCGGCCGTGAGCGAGGACGACGACACCGAGGCATGGCTGGAGGGCGCCCGCCCGCGGCTGCAGGCGATGCGTGCAGGCGCCGACCGCTGGCTGCCGAGCTCGCGACGCCACATCGCCGATGCCGCAGACGACCGGCGCCTGCCCTGGCGCAGCATCATGGGGCCGGGCGTCCTGGTGCAGGTGGGCGAGGGTCGCCGATCGCGGCTGTTCGACGGGGGGGTCACCAACGCCACCCCCCATCTCGGGTTGCGCTCCGCCGGCAACAAGCGCATCGCCAGCCGCATGCTGCAACGGGTCGGCGTGCCGATGGCCCGGCAGATGGCGATCCCCGATCTCGCCGCCGCCTGCGCGGCGATGCAGCGGTTCGGCCTGCCCCTGGTCATCAAACCCGAAGCCGCGCGCAAGCAGGAAGGCGTCGGCTTCGTCTATCGCGAGGACGAGCTGGAGGCGGTCTTCCTGAAGGCGATGGAGACGAGCACCGAGCTGCTCGCCGAGAGCTACCTGCCCGGCCGCGAGTATCGCGCGCTGGTGATCGGCGGTCGCGTCGCCTCGGTCATCCGCAGCAATCCGCCGGTGGTGACGGGCGACGGCCGCTCGACCATCGCCGAACTGGTCGCCGCCACCAACAGTGACGGGCGCGGCCGGCGCGACGAGGGCTTCGCCATCGGCCGCATCCTCTGGGACGACCTGGCGATCCGCTTCCTCGCCCACCACGACCGGCACCCGGAAACCGTGCCGGCGGCGGGCGAGCGGGTCGAGACCTACCCGCTGCCGATCATGCGCTTCGGCGGCGAGCGGAAGGTCGACGTCACGGACGAGGTCCACCCCGAGACGCGCGCCATGCTGGAGCGCGCCGTCGCGGTCTTCGAGCTCGACGTCGCCGGCATCGACTTCCGAACTCCCGACGTCTCCCGATCCTGGCGCGAGGTCGGCGCCGGGCTCTGCGAGGTCAATCCGCAACCGGCGCTGACGATCCACTACAGCATCGAGCCCCCGGTGCTGCGCGACGTCGCGCGCATCCTCCTCGACACCTGCATGCCGCGGGGCGAGCGCTGGACCATGACCCATGTCCTCATCGTCGGCGGCACCGAGATGCAGGGCGTCGCGGCAGCGGTCGCGGCCACACTGCGCAGCACCTATGGCTGGCGCGTGGCGACATCGACGCCGGCGGGGATCGATCTCGACGGCTGGCCGGTGGCGGGCGCCGCCGGCGCCTCCCTGGTCGATCGCTGCGGCATCGTCGTCGAGGACCGCACGCTCGACGCCGCCGTCCACCTGGCGTCGGGCGACGAGATCACCCGGCGCGGTCTCGGGCTGCGCAGCCTGGACCTCGGGCTGGTGCCGGCCCCGACGGCCGAGCGGCGCGCACAGATGAGCGCGCTCCTGTCGACGCTGCGCGCGGCGGGCGCCGACCTCGCCGCGTTGCCGGACGACGATGCGCTGACCCCTCGGGTGGCGCTGGCGGCGCTGCGGGCGCGGACGCGGCGCGGCGGCTGATCGGTCACGGACACGCCTTCAAGAGATCGACGCGGACTCGCCCATCGATCGGCAAGCCGGCATACGCCCTATCGAGAGCGAAACCGTCGAGGTAGAGCGTTGGGCAGCGGAGCAATGGGACCGATCGTCGATCTGACGGGCAGGCGCGCACTCGTGGTGGGCATCGCCAACGAGAGCAGCATCGCCTATGGCTGTGCCCGCGCGCTGCGCGCGGCCGGCGCCGATCTGGCCGTTACCTATCTCAATGCCAAGGCTGAGGCCCATGTGCGGCCTCTGGCCGAGGCACTCGGCGCCACGATCATCCTGCCATGCGATGTCCGCGTACCGGGTGAGCTCGAGGCGGCGTTCGACGGTATCGCCGGCGAATGGGGCCGACTCGACGCGGTACTGCACTCGATCGCATTCGCGCCGCGGGAAGACCTGCACGGCGGGCTGATCGACTGCTCGGCCGCGGGCTTCGCCCTGGCGATGGACATCTCCTGCCATTCCTTCATCCGCATGGCGAAACTGGCCCGGCCGCTGATGCGCAGCGGCGGCAGCCTGCAGACGGTTAGCTTCTACGGCGCCAACCGGGTGGTAGAGCACTACAATCTGATGGGACCGGTGAAGGCGGCCCTGGAAGCGACCGTGCGTACGCTGGCCGCTGACCTGGCGCCGCACGGTATCCATGTCCATGCGCTGTCGCCTGGGCCGATTGCGACGCGCGCGGCCTCGGGCATCGACCGATTCGACGAGCTGCTGGACCGCACGCGCGAGCGCACGCCCGCCCATCAGCTCGTGAGCATCGAGCGGGTCGGACGGATCGCCGCCTTCCTCGCGAGCGATGCCGGTGCGGCGATGACGGGATCGACCACCTACGCCGACCACGGCTTTCACGTGGCGGACTGAAGCTGGCGGTCAGGCTTCCTCGCGCAGGCGGGCGAGGCGCGCCAACAAATCCTCCGGGATGTCGTCGGCAACCGCGGCTGCACCAGCGTAGATGCTGCCCTCATTCCCGTCGAGGGTCAGGACCGCGCCTTCGGGATAGGGCGTGCCGGAGATCGTCAGGCAGCGTCCGGCCTCGTCGACGTCCATCGCATCGCAGCCCACGAGGCAGACCTTTCCGAGCTGGCGTGCGACGACCGCTGCGTGGGACGTTCGCGCGCCATGGCGTGTCAGCAGCGCGTCGGCCAGGTCGAGCGCTGCGATGTCGCGCGTCTCTGCATCGCGGCGCACCAATATGACGGGGCCGCCCGCCTCCTTGAGCCGCCGCAGGCCTGCCGCGTCGAATGCGATCGCACCCGACACCACGCCGGTGGCGGCCGACGCCGCCGTCGCGATCGGCGAGGGGGGAGCCCCGTCGGCCGCTACGACCTTGCGCAGCGACAGACTGCGCCTGTCCAGCCCGTCCGTCCATCGGCGTGCGGCGGCGGCGTCGATCAGGCCCTCGTCCAGCAGGTCGAGCGCGATGCGCGCGGCAGCGCGCGGCGACCGCTTGCCGTCGCGCGTCTGCAGCAGGAACAGCACGCCGTCCTCGATGGTGAACTCGAAGTCCTGCATGTCGCCGAAGTGCCGCTCCAGCGTGCGCGCCGCCTGCACCAGCTCGTCCCAGAGCGCCGGCACGACGGCCGCCAGCTCCTCGTGGCCACGGGCGCTGCGGCGGCCGCTCACCACATCCTCGCCCTGCGCATTGAACAGGAAATCGACCCAGGGCTGTGGCTCCCCCGTGAGCGGGTCGCGGGTGAAGCCGACGCCGGCGCCGGACAGCCCGCCAGCGTTGCCGAACACCATCCGCTGCACGGTGACCGCGGTCCCCATGTCGTGGCGCAGGTCGTGCAGGTCGCGATAGGCGACGGCCTTTCCGCTGCTCCAGGAACGGAAGACCGCGGCGATCGCCTGGCCGAGCTGCTCCCCCGCGTCCTGAGGGAACGGACGCCCGGCCTCGCGCGCGAAGGTCCGCAGGTGCCGCCGCGCTACCTCGCGGAGCGCCGCGAAGTCGAGGGTGCGCTCGTCCTCGCCCATGCGAACCGCGTCGAGATCGGCAGCGAAATGCCCGGCGTCGATGGCCGCGACCACCTCGCCGAAGCCGGCGATGAGCCGCCGATAGGCGTCCCACGCCAGTCGCGGATGGCCGGTCAGGCGCACGAGGCCGGGAAGCGTCGATTCCGTGAGCCCGACATTGAGCAGCGTCTCCATCATGCCCGGCATGGACACCGGCGCGCCGGAGCGGACGGAGAGGAGCAGCGGCCGATGCGGATCGCAGAGCCGCAGCCCCGACGCCCGTTCGAGCCCGCTCAGTGCCGCATTCCAGATGGCGGGCCCGACCTGCTCGGGACGGGCGCAGAAGCCGGTCCCGATGACGAAGGCGGGCGGCACGTTCAGGCCGATCGCCGCCATCCGCGCCAGGTTGTACGCCTTGAAGCCGAGAACGTCGGGGGTCGCCGCCCCGTCGAGCACGGTGCCGGCACCGATCGCATAGATCGCGCGCGCCGCTTCCGGCGTGCAGCCGCTGCGGGGAGCGGGGCTCATCCGCGCGCCCCGATGCGATCGAGAGCCAGTGCGCGCAGGCCGTAGCTGGTGGCCAGCAGGGCGTCGGTCGCCGCCTCGATGGATTGGGCGAGGTCGGTCGTGAGGGCGAGGGTCACGGCGTCGTCGACGTGGCGGACGAGGGCGCGGCGCACGTCGCGCAACAGCTCGTCGCACCGGCGCTCCCCGTCCACCATGCGCCAGGAGACCGCGAGGAAGGCTTCGTGATCCTCCGCGCTGCCGCCGTCGCGCAGCACGCCGGCGATCGCCAGCGCCTTCACGTGGTCCCGCACCGCCTCGTCCGTGCGCCCGGCCAGCCCACGAAGCTTCTCGCGCACTTGCTCGTGCCAGCCCCCGCGCCGACCGTCGGCGATCAGCGACAGCAGGAACACGGCCTCCTCCAGCGCATCGGCGACGTCATCGGCCTTCTCGATAAGGCGGGTGAACGGCAGCCAGCGCTCGTTCCGCTCGGCACGCTCGCGCGAGCGCATGACGAGCTGGTCGGCTTCGCGCTCCCAGCGCTTTGCGCGCTCGGCCAGCTTCGCCGCAGCCTCGACGTCGCGCTCCAGCCCGTGCGCCAGCGCGTCGCGCAGCCCTTCCGACAGCGCGTGACAGTAGGCGGCGTGGTCGCTCATCAGCTCGAACAGATCGCGCTGGCGCCCGAGATGGCGGAGCAGCAGCAGCCGGATCGAATCCGCGATCTGCGGCAGCGGCCGACGCTGCTGCATCGCCTCGAAGGCCTGCGCCATCACGTCGAGCATGAGCTCGCGCGCCTCGTCGTCGCCCAGTACGGTGTCGAGCCGGTCGCCCATGCGGAAGAACTCGGGGCCGACCGCCTCCATGGCGCCGAACAGTAGCCGCTCGCCGCCCGCCTCGAGCCACCCCATATGCCCAATTCCGCGGCGCGCGGCGGCCGCCAGGATGGCGACGGCGTTCTCCTTGCCGACCAGCGGCCGCAGGCGCTTGCGCGCGCGGTTCCAGTCGATGAGGAAGACGATCCTTGCACCCAGCCCTTCCAGGGCGGCTGTCAGCCCGGGCTCGTCGGCACAGTCGAAGGCGGCGGTGCCGACATGGTAGGCGTCTCCGGCGTTGAGGCCCTCCGTCTTCCGCGACCCGACGGCGGACCACACCGCGCCGATCTCGCTCAGCAGCGCCTGGAAGAACGCGAAGCGTTGCTGGTGCAGGTCGGAATAGGTCAGCGTCAGGCGCAGCCCTTCGACCTCGGCGACGAGCACGTGGGCGTCGTTGGTGCCGATGTCGTTCTGCAGGAGCAGGCGCGTGCCGTCGCGCGTCGCTGCCGTGTCGAGCCCCGGGTGACCGAGCTTCAGCGGGCGCGAGCGGTTCAGGCCGCGCATGAAGGCGGCCACGCGCGGGCGATCGTCCGCCGCGAGCTGCCAGACATGGGCGCCGTCGACGGTCTCGTCGGCGAGCTCCACCGCCAGACGGTTGAGGGCCTTGTGCAGGTCCATCACCAGGATGTGGAAGCTGTCCTGCCCGCCCCGCCGGCCGCTGGTCAGCCGCTCCAGTTCCTCCGCGCTGAGGACGCCGGGCCTGAGGCGGCCGAGCCAGCCGCACCATTCCCCGACGCGGGCCGGCAGCCCGCCGTCGGCCGCCTCCGCACTCCCCTCCAGCGGGCGCGCCATGACGCGGATATCCGCCGCGAGCCGTTCGATCAGTTTCGGCAGGTCTTCGGCATGCAGGTCCGACGTCTCGAGGCGCGCAGAGGCCGGCAAGGCGAGGAGCCACGGTGCGTCCAGCCGCGCCGTTGCGTACTCGCGATGCAGGTCGAGGGCCGCCGCATCGGGTCGCGCGGCGCGGCTGAAGGCGGCCTGGAGCACCGTCAGGCAGAACTTGAGCCGATCGTTGGCGGCCAGTGCCGCCTTCAGATGGGCCGGACGAAGCAGCTCCGACCGCCCGAGGGAAGCGACGATATCGGTCTTCTCCATGCGCTGCCGCCCTGTCGTCTCCACCGTGGTCGAGCACGGCAGGCTAGCCGGCGGTCATGACCGCCGCATGATGACGGTACCTCCTGCGGCCTTCAGTCGCCGGCGGCCTCGTAGGGCGTGCCGAGATGGAAGAGGCAGTCGCCGCGCTCGGTCCGGCCGGGAACGCGCTTGCACAGCACGAAGCCGTCGCGTGCGAAGCGCGCCATCGAGGGCTCGCGCCAGGGCGTATCCTGGAAGTGGATGAGGCCCGCGGGATCACCCGCCTTCACTTCGTCGCCCAGCTCGACCAGCGGCTCGAAGAGGCCGCCGTCGGGCGCGTAGACGTAGTAGGCGCTGCCGCGGACCTGCATCAGCCGGGTCGGCGGCGGCGGCTCGGGTGCCGGGCCGGCGAGGACGCCGATGCGGTGCAGGACGCGGCGCACGCCGGCCTCGGCGATCGCCAGGGCCGACGGCGTCACCTGCCCTCCGCCCGCCAGCTCGGTGCCGAGATGGACGACGCCCTGGCGGATGGCGGCGGCCGTCAGGGTGCGGTCCTCGCCGTTGGGCGCGTCGGTGACGTAGGCGCAGGGCGCGCCGAAGGTGCGCAGCAGGCCGAGCGCCGTTTCCATCTGCCCGGCATCGGCATGGCGGCGGCAGAGCGCGCTCGGCACGTACATGAGCGAGCTGCCGCCCGAATGCAGGTCGAGCACGTAGTCGCATTGCGGCAGCATGACGTGCTCGATCCACCAGGCGATCTGCTGGGTGACGGTGCCGTCGGGATCGCCCGGGAACGAGCGGTTGAGGTTGCCTTCGTCGATCGGCGAGGTGCGCATGCCGGCCATCGCGGCCGGGAAGTTGGCCGCGGTCAGGAACACGATGCGGCCGCGCATGTCCCCGGGCTCCAGCCGGCGCAGCAGCTTCATGAGAGCGACCTGCCCCTCGTACTCGTCGCCGTGGTTGCCGGACATCAGCAGCACGCGCGGGCCATCGCCGTTGCGAATGCAGGCGATCGGGATCGGCAGCCAGCCATAGGCCGAGCGGTGGACGGAATGCGGCAGGCGCAGGAAGCCGGTCTGCTTGCCGTCACGATCGAAGTCGATCTCGGCGGAAAGACGGCTGGTGCGGGGCATGGGGGACTCCGGCAGCAGGGTTCGGGGGCAGGGGTCAGGTGGCGAGGTGGCAGGCGACGCGCGTGCCCTCACCGATGTCGCGCAGCAGCGGCGCTTCGCTGCGGCATCGCGCGACGACATGCGGGCAACGGGTGTGGAAATGGCAGCCGGGCGGCGGTGCGGCGGGGCTCGGGATTTCGCCGCCCAGAACGGCCGGCGCCTTGCGTGCGGCCGGGTCGGGAATCGGCACCGCGGCGAGCAGCGCCTGGGTGTAGGGGTGGCTCGGCCGGGCGTAGATCTGCCGCTTGGGCGCGGTCTCGACGATGCGGCCGAGATACATGACGGCGACCCGGTCGGCGACGTGCTTAACCACGCCAAGGTCGTGGGCGATGAAGAGATAGGCCAGCCCGAAGTCGCGCTGGAGGTCCTCCAGCAGGTTGATGATCTGCGCCTGGATCGAGACGTCGAGCGCCGAGACGGGCTCGTCGCAGACGATCAGCTTGGGGCGCAGCGCCAGCGCGCGCGCGATGCCGATGCGCTGGCGCTGCCCGCCCGAGAACTCGTGCGGGTAGCGCCGCGCATGGGCCTGCGGCAGGCCGACCAGCGTCAGCAGCTCGGCGACGCGGGCCCGCCGCTCGGCTTTGTTCCCGACGCCGTGGATGCGCAAGGGCTCGGCCAGCAGCTCCGCCACTGTCATCCGCGGATCGAGCGACCCGTAGGGGTCCTGGAAGATGATCTGCATCTCCCGCCGATGTGGGCGCAGCGCCTCCACGTCGAGGCGCGTCAGCTCGGTGCCGGCGAAGCGCACGGAGCCCGCCGTGGGCTCGATCAGCCGCAGGACCATGCGGCCGGTCGTCGTCTTGCCGCAGCCGGATTCGCCGACCAGCGCCAGCGTCTCGCCGGCGGCGACCGTGAAGTCGACGCCGTCGACGGCGCGCACCGCGCCGACCTGACGGCGTCGGAACACGCCGCGGGTGATCGGAAAATGCTTGACCAGCCCCTCGACCGCCAGCAGCGGCTCGACCGCGGTCATGCCGTCCCCCCGCCGATCGCGAAGCACGATGCGCGATGGCCGCTGCCGAGATCGCGCGGCCGCGGCACCTCGGCCCGGCAGATCGCCATGGCGTCCGGGCAGCGTGGATGGAACCGGCAGCCGGGCGGCAGCTCCGCCAGGGTCGGCACCATGCCGGGGATCGCCGGCAGCCGCTCGCGCTCGTGGTCGAGCGAAGGGATGCTCTCCAGCAGCAGCCGCGTGTAGGGATGGCGCGGCCGCGCGAAGACGTCACCCACCGGCCCCTCCTCGACGATGCGGCCGGCATACATGACCAGCACCCGGTCGACCATCTGGGCGACGACGCCGAGGTCGTGGGTGATGAGGATGACGGCCATCCCCATTTCGCGCTGCAGCTCGCGCAGCAGGGCCAGGATCTGCGCCTGGATGGTGACGTCGAGGGCCGTCGTCGGCTCGTCGGCGACGAGCAGGGCCGGGCGGCAGGCCAGTGCGGCGGCGATCATCACCCGCTGGCGCATGCCGCCCGACAGCTCGTGCGGGTACTGCCGCATCCGCCGCGGCGCGTCGGCGATGCCGACGCGCTCCAGCAGCGCCAGGGCACGCGCAGCGGCCTCGCGCCGGCCGAGCCCCTCATGGACGCGCAAGGCTTCGGCCACCTGTTCGCCCACGGTGAAGACCGGATTGAGAGCGGTCATCGGCTCCTGGAAGATCATGCCGATGCGGGCACCGCGGATGCGCTCCAGCGCCGCCTCGTCGACCGACGCGAGGTCGCGCCCCTCGAAGCGGATCGTGCCGGCCGCGATGCGCCCGGGCGGGCTCGGCACCAGGCCCAGCAGGGCCAACGCCGTCAGGCTCTTGCCCGAGCCGGACTCCCCGACGATGCCCAGCGTCTCGCCGGCCGCGACATCGAAGCCGACGGCGTCGACCGCGACCTGCTCGCGGGCACCCCGGCCGAACACGACCCTGAGGCCGTCCACCGCCAGCAGCGGCTCAGTCATGCTGCACGCGCAGGCGCGGGTCGAGGACGTCGCGCAGGCCGTCGCCCAGCAGGTTGAGGCCGAGGGCGGTCAGCATCACCGCGATGCCGGGGAAAAGGGCGAGCAACGGCGCCTCGCGCAGGTAGTCCTTGCCCTCGGCGATCATGTTGCCCCAGGTCGGGGTCGGCGGCGGCGGCCCGACGCCGAGGAAGCTCAGGATCGATTCCGCCAGCACCGCATAGGCGAAGATGAAGGTGAGCTGGACGATCAGCGGTGCCAGGCTGTTCGGCAGGACGTGGCGCATGACGATCCAGCGGTGCCGCGCCCCGAAGGCGAGTGCCGCCTGAACGTACTCCATCTCGCGCACCACCAGCACGGTCGAGCGCACGATGCGCGCCGTGCGCGGCGCGTAGACGACGGAGAGCGCGATCACCGCGTTGACCGCTGATGGCCCCAGCGCGGCGGCGATGGCGATGGCGAGCAGGATCGCCGGGAAGGCCATCAGCGCGTCCATCACCCGCATCAAGGGCTCGTCGAGGCGGCGGAAGTAGCCCGCCACGAGGCCGACCGCGGTGCCGGCCACGCCCGCCAGCACGACGACCGCGAAGCCGATGCCGAGCGACAGCCGCGCGCCGTAGACGAGGCGGCTCCACATGTCGCGGCCGAAATTGTCGGTGCCGAGCGGGAACGGCCAGCCGGGGCCGCGGAAGCGGAAGCGGGTGTGCATGCGCTCGGGTGCCGCCACCGCCAGCACGTCGGCGAAGACCGCCAGCGCCAGCATCAGGCCGAACAGGACGACGCCGGTGACGAAGAGCCGGTGGCGCAGCAGCCGGCGCAGCAGCCCGCGCCCGCGCGCTTCCGGCGCCGCGGCCGTCTCCTCAGCGGCGGTCATAGGTGACGCGCGGGTCGAGGGCCGCGTAGAGCAGGTCGACGACGAGGTTGAGCAGCACCAGCGTCGCCGCCGTCACCAGCAGCCCGCCCTGGATGACGGGGTAGTCGCGGCTGAAGATGGCGGTCGCCAGCAGCCGGCCCATGCCGGGGATCGAGTAGACGGTCTCGATCACGACGGAGCCCGAGAGCAGCAGGCCGAAGGAGATGCCGATCACCGTGACCACGGGAATCATGACGTTCTTCAGCGCGTGCTTGCCGACGACGAGGCGCCGCGGCAGGCCCTTGGCGCGGGCGGTGCGGACATAGTCGTTGCGCAACACCTCCAGCATCGTCGCCCGGGTGATGCGCGCCAGCAGGCCGATCTGCAGCAGTGCCAAGGACAGCGAGGGCAGCACGAGGCTGCGCGCCCATTCGACCGGGTTCTCCGCGAACGGTACGTAGCCGCCGGTCGGCAGCCAGTCGACGAGCACGCCGAACACCACGATCAGCATCAGGCTGAGCCAGAAGTTCGGCACCGACACGCCGAAGAGCGCCAGCGTCAGGACGAGCTGGTCGACCCAGCTGTTCGGACGGAGCGCCGCCAGGATGCCGGCGGGCACGCCGACGAGGATGGTGAGCAGCAGGGCGATGCCGGAGAGCGCCAGCGTGACGGGGATGCGCTCGACGATCGCCTGCACGACGCTGCGGTTCAGCGTCAGCGACCAGCCGAGGTCGCCCCGCGCCAGGCCCAGGTACCACTCGCCGAGCCGCAGCAGGAACGGCCGGTCGAGGCCGAGCTGCGTGCGGATCTGCTGCACCTGCTCGTCGCTGGCGCCCTGGCCGGCGATGATGGCCGCCGGGTCGCCCGGGACCAGCTGCATGATCGAGGCGGCGATCAGCGTCACCAGCAGCAGCACGGGGATCGCCGCCAGCAGGCGGCGGAGGACGAACTCGCCCATGGCGGGGGTGCCCGCGCGGCCGGCTGCCGCGCGGGCCGCGGCCTCAGTTCTCCAGCGACACGTTCCAGAAGCGCGGGATGCGATAGGGCGCGTAGCCCTTCACGTTCGCCCGCGTCGCCTGCTTGCGCTGGAAGTCGCCGAACTTGAGGAACAGCACGTTGTCGTAGACTTGCTGCTGGAACTTGGCGAAGGAAGCCTTGCGCGCCTCGAACGTCGTGCCGGAGATCATCTCGGCGAACAGCCGGTCGATCACCGGGTCGGGCACGAACTGGTTGAGCTGCGGCGTCACCACGTCCTTCAGCGCCGTGAACGGGCCGACCGACGGACCGGTGCCCTGGCCGGTGAACCACAGGTTCCAGGCGTCCTTGTTCGGCCGCCGGGCCAGCGCGGTCGCCCAGTCGAAGACGTCGATCCGGACCTTGAAGCCGGCCGCCTTGAGCTGCTCGGCCACCACCTGGGCCGCCTTGTACATGCTCTGGTAGCTGGAGTTGGTGATGATCACCAGCTCCTCGCCCTTGTAGCCGCCCTCCTTCAGCAGGGCCGCCGCCTTCTTCGTATCGGCGACGTTGTAGAGCTCCTTGCCGGTGTCGACGTAGTAGGGGTTGCCCGGATACTGGAGGCCCGGCTGCAGCGCATAGGCGCCATCGCTCGAGATGTCCATGATCGCCTCCATGTCGAGGGCGATCTGCATCGCGCGGCGGACCTTCGGGTTGTCGGTCGGCGCACGGGCGTGGTTCACCCAGGCGCCGTGCAGCCACCAGTTCTTCAGGTCGTAGATGACGATGTCCTTGCGGGCCGCGAGCCGCTTGGCGGACTCCGTCGGGATGTCCTCGACGATGTGGAGCTGCCCGGACTCGAGCCCGGCGACGCGGGCACCACCCTCCTTGACGAGGCGGATGTCGACCATGTCGACCAGCACATCCTTGCGGCCGGCGAAACCGTCGGTGCCCTTGTAGCGCGCGTCCGGCACGTAGCCGTCGAAGCGCTTGAGCTTGAGGTGGCTGTCGGCGACCCATTCGACGAACTGGAAGGGGCCGGTGCCGACCATGTCGATCTTGCCGCCGTCCTTGTCCTTCTGCTCGGCCGGCAGGATGGCGATCGGCGAGACGAAGGCGCTGATCTCCTCCAGGAACACCGGCACCGGCTTGTCCAGCACCATGACGAACTTGTACGGGTCGGGCGCCTCGAACGACTTGACCGGGGCCAGCGTCACCTTGGGCAGCGCCATGCGCTTGTAGCGCTCGAACGACGCCTTGACGTCGGCGGACGTCATCTCCTTGCCGTTGTGGAACTTCACGCCCTTGCGCAGGGTGAAGGTGTAGGTAAGGCCGTCGCCGGAGACCGTGTAGTCCTCGGCCAGCTCCTTGATGAGGCCGTTGTTCTCGTCGCGCGTCAGCAGCGTCTCGAACATGTTCATCGCGACGTTGCGGGTCGACACCGATGTCGAGAAGTAGGGGTCGAGCGTGGGCGGCGGCGCCTCCTGGGCGAAGACCAGCGTGCCGCCGCGCTTCTGGGCGGCGGCCGGCCCGGCCAGCGTCGCGACGACGAACGCGGCGGCGGCCGCCGCGGCTCCCATGCGGCCCGTGAACACATGGCCCGTGAACATGACCATCGCAGCCCTCCCCCGAGGTTCCCGTTGCGGCAGGACGCGGAGGTTGCGGGACCCCGTCCGGCCTTGTCAACTTGCGGGCGGACTCGGAACCTCTCGACGGACCACGACCATGCCCATCGGCGCCGACCGCCGCACGCTCCTCGCCTCCCTCCTCACGCTCGCGGCCGCCCCCGGCATCGCCTGCGCCGCCGCCGCGCGCGAGCCCTTCCGCCCCGTCGGCCTGTGGCGTTTCTTCCACACCGACGGCTCATCCTTCCTCGCCCGACTGCGAGCCGACCAGTTCGCCACCACCGACTTCGGCACCGGCGAGGTCGGGATCTGGCGCTGGGAGGGCGACCGGGTGCGCGCCCTCTTCACCGACGGATGGGACGACCTCCTCTACGCTCTGCCGGGGGGCGGCTTCCGCAAGTCCGGCTGGGCCCCCGGCGCCGACCGCTGCGCGGCCCCCAGCAACGACACCGCGGCGGTGAAGCTGTCGGATGATCCGGACGGGAAGGGGTGAGCGACTTGCAATCCAGCGAATCCGTGCGCAAATAAATGTGCAGAGCGGTGTTGCTTGGAAACGGATCGCAGGAAGGTCGAAGCGCGGCTCGTCCGGGAAGGTTGGGTCGGGCGTTCCGGCGGCAGCCACGATGTCTACAAGCATCCCCTTCGGGAGGGTCGCATCATCCTGCCGCGACACCGAACGCTGTCCGCCGGTGTCGCCAGGCAGATCGCGAAGGCCGCCGGATGGATCGAATGAACGGAGGACACTGGTGACACGCTACGTCGTCCTCGTCGATGGAGCACCCGGTGCCTACGGCGTGGTGGTGCCCGATTTCCCCGGCTGCACATCTGCCGGCGGCACCGTCGACGAAGCTCTCATCAATACCGTCGAGGCGTTGCGGCTGTGGGCCGAGGACGCCATCGGCGATGGCGAAGCGATCCCGTCTGCAAGAGATGCGGAAGCCCTGAAGACCGATCCAGAGATCGCCGCGGCACTCGCCGGCGGCGCGATCCTGGCGATGGTCCCGCTGATGCTCGACACCGGACGGCCCGCCCGCGCCAACATCTCGCTCGACGCCGGCCTATTGGCGACGATCGACGAGGCCGCTGCCGCGCGGGGCCTGACCCGCTCCGCTTTCCTCGCCAGCGCCGCGCGCGAGAAGATCGAAGCCGAGTCCGGCTGAGCGCCGCCGCCCCTCGCCTTGACGCCGCCGGGGGCATTCTCTAAACACCGCGCGGTCTCCACGCCATTGCCGCGCCAGCGGGACCGTGCCGTGCCGACCTCCGGGATGCTACCCGAGGGGTCGCATTCGCGCGCCCGCGAGGGCGCGTCATAAGAGGAGCCGATCGCATGTCGCCCCCCGCCATCCCCGCCACCTCCCCGCCTCCCGGTGCGACCGCCGTCCTGGCGCTCGCCGACGGCAGTGTGCTCTGGGGCCGAGGGCTGGGCGCGGTGCGACGTACGGTGGGCGAGATCTGCTTCAACACCTCGATGACGGGTTACCAGGAGATCCTGACGGACCCCTCCTATGCCGGGCAGATCATCACCTTCACCTTCCCGCATATCGGCAATGTCGGCGCCAACCCGGAGGACATCGAGACGGTGGTGCCGGCCGCCCGCGGCCTGATCCTGCGCGCCGACCCGACCGATCCGTCCAACTTCCGGGCGACGCAGCACCTCGACACCTGGCTCAAGGTGCAGAACCTGCCGGCCATCGCCGGGATCGACACGCGCCGGCTGACCCGGCGCATCCGCGACCATGGCGCGCCCACAGGCGTGATCGCCCACGACCCGGAGGGCCGCTTCGACATCGCGGCGCTGGTCGCCGAGGCGCGCGCTTGGCCGGGCCTGGAGGGCATGGACCTGGCGCTCGACGTGACCTGCCGCCAGACCTATCGCTGGGACGAGACGCGCTACGCGTTCGGCCAAGGCTATGGCCGGCTGGAAGCACCCAGGCGACACGTCGTCGCCATCGACTACGGCGCCAAGCGCAACATCCTGCGCTGCCTCGCCTCGGAAGGCTGCAGCGTCACCGTCGTGCCCGCGACGGCGACCGCCGAGGAAGTGCTGCGCCACCAGCCGGACGGCATCTTCCTGTCGAACGGGCCGGGCGACCCGGCGGCCACCGGCACCTACGCGGTGCCGACGCTGAAGACGTTGATCGATACCGGCATCCCCGTCTTCGGCATCTGCCTCGGCCACCAGCTCCTGGCGCTGGCCCTGGGGGCGGAGACGCGCAAGATGCCGACCGGCCATCGCGGCGCCAACCACCCGGTCAAGGACCTCGCCACCGGCAAGGTCGAGATCACCAGCCAGAACCATGGCTTCTGCGTCGTGCCGGAGACCCTGCCGGAAGGCGTCGAAGTCAGCCACGTGTCGCTGTTCGACGGCTCGAACGAGGGCATCCGCGTCAAGGACAAGCCGATCTTCTCGGTCCAGTACCATCCCGAGGCGTCGCCGGGGCCGCAGGACAGCCACTACCTCTTCAAGCGCTTCGTCGACATGATCGACGCGAAGAACGGGTGAGCGGGACCATGGCCAAACGCACGGACATCCGCTCCATCCTCATCATCGGCGCCGGCCCGATCGTCATCGGCCAGGCGTGCGAGTTCGACTATTCCGGGGCCCAGGCCTGCAAGGCGCTGCGCGCCGAGGGCTACCGGATCATCCTGGTCAATTCCAACCCGGCCACGATCATGACCGATCCGGGGCTGGCGGACGCGACCTACATCGAGCCGATCACGCCGACGATGGTCGCCAAGATCATCGCCCGCGAACGCCCCGACGCCCTGCTGCCGACCATGGGCGGGCAGACCGCGCTCAACACCGCGCTGGCGCTGGCCGACGACGGCACGCTGGAGAAGTACGGCGTCGAGCTGATCGGCGCCAAGCGCGAGGCGATCGCCAAGGCCGAGGACCGCCTGCTGTTCCGCCGGGCCATGGACAGGATCGGCCTCGAATCGCCCAAGAGCCAGCTCGTCCGCAACATGGACGAGGGGCTGGCCGCACTCGACGTCGTCGGCCTGCCGGCGATCATCCGCCCGTCCTTCACGCTGGGCGGCAGCGGCGGCGGCATCGCCTACAACCGCGAGGAGTTCCAGGAGATCGTCCGCGGCGGCCTGCGCGCGTCGCCGGTCGGCGAGGTGCTGATCGAGGAGTCGGTGCTCGGCTGGAAGGAGTTCGAGATGGAGGTCGTGCGCGACCGCGCCGACAACTGCATCATCGTCTGCTCCATCGAGAACGTCGACCCGATGGGCATCCATACGGGCGACAGCATCACCGTCGCCCCGGCGCTGACCTTGACCGACAAGGAATACCAGCGCATGCGCGACGCCTCGATCGCGGTCCTGCGCGAGATCGGCGTCGACACCGGCGGCTCGAACGTCCAGTTCGCGGTCAACCCGGCCGACGGCCGTCTCGTCGTCATCGAGATGAACCCGCGCGTCTCGCGCTCGTCGGCCCTGGCGTCGAAGGCGACCGGCTTCCCGATCGCCAAGATCGCGGCCAAGCTGGCCGTCGGCTACACGCTCGACGAGCTCGACAATGACATCACCGGCGTCACGCCGGCCTCGTTCGAGCCGACGATCGACTACGTCGTCACCAAGATCCCGCGCTTCACCTTCGAGAAGTTCCCCGGCACGGAGCCCCTGCTGACGACGTCCATGAAGTCGGTCGGCGAGGCGATGGCGATCGGCCGTTGCTTCGAGGAGTCGATGCAGAAGGCGCTGCGGTCGCTGGAGACCGGCCTGTCGGGCTTCGACCCGGTGCCGGTCCCGGGCCTGACCGGCGGCCCCGGCGACCGCGACCTGCTGCGCGCGGCCCTCGCCCGGCCGACGCCCGACCGCATCCTCGTCGTCGCCGAGGCGCTGCGCCGCGGCCTGTCGGTCGCGGACGTGCATGCGGCCTGCCGCATCGACCCCTGGTTCCTGGAGCGTATCGCGGCCATCGTCGCCGACGAGCGCGGCGTCTCGGAAAACGGCCTGCCGATGGACGCGCCGACCATGGCGCGCCTCAAGCGACGGGGCTTCTCCGACGCTCGGCTGGCGGCGCTGGCCGGCGTCGACGAGGCGACGGTGGCCGAGCGGCGCCGGGCGCTCGGGATCCGCCCGGTCTACAAGCGCATCGACACCTGTGCGGCCGAGTTCCCGTCGCGCACGCCCTACATGTATTCCACATACGAGGGCGACGGCCTGCTGGCGCCGGAATGCGAGGCCGAGCCCAGCCAGCGCCGCAAGGTCGTCATCCTGGGCGGCGGGCCGAACCGCATCGGCCAGGGCATCGAGTTCGACTACTGCTGCGTCCACGCCGCCTATGCGCTGCGCGAGGCGGGCGTCGAGACGATCATGGTCAACTGCAACCCCGAGACCGTATCGACCGACTACGACACGTCGGACCGCCTCTACTTCGAGCCGCTGACCGCCGAGGACGTGACCGAGCTGGTGCGCGTCGAGCAGACATCCGGCGAGGTCGCGGGCGTCATCGTGCAGTTCGGCGGCCAGACGCCGCTGAAGCTGGCTGCCGCCCTGCAGGCGGCCGGCATCCCCATCCTCGGCACCTCGCCCGACGCGATCGACCTGGCCGAGGACCGCCAGCGCTTCCAGGTTCTCCTGAAGCAGATCGGCCTGCGCCAGCCCGAGAACGGCACCGCCACGTCGGAAGCCGAGGCGGAGGCGGTCGCCGCCGCCATCGGCTATCCCGTGGTCATCCGCCCCTCCTATGTGCTGGGCGGCCGCGCCATGGAGATCGTCCATGACGAGGCCGGCCTGCGCCGCTACACGACCAATGCGGTCAAGGTCTCCGGCAGCAGCCCGGTGCTGATCGACTCCTACCTGCGCGACGCCATCGAGGTCGACGTCGACGCGCTGGCGGACCGCGAGATGGTGGTCGTCGCCGGCATCATGGAGCACATCGAGGAGGCGGGCATCCATTCGGGCGATTCCGCCTGCTCGCTGCCGCCCTACTCGCTCCACCCCGACGTGGTCGCCGACATCGGCCGCCAGACCGAGGCGCTGGCGAAGGCGCTCGACGTCGTCGGCCTGATGAACGTGCAGTTCGCCGTGCAAGGCAAGGACGTCTTCGTGCTGGAGGTGAACCCGCGCGCCAGCCGCACGGTGCCCTTCGTCGCCAAGGCCACAGGTGCCGCCATCGCCAAGATCGCGGCCCGCGTCATGGCCGGCGAGCGGCTTGCCGACCTGGCGCCCGGGGCGTCGCCGCGCGGCCATGTCGCGGTCAAGGAGGCGGTCTTTCCGTTCGCGCGCTTCCCCGGCGTCGACACCATCCTCGGCCCCGAGATGAAGTCGACGGGCGAGGTCATGGGACTGGACACCGATTTCGGCCGCGCCTTCGCCAAGTCGCAGCTCGGCGTCGGCGCCAACCTGCCGCTGTCGGGCACGGTCTTCGTCTCGGTGCGCGATCACGACAAGCCGGCGATCGTCGAGCCGGTGCGCCGCCTGGCCGAGATGGGTTTCCGCGTCGTCGCGACGAGCGGCACGGCGACCCTGCTGGAGGCGGCCGGCATCCCGGTCGTGCGGATCAACAAGGTGCTGGAGGGCCGCCCGCACATCGTCGATGCGATGCTCTCGGGCGAGGTGCAGCTCATCTTCAACACGACCGAGGGTGCCCAGGCGATCGCCGACAGCTTCAGCCTGCGCCGGACGGCTGTCATGAACGGGGTGCCCTACTACACCACTGTCGCTGGCGCCCGGGCGGTCGTGCAGGCCATCGCGGCGCTGGCCGCGGGCGCCCTTGAAGTCGCCCCGCTGCAGGCCTACCTTTCGCAATCGTTCTAGTACGCCCGGCCGGCAACGGCCGGGCGGAAATCTTTC
>JBFWXJ010000018.1:0-28221 GCA_050187535.1 Alphaproteobacteria bacterium | reverse complement strand
AGAAGCGTGATGATCTCGTAGGGACGGCCGGCGATGTTCTGCCAGGCGCCGACGCAATGGGCCGCACGGGCGGCAGTCTGGTCCTGGAACCAGCTCCGGCCCTTGAGCGGGCGGGTGGTGGTGAAGCGGATCTCGTAGATGCCGCTGGCGGCGGGCGGCGGCGTCAGCGGGGCCAGCGCCGACATGAAGCGGGTCTCGCCCTCGACCATCAGGGGCAGGCAGTAGGGCAGGAAGTCGGTCTGCCAGGCCTGGTCCTCAGCCATCTTCAGACGGGCGGTCTGGCGGGCCTCGACGCTGGCATGGCTCCAGAGATGCATGACTTGGTACTGGCGGCCGATGTCGACGCGCCAGAAGCCCTCCAGCCGGCCGTACTTCTCGCCACGGATCGGCAATCCTCGGGAGCGGCACAGCTCGAGGAACTCGGCCGCCCTCCCGGGGATCACGTCGTAGCTCATCAGCTCGTAGAACATCGCGTGTCAGGCCCTCATTGCGGCGGCAGCACCCAGAAGTCGGCGGCGCGCACGGCGGCCGCCGCGCGGCCGCCGGCGGCGAGCCCGGCGACGTCGCGGCCGATCACCCGCGCACGTACGGCAGTGGCCCCGGCGGTGCCGAAGACGACCGCGGATTCGCCGTAGTTCATGATGCTCTCGACCGCCAGCTCGAAGCGTACGTCCTCCTCCGGCCCGGCGGCGGCCAGCCGGATGAACTCCGGCCTGAGCACCACCTCGACCGGGCGGCCCGCCGCCCCGCCCGCAATCGGCCGGCCGGTCGCGACCCGGCCCAGCCCCTCCAGCTCGACGGTGCCGGTCTCGCCATCGAGAATGCGGCCCGGGAGGATGTTGCAGTCGCCGACGAAGCGCGCGACGAAGTTGGTGCGCGGGCGATGATAGACCTCCAGGGGCGGGCCCGCCTGCTCGATCACCCCCTGGCTGAAGATCACCATGCGGTCCGACAGCGTCATCGCCTCGGACTGGTCGTGGGTGACGTAGACCGTGGTGATGCCGAGCTGGCGGTGCAGCCGCTTGATCTCGATCTGCATCTGCTCGCGCAGGTTCTTGTCGAGGGCGCCCAGCGGCTCGTCGAGAAGCAGCACGTCCGGCTCGAAGACCAGTGCCCGGGCCAGCGCCACTCGCTGCTGCTGGCCGCCCGATAGCTCGCGCGGGCGGCGCTCGGCGAAGCCCGCCAGGCCGACCATGTCGAGCGCCCGGCGGGCGCGGGCGGCGCGCTCGGCCGCCGGCAGCTTGCGGATGCGCAGGGGAAAGGCGACGTTGCGCTCGACCGTCATGTGCGGGAAGAGCGCGTAGTTCTGGAAGACGACGCCGATGTTGCGCCGGAAGGCCGGCACGTCCTCCAGCGAGCGGCCGCGCAGCCGGATGGTGCCCGCCGTCGGCTGTTCGAAGCCGGCGATCATCATCAGGGTCGTCGTCTTGCCCGAGCCGCTGGGCCCGAGCAGGCTGACGAATTCGCCGCGCGCGATCGCCAGCGAGATGCCCGCGACCGCCGTCTGGCGCCCATCGTAGGACTTGGTCAGCCCCTCCAGGCTGAGATAGGCCTCCTCGGCCATCGCCCCTCCCCCTAGCCCCAGAGCCGGTCCAGCCCGACGAGCCGGTCGTAGAGCGTCAGCACCGAAGCCGTCACCGCCAGCAGCACGACCGCCATGGCCGACGCGATGCCCCAGTCCAGCACCTCCTGGATCTCGAAGGCGATCAGGCCGGCGATCAGCAGGTCGCGCGGGCCGCCCAGGAGTGCGGGCGTCACGTAGAAGCCGAGGCAGAAGATGAAGACCAGCATGCAGCCATTGACCACGCCCGGCAGCGACAGCGGGAAATAGACCATCCAGAAGGCGCGCGTCGGGCTGGCGCCGAGGCTCAAGGCGGCGCGCGGGTAGTTGCTGTCGATCTTGGCCATCACCGCGTAGAGGGCGAGCACCATGAACGGCAGCAGGATGTGGATCATGCCGATCACGGTCGCCGTGGTGGTGAAGAGGATGCGCGGCGACTGGACGCCGATCCCCTCCAGGAAGCCGATCAACGGCCCGCGGTTGCCGAGGATCACCAGCCAGGCGTAGGTGCGCACCAGGAAGCTGAGCCAGAAGCTGAGCACGGCCGCCAGCAGCAAGGCCTTGCCCAGCCACCCCCGGCGCGTCGCCGCGTAGTAGGCGATGGGGTAGGCGATGACGAGGCAGGCCGTCGTGACCGCCAGCGCCACCGCGAACGTGCGGCCCAGCACCCGGTAGTAGAGCTCCTCGGAGAAGAGATGGCGGAAGTTCCCGAGCGAGAGGGATGGCTCCGACACGCTGATCCAGCCGATGCGCGCCAGCGGCACGACGAAGACCAGCGCGATGAAGACCATCGCCGGCAGCACCAGCAGCCAGGCGATGCCCTGCTCGCCCAGCCGCTTCAGCAGCCGCTCGATGCCCAGCGAGACGGCGCCTGCCGAGGAGGATGACGCCATCGTCCTAGGCCGCCACGCGGCCGCCCGGACGGCGGCGCAGCAATGCGGGCACGAGGGCGCCCAGCAGGACGACGGCGATGAGCAGGGTCGAGACGACGGCGATGACCGGGTCGGCGTCGACCAGGATGCTGTCGAACATCTTGCGCGGCAGCGTGGTCACGTCGCGGCCGGAGATGAAGATGGCGATCACCGCCTCGTCGAAGGAATGGACGAAGGCGAAGAGTCCGCCCGTCAGGAACCCCGGCCACAGGACCGGCAGGGTCACCATCAGGAAGGTCTGCAGCCGGTTGGCACCGAGGCTGGCGGCCGCCCGCTCGAGGTTGCGGTCGAAGCCCTTGAGCGAGGCCGCAACTACCAGGAAGGCGATCGGCACGGAGACACAGACATGGGCGAGGATGACGCCGAGATAGGTCTGGTGCAGGCCGATCACGCCGAAGAACTCGTAGTATCCCAGCGCCATCACGATGCTCGGCACCAGCATCGGCAGCATGATCACGAGCTTGGCCAGGCCCTTGCCGGCGAAGCGGTAGCGCACCAGCGCGAAGGCCGCCGGCACGACCAGCAGCATCGTCACGGCGGCGACGGCGATGCCGATGACGACGCTGTTGGCGAGCGGCAGCAGCCAGCCGGCACTGCCGAAGAACTTCTCGTAGTAGCCGAGCCAGTAGCCGGGCGGCGGGAACTCGAACGACTTGGCCCGGCTGAACGACATCGGCACGACGACGAACAGCGGTGCCACCACGAAGATGCCGGCCGCCACCGCCGCCGCGCCGACGAATCCCGGCAGCCGCCTCATCGCCGCAGGTACGGGCCGGTACGGTCCCCGGTCAGCTCTGCACCCAGGTGTTGAAGCGGCGCATGATGCCGGTGAGGGCGGTGCCGATCGAGACGGAATCCTCCTCGAAGCACAGCTTTATGTTGTCGGGGTAGGTCGGCATCATCCCGGCCGATTCCTGCGGGATGTGCTCGAACGCCTTGGGATAGGCGGGGCCGTAGCTGGTGTCGGTGCAGAAGCCGCCCAGCGCCTGCGGCTGGATCGCGAAGTTGACGAACTGCCAGGCCGCCTTGGCGCGCGGCGTGCCGCGCGACACGCCCCAGTAGGTGCGGTCGAGCTTGGCCTCGTTCCACACCAGTTCCAGCGGCACGCCGCGCTTGATCAGCACGAGGGCCACCGTGTGCCAGATGCCGATCGCCGAGACCTCGCCGTCCTGGATCAGCTGCTGCGACTGCGAGCCTTGCGTCCACCACACCGCGACATGCGGCTTGATGCGGTCGAGGCTGCGGAAGGCGCGGTCGATGTCGGGCGGGTAGAGGGCGCTCTTCGCGACGCCGTCGGCGAGCAGCGCGATCGGCACGAAGCGCTGGCCATAGCGCGGCAGGCTACGCAGGCCGGGGTTCTTGCCGACGTCCCAGAACGCCTTCCATGAATCGACGGCCCCCGCCGGCAGTTTGCGCCGGTCGAAGACGATGTTGGTCGAGAAGACGTGCGAGGCGACCGCGTTCTCGATGATGCTGCCGGCGGGCAGCGACGCCTGGTCGATGATCGAGCCGTCGATCGGCTCCAGCAGGCGCTCGGGTGCCGCCTGCACCGCCTCGGGGCCGGCCAGCGTCGTCACGTCGAAGTCGTACTTGCCCGTCCGCGCCTGCGCGGCGAGCTTGGCATAGGAGACGGGCGATGTCGTCTTGATCTCTATCCCGGTCTTGGCGGTGAACGGCCGGAAGAGATGCTTGGTGGCACTCTCCTCCCACGCCCCGCCCCAGGTGTTGACGTAGAGCGTCTCCGACGCGTTGGCGCGGCGGTGGATGAACGGGGCGCCAATCAGGGCCGAGCCGGCGGCCGCGGCGCGGAGCACGGAACGGCGCGTCAGGATTCGTGCTGTCATCTCGTGCCTCCGGGAGTGGTCTCAACTCCGACGCTAGATGAACGCCGCGCGCGACGAATGATGAATCTGGCGTGAGCAGCTATATCCGGATTCGATAGGCGAGCAGCCAAGCCACCATCTATTCGTGTATGGACGCATCACTCGTCCACCAGATGGCCGATCCAGATGCCACGCTGGACGAGGTCGCCGATGACCGTCTTGATCGCCTGCTCCGCGAAGCGCGCGGCGCGCGTCACCGGGCGGTCACTGGCATAGGCCAGCACCAGCCGGCGCACCGGCGAGGGCTCGACGAGCGGCGCGCCCGAGAGCCGGCCGCTCACGATGTCGTCGTGGATCGGCGGCAGGGGCAGGATGGTCGAGCCGTAGCCCTGGCGCACCATGTCCTTCAGCGTCGAGAGCGAATCCGCCTCGATGGTGACCTTGAGCGTGATCCCGGCGCGCGCGGCGCATTCCTCGACCAGCGCCCGCAGCCCGTGCCGCGGGCTCGGCAGCAGCAGCTCCTGGTCGGCCAGTCGTGCGAAGGGCACGGCACGGACGACGGAGAGGCGCGCCTCGGCCGGGCCGATCAGGAAGAGGTTTTCCATCAACAGCGGCTTGGAGCGCAGCGAGCGCGTCGGCTGCGGGTCGTAGAGCACGGCGACGTCGACCTCGCCGCGCTGCAGCCAGTCCAGCAGGTGGCCGGTGAAGGCGCTGACGAAGCGCGGCAGCACCTGCGGATGGGTCTGGCGGAAGGCGCCGGCGATGGCGCCGGAGATGATCTCGGCCACCGTCGGCGGCATGCCGATGACGACGCGCCCGCTCAGCGACTGGGTCGCCTGGCTGACGCCGGCACGGATCTCGTCCAGCTCATTGAGGATGCGCGTGGCGGGGCCCAGCACCTTGCGGCCGATATCGGTGATGACCATGCCGCGGCCATGGCGCTCGAAGAGGCGCACACCGAGCTCCTCCTCCAGCAGGCGGATCTGGCGGCTCAACGCCGGCTGGGCGATGTGCAGCCGGTCCGCAGCCTTACTGAGGCTGCCGAGCTCGGCCACGTGGATGAGCGTCCGGAGCTGCGAGAGATCCATCCGACGATCGCATTCCGCTATAGCTGGTCGCCAACAATACGACGACCGGGCATCGCTGCACGCCCCTATGTTCGCCCTCGCCATGGACCTCCGGGAGAGAGCGACGATGAGCCAGCGCGCGGCGTCTCATGGGGTGGGCGAGCCCCTGCCCGGCCGCCCCGGTTCCGAGACGATCATGGCCAAGACGTGGCCGCTCGAGCTCTACCGGGTGCTGAAGGCGGCCGATGTCCGCCAGATGTCCTACGTCCCCGATGCCGGGCATGCGCGCCTCATCGAGCTGATGGCGGCCGACCCTGTCGTGCGCTCGATGGTGCTGACGTCCGAGCAGGAGGGCATCGCGATCGCCGCGGGCGCCTGGCTCGGCGGCCAGCGCAGCGTCGTCCTCATGCAGTCGAGCGGGGTCGGCAACTGCATCAACATGCTGTCGCTGGCGATCGTCGCCCGCATCCCCCTGCTGCTGCTGGTGACGATGCGCGGCGAATGGGCCGAGTTCAACCCGTGGCAGGTACCGATGGGGCTGGCGACCGAGGCGACGCTCGAGGCGGTCGGGGTGCGCACGATGCGCGCCGAGACCGCCGGGGACCTGATCGACGTCGCGGAGTCCGCCGCAAAGCTCGCCTACGAGGCGGACCAGCAGGTGGCCGTGATCATCGGCCAGCGCATGCTCGGGAGGAAGAAATGGTGAGCGCGGCTTCGACCCTTCCCACCCTCGACCGGCGCGAGGCGGTGGCGCTGCTGCTGGCCGACCGCGGCGACTCCCTCGTCGTCTCGGGCCTGGGCTCGCCCAGCTACGACGTCCACGCGGCGGGCGACGCCGACGCCAACTTCTACCTCTGGGGGGCGATGGGCAGTGCCGCCCTGGTCGGCCTCGGCCTGGCGCAGGCCAAGCCCGACCGTCGCGTGCTGGTCGTCACCGGCGACGGCGAGCAGCTCATGGGCCTGGGCGGGCTCGCCACCATCGCCCTCGTGGCGCCGGCCAACCTCGTGGTCGTGGTGATCGACAACGGGCATTTCGGCGAGACGGGCATGCAGCGCAGCCACACGGGCCTCGGGCTGGCGATCGATCGGGTGGCCGCGGCCTGCGGCTTCGCCGAGGTGCGGATCGCGTCCGACCTGGGCGAGCTACGCCAGATGGCGCGCGCGCTGGTCGAGCCGGCGACCGGCCCGCGCCTCTTCGTGGTGAAGGTGAAAGCCAACAACCCGCAGCGGTCACTGCCGCCGCGCGATGCCGTTCACCTCAAGAACCGGTTCCGGACCCATCTCGGCCTGCCGGTGGGCTGATGGCCGAGCGCCTATTGAAAGACGACTATTGGGTACGCACGTTGGTTGGCCAAGCGCACTGGCAGCTATTTGATATTCGGACTAGTCTTGCCACGGCTTCGCCATCGCCTTGGAACTTCAACCGGTGCAAAATTGCGCGGTCCCGGACGCGAGAGTCTTACAACAGGACGAGAATTTTTATGCACGGACGCGAGGCGTTCAATACGCTTATCTTGTATAGGGGAATAAATAAACTCATAAGCATGCATTACGCGAAGAATGTTCAAATGATCAACAGCCTCACGCAGCAAGACGACATGGGGATTCTTCCTCCTAGGTCGACTCACACCCAGCATAAGTCGTCGACTGAGCGGCATAGTTACGTGAATCTGCTCGTCGAGAAGTCCCGTGTTACGATGTGGAGCGCGCCACGCCGGGTAGCTTGAGAAGACTACTGGGTCATCACTGGATATGAAATAGCCGTGCTTTGCCTCCAACAATGTATACTGAAGATTAAATAATATATTAGTCAGATTTTCAATATGCAAAAATGCTCCAAATGTATTTCCTTTAGAGATAGCAAGTATATAAGCTGAAGGGTCGCGCAAAGCGTCCCTCATAGATTTCTTATCTTCGGTGGACATAGGAGTTCCACGTGATTTCTGATAGGAATCCACACTTCGCTGAAAGGCACTATCGTCATTCGCGATCTCAAACATTTTAGTTTGCAACATTTGACTAACAAGCTCTGCAGAATCGCGCCTCATAGCCGGGGTTCTTAGGCGCTGCAAAGCCATAAATCCCGCAATTTTCCACTTCTCTTGCGTGCCGTCCTCAGGCACGATTCCGTCTAGCATAGAACGATATACTGGGGCTGCGTCAGCTTCTATAGTACCAATTAGGGCTTCAAGCGAAGAGTCAAATGTTCCGTCTTCGTTCTCAACCGAGTAGAAGTAATTTTCCTTTGCCGTTTGCTCTATTTTTCCCGATCGGGACAAGCCTGTCTTCTTGCTAGTCGTCCATATGTGCCCAGCAGGGCGCTCCCCCACAAAATACTGCAGGTGCATTCGCGGAATGTAGTGATGTGCCTTCGGTGCGGGGCTAGAAGTGGCTGCCATGCGTACGACACATGTAAATGCGACTATCAGCTAAATTCGTAGCCTACTCTACTGAGTCGCCCGAACCGCGTGACTGGTACCATCTGGTACGCATTCGCGAACTCGACGAATGGCATTGTGAAACATGTCAGAAAATTAGCAACTCAGATGAAATTGCGTGCCGTGAAAATCGAGAACCAAAGCTCCTACGTCGACACCCAACCCAGACGATCGACGGATCGATGGGTCATCGGATCGTGTATCCAGCGCCATGCGCTCTAGCGTTGGGTTCCAACGCGATCACTTAGTCCGCTCACACCAGCCGGCCCCAGTCGCGCATCACTCCGTCGGTCGAAAGCTCTCCGTGAAGAGGCGCAGGAAGTTGCCGCCCATGATCTTGTCGGTGTCGGCCGGCGAGAAGCCGTTCGCCTCCAGGCTGGTGCGCAGGACCTGGAAGTCCTCGGACGTCTTGAACCAGTCCTGCCAGCCCTCGCCCGGCTCGGGGATCGGCTTGTCGATCTTGCTGCGCGACCACTTGCCGAAGCGCCAGCGCTCGCGGGTGCCGGGCGGGTGGCCGGGGCAGTAGTCGGTGCCGATGCCGACATGGTCGATGCCGACGAGGTCGACCATCCACTTCACCATGTCGCAGAACTGGTCGGGGGTCGTGTCGATCCCCTGCTTGGTCATGTGCGGGTTGGGGCTGAGGCCGATCACGCCCCCGCGCGCGGCACAGGCCTTGATCGCGTCGGTCGCCTTCAGGCGGTGCGCGCCGAAACCCGCAGTGCCGACATACTCGCGCGGGTTGGCGTGGGTGATCGAGATCGGCCGGGCGGAGAGATCGATCGCCTCGCGGCTGGTGCGGTCGCCCGAATGGGATACGTCGATGAGGATGCCGAGCTTGTTCATCTCCTCGATGGCGAGCCGGCCGAAGCGCGAGGAGATGCCGGTGTCGTTCTGCTCCCAGCAGCCGGCACCGATGAAATTCTGCAGGTTGTAGGTGAGCTGCATGATGCAGATGCCGAGCTCGCGGAAGACGCGGAAGAGCTCGATGTCGTGCTCGATCGGCGAGGTGTTCTGGAAGCCCAGCACGATCGCGACGCGGCCGCTGGCCGCGATGCGCTCGATGTCCTCGCCCGAGGTGGCGCCCTCCATGAGGTCGCGGTTCTCCGCGATCAGGCGCTGCCAGCGGCCGATCAGCGACATCGTCTCGCGCGCGTCACCCCAGATCGTCACCGTGGCGTGTACGCAGCCGACCCCACCCGTGCGCCAGCGCTCGACGATGTGCCGCTGCGGGAAGGGGATGGCGAGCGCATCGATGGAAATGGCCGGCGAAGATGGGGCGCTTGTGCTCATCCGTGTCTCTCCCGATCCCGCGGGCGGGCGTACAGGCTCCCCCCGAACGGTCGCGGCCGGAAGGGTAGTGCAGCCGCCGGCTGACCGGTCAGCGCATAATTCGTGAACAGCTATAGCCGGACGCGATGGGCGGCCACCGATATCCGATCGTCATAGCTGAATTTGCCGCTTGCCCAGGTCCGGGCGTGGCCCCGATCCGATAGCCTCGGGCGGGATGGAACGAGCGATCGAGCTACCGACGATGGAAAAGACCGTCCCTCTGCGCCCGCCCGCCGAGGTGCTGGCCACGGCCCAGGCCGGCGCCTCCTGGTCGACCGCGCTCAGCTTCACCCGCGCCTTCGTGCGCAAGATGGTGACCGAGCGCTGGCGCGTGGAACGGGTGCGACTGGAGCTCGACAGCGAGGGCCGCGGCGAAGGGCTGTACCGCCTCGTCGGCGGCGGCTGGACCTTCCATTTCCTGGCGCTGTCCGACGTCTTCCCGCAGGACCAGAAGGTCGACCGCAGCTTCGGCATCAACTGGGATGTCAGCGCCGTGCTGTGCCAGGGCGACTGGACGCCCGAGCGCGAGGCGATGCTGCGGCGCGAGACGCCGTTGCAGTATTCCGGGCGCTACGACGACGGCACGCTCTGCTTCTCGCGCGGGAATCGCAGCGAGCGCATCTTCGACTATGTCGTCGACAGCCTGGCCGAGGGTCGCCAGCCCGACCCGACCCTGCTCGCCGGGGTCGGCTACATCTTCCGCACCACCGCCTTCGCCGGGAACGGCCTCTTCGGCATGCGCGCCTTCGCCGGACTGGAGCCGGGCCACCCGCTCGGGCGCTCCTACTACATCCAGATCGCCATCGCCTTCCTGCTGCGCGGCTTCGTGTTCGATCTGGTCGACCACCTCGCGGTGGCGCGCGGCGGTGCGGCGGCAGTGCCGCTCGACCGGGCGCTCAAGCGTTATCTCGGCATCGGCAACTCGGCCGGGCTGGGCCTCATCCCCTTCGCTGTGCAGCACCCGCAGGTGGTCGGCCGCTGGTGCCTCGCCCGCGAGAAAGCTTTGGCCGCGGCGAAGTCGCGCGCGATCGCGTCCGGCAGCCAAGCGCACGCCCGATTCTCCGCACTCCGCGCGCGCGCCGTCCGCTACTTCACCGAGGACCCGCGCGACGGCAACGGCATATTCGCCCCCTATGCGCTGATCGCCGACGAGCTGGCAGCCATCGAGACCGACCTCGCCGTGCTCGGCAGCCGCGGCGATGCCGTGTGGGACGATCTCTGCCGGCGCATCGCCCCGCACGTTCACCCGGAGACGCTGGAGGCGGTCCACACCATCCTCCTCGACCTCTATCCCGACGTCGTCGCGGCGGTTGAGGGCGAAGTCAACGCGGTGGAGCACTTCGACGTGCGGCCCGAGCTGCCGCTCGCCGCACTCGGACGCTGGCTGGACGAGGGCTACGGCTGGCTGCTGCCGACCGACGAACGCTTCGAGGATGCCACCGCCTTCTTCTGGTACTACCCGGTCGAGGCGCCGGACGAGCCACGCCGCGCCCTGCGTCGCCGAGTGCCGGCGATGGAGTTCGAATCACGCATGGACGGCCCGTTCATGCTCCACCGGCTGAAGGCGCGGCTGGACGAGCTGCCGGGCGACATGACGACGGGCGAGCTGCTCGCCCGCCATCCGGAGCTGCGCAGCATCGTCATGCGCATCCAGTCGCTGCGCGACCATCCCTACGCCGAGCTGCGCGAGAACTATGTCGACCGCGCCTTCACCCCGTTCAACGCGACCCGCTTCGTGCTCGCCTTCTACGGCATGGAGAAGCTCGACCCGCGACCGCCGCGCTCGGTCAAGGGCGCACTCCTGCAGGGCGCTCCGCTCGCCGCGGACATTGCGCAGGGCATCGACGGGGAATGGCCCTTCCCTGTTCTGCCGCGTCTCGACCACGTCCAGGCGGCGGGGGACATCGGCGGGCGCCCGTTGCGCAGCGTCGAGACCACCGAGCTGACCCCGAAGCACATCCAGCAGATCACACCGTCCGCGGTGCCCCCGCCGCCGCGCGCGGCCAGCGTCGCCCTCTTCCCGGTCGAGTACCGCAAGCTGGTGACGAAGGCACTCGCCGGCCGCGGCGTGCCGCTCGGCCTCGCCGACGAGATCGTGTCGATGGCCGAGTTCGCCGATGCGCTGGGCGGGGGCGGCGTCGCGGCGCTCGTCGACTGGTTGGAAGGGCTGCCGGCGGCATCGCCTTCAACGCCGGCCCTGCCCCTGCCTTCGCCAATGACGCCGTCTGCGGGCAGCCGCATCACGCAGGCCGACGGCATCGCCGTGATCGACGCCGCGGGCGAGGCGGCGGTGCTGCACGCGCCGGGGGCGCTGGACCTCGCCACCGCCGCCGCGCTCGCGGCTGCCGGTGGCGTCGGGCGGGCGCGCATCGTCCGCACCGGCGCCCCATTCCTCCTCGCCCACACCGCCCACCGCGCCGCCGAGCGCGGGCTGACGGCGATCGTGGACCGGACGGACGCGGCAGGGCTGCGCCACACGCTCGTCGCCGCCCCCACCGCCGGCCCCTGGCTCGCCGCCTATGGGCCCGACGCTCCCCTGCCCCAGGCGATCGCCCAGCTGCTGCCGCCCGGCACGGGGGACGCCGCCACCGTCACCATCCTCTGCCTCCGGCCCGAGCAGGCGCCACCTGTGCCCACCGCCGCGACACTATGGGATGCGGCCTCCCTCGCCCGCGCACTACGTCGCCAGTCGGAAGTCGGGACGTCGGTGACCCAGGCGGAGTTCGACCGCCTGACGCTGCTCGCCAAGGTGACGCTGATGCCGGAACACGCGGAGACAAAGATCCTGCCGTAGCGCGCTCCACGACCGGCCCGTCACACGACGCCGTTGCGGAGCACCGTCTCGCCGCGCCGCAGCCGATCCAGGTTCTCGACCAGGATGTCGAGGATGCGCGCCTCGCAGCGCTGCGTCTCGCCGCCCGTGTGCGGGGTGATCAGCACGTTCGGCATGTCCCATAGCGGCGAGGTGGACGGCAACGGCTCCTCCTCGACGCAGTCCAGCGCGGCGCCGGCGATGGTGCCGCGGCCGAGTGCCGCGATGAGCGCCCCCTCGTCCACGACGCGGCCGCGCGCCAGGTTGACCAGCCGCGCCGTCGGCTTCATCGCGGCGAGGGCCCGCGCGTCGATCAGGCGATGGGTCTCCGGCGTCAGGGGGCAGGTCAGCGCCACGAAATCGGCCTGCGGCAACACGGCCGGTAGGTCCGACATGGCGCGCACGCTGTCGGCATCGCCACCCGCCGCGGGATCGCGCCGGAGCCCGATGACCGTCATCCCGAACGCCCGGGCCAGCCGTGCCAGACGGCCGCCGATGGTGCCTAGGCCGACCACGAGCAGCGTCTTGCCCTCCAGCTCGTCCTCGCGGTCCGGCGTGTGGCCGATCATGCCGCGCCAATGCCGCCTGACCTGGTTCGCGCACGCCTGCGGGATGTGCCGCGTCATCGCCAGGATCAGCGCCATCCCGTGGTCGGAGACGGCGTTGGCGTTCGTGCCCTTGCCGCTGGCGAGACGAACGCCGGCCCACGTGAAGGCGGCGAGGTCGTAGCGGTCGACGCCCGCGCTGATCGACTGCACGTAGCGCAGGCGGGACGGCTGAGCAACGAGGGCATTGTCCCAGAGGCCGGAGACGACCATCACGTCCGCTTCTCCCGCCCGCGCCAGCATCTCCGCACGGCTGGTCACCTCGTGGCTGACCAGGCCAGTGCCGCGCGCATCGAACCGTTCCTTCATCCGGTAGTCCGTATGGGCGAAGAGGATGACGGGGTTCGTGGGCAGAAACGTCATGGAGGCATCCTTCCTACGGGTCGCGGCGGGACAAGATAGCGGCCCCGCGCTTGCGCCGTTCATCGGCGCAGAGGACGATCGGGCGCCGGCACCAAGGGGGAACGGAGAAGAATGAGATCGCATGTGCAGGTCGCCGTGGTCGGCGGCGGCGTCGTCGGTGCGAGCGTCGCCTATCACCTGACCAAGGCCGGCTGGAAGGACATCGTGCTGCTGGAGCGCAGCGAGCTGACGTCCGGGTCGACGTGGCATGCGGCGGGTGGCATGCACACCATCAACGGCGACCCCAACGTCGCCAAGCTGCAGCAGTACACGATCGAGCTCTACAAGGAGATCGAGGCGATCTCCGGCCAGTCCTGCGGCGTGCACCTGACCGGCGGGCTGATGCTGGCCGGCACGCGCGAGCGCTGGGACTGGCTGAAGATGGTGACCGCCCGCGGCCGCTATCTCGGCATGAAGCTCGACATGCTGTCGGTCGACGAGGCGGCGAAGCTGTTTCCGCTGATGGACAAGGCGCATTTCGTGGGCGCCCTCTACGACCCGATCGAAGGCCATGTCGATCCCTCGGGCGTGACGCATGCCTACGCCAGGTCGGCGCAGATCCAGGGCGCGGAGATCCGTCGCCACACCCGCGTCCTCGACACCCAGCCCCGCCCCGACGGCGGCTGGGACGTAGTGACCGAGGCCGGCACCATCCGGGCCGAGCATGTCGTCAACGCCGGCGGCCTGTGGGCGCGCGAGGTCGGCCGCATGGTCGGCCTGGAGCTGCCGATCCTGGCGATGGAGCACCAGTACATCGTGTCGGAGGAGATCCCCGAGGTCGTCGCATCGCCGCACGAGATGCTGCACGTCGTCGACTTCGAGGGCGAGATCTACATGCGCCAGGAAGGCCGGGGCATGCTGCTCGGCACCTATGAGCGCACGGGCGTGCCGTGGTCGGAGCGCACGACGCCGTGGGACTTCGGCCACGAGCTGCTGCCCAACGACCTCGACCGCATCGCGCCCAGCCTGGAGGTGGGATTCCGGCACTTCCCGGCGATCGAGCGCGCCGGCATCCGCCGTGTCATCAACGGTCCCTTCACCTTCGCGCCGGACGGCAACCCGGTGATCGGGCCGGTCCGGGGCTTGCGCAACTACTGGGTCGCGTGCGGCGTCATGGCCGGCTTCAGCCAGGGCGGCGGCGTCGGCCTGGCGCTCGCCAACTGGATGGTGGACGGCGATCCCGGCTTCGACGTCTGGGGCATGGACGTGGCGCGCTTCGGCGACTGGGCGACGATGGCCTACACCAATGCCAAGGTGCGCGAGAACTACGGCCGCCGCTTCCGCATCCGCTTCCCCAACGAGGAGCTGCCGGCCGGCCGGCCACTGCGCACCACGCCGATCCACGACCGGCTCGCGCGCGAGAACGCGGTGTTCGGCGACTACTGGGGCCTGGAGCACGCGCTGTGGTTCGCCCCGCCCGGCACGGATCCCGTCGAGGACATCACCTTCCGCCGCTCCAACGCGCATCCCCATGTCGCCGAGGAGTGCCGCGCCGTGCGCGAGGCGGTCGGCCTGCTGGAGATCTCCAACTACGGCAAGTTCGTCGTCGAGGGGTCGGGCGCGGAGGCGTGGCTGTCGCACGTGATGGCGAACCGCATGCCGGCCGTGGGGCGCATCGTGCTGTCGCCGATGCTGAACGAGCGCGGCAAGCTGATCGGCGACTTCACCATCGCCCGCCTCTCCCCCGACCGCTTCTTCCTCGTCGGCACGCTGGCGGCCGAGCGGCACTACGAGCGCTGGTTCGACCGCTATCCGCCGCCCGCCGGCACAAGCGTGCGCGCCGCCGCCCTGGCCAATGTCGGGCTGTCCGTCGCCGGCCCGCGGTCGCGCGATCTGCTGCAGCGCCTGGTCGCGGACGACCTTTCCACCGCGGCCTTCCCGTTCCTGTCGTTCCGTCGGATGGACATCGGGATGGTGCCGGCCATGGTCGGCCGCATCTCGTTCACCGGCGACCTCGGCTACGAGATCTGGGTGGCACCCGAATACCAGCAGGCGCTGCACGCGACGCTGCTCGATGCCGGAAGCGACCTCGGCATCCGCCACTTCGGGGCGCGTGCCCTGAACGCCTTGCGCCTGGAGAAGGGCTTCGGCTCCTGGGCGCGCGAGTACCGCCCCATCTACGGCCCCTGGGAGGCCGGGCTCGGCCGTTTCGTCGACCTGCGCAAGGACGCCTTCGTCGGCCGCGACGCGGCTCTCGCCGACAAGGCGGGCGGCGGTGGGCCCTTGCGCCTCGTCACCTTCACCGTCGATGCCGACGGCGCGGACGCGATCGGCGACGAGCCGGTGTGGCATGCGGGCGAAGTCGTCGGCTGGGTCACGTCGGGGGGCTACGCGCACTACAGCGGCACGTCGGTCGCACTCGGCTACGTGCCGGCGAAGCTCGCCGGGGCGCGCGACTTCGAGATCGAGATCATCGGCGACCGCCGGCCCGCGACGCGGATCGACAAGCCGCTGTTCGACCCGGACGGCGTGCGGATGCGCGCCTGACCCGCCGGATTGCTGGTGACTGCCGCCCGGGGCCGTGCCAAGACTCCGGCAACTGTGGAACCGCGATCAGGGAGATGACATTGGCGCCCGCAAAGAAGAAGGCAGCGAAAGGTCCCGGCCTCATGGAGCGCCTCGCGGCCGATGCCGTGATCTGCGCCGAGGGCTATGTGTTCGAGCTGGAGCGGCGCGGCTATCTCCAGGCCGGTGCCTTCGTGCCGGAAGTGCTGATCGACCACCCCGAAGTGGTGGAACGGCTGCACCGCGACTTCGTCCACGCCGGTTCGGACGTGGTGCAGGCCTGCACCTACTACGTCCATCGCGAGAAGCTCAGGGTGATCGGGCGCGAGAAGGATCTCGAGCCGATGAACCTGACGGCCTTGAAGATCGCCAAGAAGGTCGCGCGCGAGACCGGCACCCTCTTCGCCGGCGACATCTGCAACACCAACATCTACGACCCCGAGGACAAGAAGGCCTTGAAGGAAGTCGACCGCATCTTCGAGGAGGAGATCGGGTGGGCCGTCGACGCCGGCGTCGACTACATCGTGGCCGAGACCTTTTCCTGGGGCGGCGAGGCGCTGGCGGCGCTGAAGGCCATCAAGAAGCACAGCAAGGTGCCGGCGGTCGTCACCTTCTCGATCCACCGCGAGGACGAGGTCCGCGAGGGTTGGTCTTCGGCCGAGACCTGCAAGCGGCTGGAGGACGAGGGGGCCGACGTCGTCGGCCTCAACTGCCATCGCGGCCCGCGCACGATGATGCCGCTGCTGAAGAAGATCCGGAAGGCGGTGAAGTGCCATGTCGCGGCGCTCCCCGTGCCCTATCGCACGACGCCCAAGGAGCCGAGCTTCATGTCGCTGACCGACCGGATGACCCCGGGCGAGCGGCCCTTCCCGACCGGCCTCGATCCCTTCACGTCGACGCGCAACGAGATCCGCGACTTCGGCAAGGAAGCCTACGCGATGGGCATCCGCTATCTCGGCGTGTGCTGCGGCGCCGGCCCGCACCACATCCGGGCCTTGGCCGAATCGATCGGCCGCCACCCCGAGGCCAGCGACTACACCGCCGACATGTCGAAGCACGCCTTCTTCGGCACGAACAAGCGGATCAAGGAAGTGCAGCGCGTGTATCGCGAAAAGCTCTGAAACGGGGGGACGTCCAATGACGAGGAAGCCGACGGGCAAGGGCCCGGGCCTGATGGCCCGGCTCGACGCGGGGCCGGTCATCTGTGCCGAAGGCTATCTCTTCGAGCTGGAGCGCCGTGGCTACCTGCAGGCCGGCGCCTACGTGCCCGAGGTGGTGCTGGAGCATCCCGAGCTGGTCGAGCAGCTCCACCGCGAGTTCGTCCATGCGGGCTCCGACGTCGTCGAGGCGTTCACCTACTACGCCCATCGCCAGAAGCTGCGCGTCATCGGCCGCGAGAAGGACCTCGAGCCGATGAACCGCAGTGCGCTGAAGATCGCGAAGAAGGTCGCCAAGGACACCGGCACGCTGGTCGCCGGGAACATCTGCAACACCACCATCTACGACCCGGCGGACAAGGCGTCGGTGAAGAAGGTGCGGGCGATCTTCGACGAGCAGATCGCCTGGGCGGTCGAGGCCGGCGTCGACTTCATCATCGGCGAGACGTTCGCCTATGCGCAGGAAGCCCTGCTGGCGCTGGAAGCCATCAAGTCCGCGAATCAGGTCGCCGTCATCAACATGGCCGCGCACCGCAACATCACCCGCGAGGAATGGAGCTGGGGCGATGCCGCCCGGCGCCTGGAGCAGGGCGGGGCCGAGGTCGTCGGCCTCAACTGCACGCGCGGGCCCCGCACGATGATGCCGATCCTGAAGCAGGTGCGTAAAGCCGTGACGTGCCACGTCTCGGCCCTGCCCGTGCCCTACCGCACGACGCGGCTCAACCCTTCCTTCCAGTCGATCATCGACAAGGACTGCGACCTGCTGCCCGAGCACAAGGCCTTCCCGATCGCGCTCGACCCCTTCACCTGCAACCGCTTCGAGATCGCCGAGTTCGCGGCCGAGGCCCATGCGATGGACGTGCGCTTCCTCGGCGTGTGCTGCGGTGCGGGCCCGCACCATGTCCGCGCGATGGCCGAGGCGGTCGGCCGTACGCCGCCCGCCAGCCGCTACTCCGCGGACATGTCCAAGCACTACCTCTTCGGCAAGATGACGCTCGGCAAGGGCAAGCGTCTGAAGGAGGCCGACGAGGCGTATGCCAAGACGATCGCGCCCGGGAAGAGCTGACGAGTAGCGCGTTGGACGAGCGCAGTTACGTCCCTCGACGATGCTCGGGATGAGGGCCGCTTGTAGTTGCCATGGGGCGCCGGACCACCGGTGCCCAGGCAGCGGCGTTCATGCAACGCAAGGACGTCCTCATCCCGAGCAGCGTCGAGGGACGCACTGACCGACATTCCGGCTTAGCCGATACGGGTGCGCGCCAGCCTCTCCTCGTCGAGCGCGTAGCCGAGGCCGGGTGCGTCCGGCAGGACGATCCAGCCGTCCGGGTCGACGTCGAGCGGCTCGGCCATCGGGTAGTCGCGGCGGTCCAGGCCCCATTCCGGCGGGTCGTAGGGGAATTCCAGCCAGGGGCAGTCGGTGACGCCCGCGGCGAGATGGGCGTTGGCCATGACGCCCATGCCGTTGGTCCAGGTGTGCGGCGTGAAGGCGATGCCGTGCTCGGACGCCATGATGGCGATGCGGCGCAGGCCGGTGATGCCGCCGACGAGTGCGGCGTCGGGCTGCACCACGTCGACGCAGCCCCCGACCACGAGGTCGCGCAGCTCGTAGAGCTCGCGCGTCATCTCGCCGGCGGCGATGCGCAGGTCGGTCACGTCGCGCAGGCGACGCATGCCCTCGCGGTCGCCGCGATGGAGCGGCTCCTCCATCCAGTAGACGCCGAGCCGGTCGAGCTCACGCGCGACGGGCACGGCATCCTTCAGCGTCCATGGTGCGGCGGTGTCCCAGGGCATGCGCCAACCCTGGTTGCAGTCGACCATCAGGTCGAGCCGGTTGCCGACGCGCGCGCGGACGGCCTCCAGTGCGGCGATGTCGTGGCGCCAGTCGCCGCGATGGAAACGGATCTTCAATGCCCGGAAACCGCGGGCGATATAGGCCTCGGCGGCGTCGGCGAGCCGGTCGGGATCGCACAGCGTGCCCGACGAGGCATAGGCGCGCACGCGGTCGGTCAGCCCGCCCAGCAGCTTGTAGACGGGCTGGCCAGCCAGCTTGCCGACGAGGTCCCACAGCGCCAGGTCGAGCGGCCAGCAGCGGCCGTAGTGGAAGGCGATGTTGGCGAGCACGCGGTTGTGGCGCTCGACGTCGCGCGGATCGGTGCCGACGAAGAGGTGCTCGTGCCCGGCGAAGCCGACCATCATGTCGCCGGACGCCACACCCGTAACGCCCTCGTCGGTGTGGACGCGCACGATGGTCGCGTCGAAGCGGGTGCGCGGCCGCGTGTCCCAGCTCGCATGGAAGGGCGGGTCGAGCGGCAGCCGGTGATGGGTGATCTCGATGGCGGCGATCTTCATGGGACGTGTTCTCAGGATTGCGCCAGCACGGCGGCGGCGAAGCGCCGGAGGTCGTCGTCGCCGACCGGTCGCCGGTTGGAGCGGCGCATCGGCTCGTTCTCGGGCCGCTGCATCTGCGCCGCCAGAGCCTCGGACGTGACGCCGACGAAGGCTTCGCCGAGCGATACGGGAACGCCGACCGCGCGCAGCAGCCGCTCGAATGCTATCGGCACCGCTCGCGCGTCCTCCCGTTCGCCCATTGCGGCGGCGACCGCGGCGAAGCGGGCGTCACCGGCCTCGGCGTTCCAGTCGATGGTGGCGAGCATGGCGAGGCCGACAGCGCGGCCGTGGTGGATCGGCCGGAGCGAGGCCAGCGCGTGGCCGATGTTGTGGGCGATCGCGGTGCCGCAGTTGTCGATGGCGATGCCGGCGAGCGCGGCCGCGAGCTGCATGGCGCCGCGCGCCTCCAGGTCGTCCGGTGCCGCGACCGCGCGCTCGAGATTTTCCGCCACCAGCCGGATCGCGCCGTGGCCATAGACGTCGTTGGCGGGGAAGGCGTTGGCATTGGTCACGGCCTCGATCGCGTGGACCAGCGCGTCGATGCCGGTCGCCGCCGTCAGATGCGCCGGCAGGCCCACCGTCAGCGCCGGGTCGAGCAGCACGAGGTCGGCCTTCAGCGTGTCGCCCCACAGCCAGATCTTGGCGCCGTCCGCATTCGCCAGCACCGCGGTGCGCGTCGTCTCCGAGCCGGTGCCCGACGTCGTCGGCACGCAGATCTTGGCGAGCGGCGCAGCGGGCAGCGGTGCCGCGCATAGCCCGTAGGCGGCGGCCGGGAGCGTGCCCCGCGCCACGCCGGCGACCGCCTTGCCGACATCCATGGCCGAGCCGCCGCCCAGCGCCACGACGAGGTCGGCACGCTCGCGTCGCGCGAGGTCGGCGGCGCGGTCGACCGCCGCCACGCCGGGATCGCTGGCGAACTCCGTGAAGAGCTGCGGGACGAGGCCGGCGTCGCGGAGGGATTCCTTGGCCCGGTCGATATGTCCGGCCAGTCCGCCATCGGCGACGAGCAGCACCGCCGACCCCTTGCCGCAGATGGCGGCGGCGCGCGATCCCAGCTCCGCCAATGCGCCCGGCGCCTGGACGATCGCGGGCACCCGGTCGAGCATCGCCATGGCGAGCTAGGCTTCCATGGCCCGCGCCCGGCGCGGCGGCGCGTAGTCGTTGATCATGTCGGCGGGCCGGTAGAGCTCCTCCAGGGCGAGGCGCTCCTCCGGCGCGAGCACGATGTCGAGCGCCGCGGTCATCTCGCGGAGCTGCCCGACGGTATTGGCGGCGAAGATCGGCACCGGCGCGTCGGGATGCCCGGCGACCCAGGCGAGGGCGATCTGCGCCGGCGTCACGCCACGGGCCTGTGCCAGTGCCGCGACGCGGGCCGCGATCGCCCGGTCGACGGCATCGCCGAAGAGGCGTCGGTACGGGTCGTGCCGGGTGCGCGCGGTACCGTCGCCGCCCGAGAGGAAGCCGCGGGCGAGCGGGCTGAAGGCGGTGACCGCGATCCCCTCGTCGCGGCAGTAGGGGATCATCTCGCGCTCCTCCTCGCGATAGAGGAGGTTGAGCTGGAGCTGCATGTTGGCGAAGGGCGTCCAGCCATGGAGCCGCGCGGTCCAGTTCATCTTGCAGAACTGCCATGCGTACATGGTCGACGCGCCGATCGCCCGCGCCTTGCCCGCCTTCACCACGTCGTGCAGCGCCTCCATCGTCTCCTCGATCGGCGTCGCGGGATCGAAGGCGTGGATGACGTAGAGGTCGACATGGTCGGTGCCGATGCGCTTCAGCGAGCGGTCGATCGAGGCCATGATGTGCCGGCGCGACAGGCCGGCATCGGCCGGGTCGTCGCTCATCTGGTAGAAGACCTTGGTCGCGAGCACGAGCTGGTCGCGCGGCACGCGGGCGAGCAGCGCCGGCCCGACCAGCGCCTCGCAGGCGCCGAGCGAATACCAGTCGGCCATGTCGAAGAAGTTGATGCCGGCGTCGAGCGCGGCATTCAGCACGGGCAGCGCGCGATCGGCTCCCAGCACCCAGGACTTCCATGCCGGGTTGCCGAAGGTCATCGTGCCGAGGCTGAGGCGGGAGACCTTCATCCCCGTCCCGCCGAGCTCCACCATCTGCAAGGCGCTATCCTCCCGCCCGTGATCCGTGTCAGGCCGTCGCCATCGCGGCGTCGGCATCGTCCGAGAGTGCCCGCGGCAGGTCGGCGGGCGCCAGATGGCAGGCGATCCGGTGCCCGCCGGGAAGTTCCCGGATCGGCGGGCGGACGGTCGCGCACAGCGCCTCGATCCGCCTGGGGCAGCGCGCGACGAAGGGACAGCCCTCGTCCGTCACCGCGACTGCCGCCAGCGGCTGGTCGGTGATCGCGGCGCGATGGCGCGGCACGTCCGGGTCGGGGTCGGGGGCGGCCGCCAGCAGCGCCTGCGTGTAGGGGTGGAAGGGCGGCGCGAATACCGCCTCCGCCGGGCCCTGCTCGACGACACGGCCGCGGTAGAAGAGCGCCACCTCGTCGGCCATGTGCCGGACCAGCGCCAGGTCGTGCGAGATGAAGACCAGCGCCACGCCGGTGCGTTCCTGCATCTCCGCCAGCAGGTTGACGACGGCCGCCTGCACCGAAACGTCGAGGGCCGACACCGGCTCGTCGGCGATGATGATCTCGGGGTCGGCGGCGAGCGCGCGGGCGATCGCCACGCGCTGTCGCTGCCCGCCCGAGAGCTGGTCGGGGCGCCGCTGGGCGAACTCGGGCGGGAGCTGGACACGCTCCAGCAGGCGGGCCACCTCGTCGCGCGCCTGGCCCCGCGAGAAGCCGCGCAGCCGGCGCAGCGAGCGGCCGATGGCGTAGCCGACGGTGTGGCTGGGGTTGAGCGTGGCGTCGGGGTTCTGGAAGACCATCTGCAGACGCCGGCGGACATCGCGAGGCCGCCGGCCGATCGGCATGCGGGCGATCTCTGTGTCGCCGAGTGCGATCTCGCCCGTGTCGGCGCCCGACAGCCCGATCATCACGCGCGCCAGGGTCGACTTGCCGCTGCCGGATTCGCCGACGATGGCGAGCGTGCGGCCCTGGCGGACGGTGACGCCGACATCCTCCAGGGCACGCACCGTCCGGCGCTTGCGGCCGAGCCAGCCGCGGCCGAAGGAGAAGCGCTTGCCGAGCCCCGTCGCCACCAGGATGGGCTCGGCCGGTGCCGCGGTCTCGACGGGTGCCGCCACACCGCCACCGCCCCAGGCGAAGGGGGCGAGCTCGTCCGCGCGGACGCAGCGCGCGGCGTGGGCGGGATCGTCGGGTGCCGCCGTGAGCGGAATGGGTGCCACGTCGCAGCGGCCGCGGACGCGATGGCCGCAGCGTTCCGCGAAGACGCAGCCCGGGGCCGCCAGCGCGGCTGCGTCGAGCTGGCCGCGGATGGGCACCAGCGGGCGATGCCGGCCGAGGCCGACGCTGGGCACCGCCCCCAGCAGGCCGCGCGTGTAGGGATGGCGCGGCCGGCGGAACACCGCGTCGAGCGAGCCCTCCTCGACCAGGCTGCCGGCATAGAGCACGCCGATGCGGTCGCAGAGCCGCCGCACCACGCCGAGATTGTGGCTGATGAGGAGGATCGCGGTGCCGCGCCGCCGGCGCAGCCGGTCGACGAGATCGAGCACGGCCGCCTCGACGGTGACGTCGAGGCCGGTCGTCGGCTCGTCCAGCACCAGGAGCGCGGGCTCGGCCACCAGCGCCATGGCGATGACGATGCGCTGCTGCTGCCCGCCCGAGAGCTGGTGGGGATAGCGTTGCATCATCGCCTCGGGGTCGGGCAGCTCGACCTCCGCCAGCGTCCGCAGCACCAGATCGCGCGCCGCCGCCCGGTCGCGCGTGCGATGGAGGAGCGCCACCTCCATGAGCTGGCGGCCGATCGTCATGACCGGGTTCAGGCTGCTCTGCGGGTCCTGGTAGACCATGGCGACGCGGCCGCCGCGCAGCCGGCGCAACGGCTCGCCGCGCATGCCAGCGAGGTCGGTGCCCTCGACGAGGATGCGGCCCGCCGCCACCCGGCCGGCGCGCCCGAGATAGCGCATGATCGCGAGCGCCACCGTCGACTTGCCGGAGCCGGATTCCCCGACCAGCCCGAAGGCCTCGCCGGCGGCGATGGTGAACGACACGTCGCGGATGGCGCGGCGCACGCCCTCGTCGGTGCGGTATTCGACGGCGAGGTTCTCGATCGCCAGAAGCGGTGCTTCAGCCATTCCGGCTGCCGCGCAGGCCGATCGCCAGCAGGTTGAAGCCGATGACGAGCGAGGAGATGGCGACGCAGGGGACGAGCGACATCAGGGGATAGACCGACATCAGCCCGTAGGCGTCCTTGACCATGCCGCCCCAATCCGGTGTGGGCGGCGGCAGGCCGATGCCGAGGAAGCCGAGCGCCCCGATGGCGACCGTGGTGTAGCCGAGGCGCAGGCAGACATCGACGACGATCGGCCCGCGCGCGTTGGGCAGGATCTCCATCGCCATGATGTAGAGCGTGGATTCGCCGCGCATCGCGGCCGCCGCCACGTATTCCCGCTCGCGCAGCTCCAAGGTCATGGCGCGCACGAGGCGGAAGATGATCGGCGCCTTGGTCAGCGCGATGACGAGGATGATGTTGAGCGCGGATGCGCCGAACTTCGCCAGGATGATCATGTAGAGGATGATCACCGGGAACGAGAGGATGATGTCGCAGACCCGGCTGATGGCGGCATCGACGAGGCCGCGGCGATAGCCGGCGACGAGGCCGAGCATGATGCCCAGCACCGTGGCGCCCGCGACCGCGATCGGCGCCACCGTCAGCACGGTGCGCGCACCCCACACGACGCGGGAGAGGATGTCGCGGCCCGCCGCGTCGACGCCGAGCCAGTGCGTAGCCGACGGGCCGGGGCTGGCGAGCGCCATGATGTCGCTGGCGTTGGGCGACGGGATCGGCAGCACCGGGGCCAGCAGGGCGGCGGCCACCCAGAAGAGGACGATGGAAAGGCCGACGACGCCCGCCCCCGACAGCCGCGGCAGGCGCAGGCGCCGCGCGCGCCGGGCGGCCGGGATCGCGGCGGCTTCGGCGGCGTCGGTCATGCCTGCACGCGGATGCGCGGGTCGAGCGCCATGTAGCCGAGGTCGCCAGCGAGCTGTGTGAGCATCGCGACGAGCACGGCGACGAGCGCGCCCGCCTCGACCAGCGCGATGTCCTTCGACATCGCGGCCTCGAGTATGAGGCGGCCGAAGCCCGGATAGGCGAACACCGTCTCGACCACGACGACGCCGGCCACGAGGTAGTTGAGCTGCAGCAGGATGGCGGTGAAGGGCGCGATCAGCGCGTTGCGCAGCGCGTGGCGCAGGATGACGTCGCGCCGGCGCATACCCTTCAGCATCGCCGTGCGGATGAAGGGCCGGCGCATGACGTCGATCATCGAGACGCGGATCATCGCGATCAGGTAGCCGACGTCGTAGAGCAGCATCACCAGGACGGGCAGGACGAGCTGCAACGCGATCGGCCAGCCGCCGCCGGTCGAGAGCGGCGAGATGCCGGGCAGCCAGCCCAGCCACACGACGAAGACGCTGGCGAGGAACACGCCCATCGCGAATTCCGGCACCGACGACAAGAGGTTGGCGCCGACCAGCACGGCGCGGTCGGTGGCGCTGCCCTCGTTCATGCCGGCGAGCGCCCCGAAGACGATCGCCACGGGGACGACGGCGACGAAGGCGATGCCGGCCAGCAGCAGGGTGTTGGCCAGACGGTCCCAGAGGATATGGGCGACCGGCACCTTGAAGGTCAGCGACTGGCCGAGGTCGCCCCTGAGGACATTGCCGATGTATTCGAGGTAGCGCACGGCGACCGGCCGATCGAGGCCGAGCTGGCGCGTCAGGTGGTCGACCTGCTCCTGCGTGGCGTAGGCGCCCAGCAGCTTGCGGGCGACGTCGCCCGGCGAATACTCGTTGAGCGCGAAGACGAGGAACGAGACGACGAGCAGCGTCAGCGCGACCGATCCGGCTTGCCGAACCGCATAGCGCAGCACCGCCCGCCCGCCCCGGCCGGGCTCAGGCGAGGCGCCCGTACCGCCGCAGCTTCAAGCGGTCGCTGCTGACGGTATCGGGCTTCGTGTCGTAGCCGAGCAGCGCGATCAGCCGGTCGGTCCGACCGGCGATGGGCGACACGCGGTGGATCGAGTGGCGCCCCTCGAAGAAGGCGAAGGTGCCGGGCTCGATCGCGAGCGTCACCACCTCCGACCGGTCGCCGTCGAGCAGGCGGCGCACCCGGTCGTAGCGCTCGTCGCCCGGCCCGCGGATCAGCGGCACGTATTCGAAGGCGCCGCCGGATTCGCAGTCCTGCAGCAGGATCGAGGTGACGAAGTCGGTCTGGTCGAAATGCCAGAAGAGATGGTCGCCCTCGGCCATCACCGCGATGTTGAGGGCGCCCATCGGGTCGGCGTAGCGAAAGATGCGGCCGCGGCCGACCACCGCCTCGATGAAGCGCAGCAGCGGCTCCCACTCGTAGAGCCGGCGCAGGACGTGGCCGGGCGGGATCAGGTCGTAGGCGACCGCGCCGACGCTGGAGGTCTGCAGCCGGCGCCGCGGATGGCCCTCGGGCAGGCTCTCGTCGGGCGCTTCCAGATAGGCGGTGCCGCGGCCGACGCCGCCGTTGTGGGCGAGCGGCGCCACCTGGCGGGCTTCGGCGGCCATCGTGGCGAGCGCCTCGGCCGTCAGGAAGCCCGGCAGCAGGCAGGCGCCGGTCGCCACGAGCTCCGCGTGGCAGCGGGCGATCAGCGCCTGCGTATCCGGCCGGTCGAGCGCGTCGACCGGATAGCGGGCGCGATCGATCAGATCGCCCGGGTTGGCCCCCGGCCGGGACGCGACAGGTGCCAAGTCGATAGCGCTCAACAGGTTCTCCACTTCGCGCTCGAGATTTGTGTCCTCGTCCTGAGCCTGTCGAAGGGCGAGGCTCGCCGGCCGGAGAGCCTCATGGTTCGACAGGCTCACCATGAGGGTGTTGCCGTCGGAGCTGCTCAGGCGGGCGTGACCGCGATCTCGTTGGCGTTGATGTAGGCCGAGGGGTGCATGCGGAAGCCCACCACCTTCTTGTGCGAGAAGGTGAAGAGGGCGCGCCACAGCGGCACGATGATCGGCGCGTCGTCGAGCAGGATCTGCTCCAGCTTGGCCATGATGGCGCGCCGCTTCTCGACGTCGAGCGTGCCCTCGGCCTCGGTCAGCAGCCGGTCGAACTCGGGGTTCGAATACTTCGATTCGTTCCAGGCGCCGCCGCTGCGGTAGGCCAGCGCCAGGTTGAGCACGCCCAGCGGCCGGTGCGCCCAGGTGGTGAGGCCGAACGGCACCTTCGTCCAGACCTCCCAGTACTGGGTGTCCGGCATGACGGTGATCTTGGCGCGGATGCCGGCGTCCTTCCACTGCTCGACCATGATCTGGGCGGCGGCCGGCTCCCAGGCCGGGGTCTGGCGGCAGGTGAACTCGACGTCGACGCCGTTGGGATATCCCGCCTCGGCCAGCAGCGTCTTGGCCTTGGGGATGTCGCGGGCGACCGGCGGCAGCTTGGCGTATTCCGGGTGGATGGGGGAGACGTGGTGATGCTCGCCCGGCAGGCCGAGGCCGCGATGGGCGGCGGCCAGGATGGCGTTGACGTCGGTCGCGTGCTGGATCGCCTTGCGCACGCGCTTGTCGTCGAGCGGCTTCACCGGCTGCATGCGGGCGACCGCCGTGTAGGACGTGTCGACCTTGTGCATGACCATGTTCGGCAGCTTCTCGATGGCGACCGCGATCTGGATGTCGGTGCCGTAGAGCATGTCGACCTGGCCGGACGCGATGGCGCTCAACTGCGCGGCCTGATCGGTGCCGAGGTCGATGCACTCGAGCTGGTCGACATAGGGGCCCTCGCCCCAGTAGTCCTTGCGGGCGCGGAACACCTGCTTGCGGCCGACGACGTTCTCGACCATCTCGAACGGCCCGGTGCCGTTGGAGCCGACCTCGAACTTGCCGCCCTCGGCCGGGTCCATGATCAGCAAGGGATAGTGGTAGAGCTGCTCGGGGATGGCGAGCTGGGCGGACTTGCCGTTGAGGCGCACGGTGTGGTCGTCGACCTTCTCGATCGCCTTGTCCGACCACAGCCTGGTCGACTTCTTCTTCGCGCCCTTGGCGTCGACCTCGTCGGTCTCGAACTCGTCGAGGATGAAGCCCTTCATCAGGCCGATGGTCGACGACCCGGTCTTGGGGTCGAGCACGCGCTTCAGGTTCCACACCACGTCGTCGGCGGTGAAGGCGCGGCCCTTGCGCCACTTCACGTCGCGGCGCAGGTGGAGCGTCCAGGTCTTGAGGTCCGGGCTCGCCTCCCAGCGCTCGACCAGCGAGCCGCGGGTGACGTTGTCCGGCCCGGTCACCGTCAGGTAGTCGAGCACCGCGCGGCCGGAGTTGCTGGCCTCGACCCAGCTATAGGTGTGCGGGCTGCCGACCTCCATGCAGCGCATGCCGATGCGCAGCGTGCCGCCCTTGGGCTTATTCGCGGCGGGCGCCGCCTGCGCGCGGGCCTCGCCGGCGCCCTCGCCCGTCACCCTGTCGGCGAAGGCATAGGCCGCCGTGGCGGACATGCCGAGCAGCGTCGCCGTGCGCAGGAACTCGCGCCGGTCGATCCGCTTGCGGACGAGCTCGGCCTCCAGCGTCGGCAGATAGGGATGCTCGCGATCGCCCGACATGAAATCCTCCCCGCAGCACGGCGTGGTCATGATCGGGCCCCGGATCGATCCGACGATGGGCGCCGATTCTCCCCGATGTGGCGTCGTCGCGGCCACTTTCGCGGAATGGTGCGCCGACGCGCGAAGGGCTGTCAATCGCGGGTCCCCCCGGAATTGCCGGCCCCGCCGCAGCGGACCGCGCGTTCGCCCTATACTGCAGGCGCAGCAACCAGGGAGGCGCGAATTGACGAACTATCTCGAGCTGATCCCCAAGCCCGCGGCCGCCACCGTCAATGTCGGCCTGACGCCGCCCAAGCCCGCGACGCTGCGCGCCATCCTGGGCGAGCCGCGCGCCGACTACACGGGCGCGTGCCAGCCGGTGACCGGCCCCTTCAAGGACCGCATCGTCACGCGCTCCGTCGGCCCGTTCCGCTGCACGGGCATCGACCTCGCGGTCGAATCCCTGGGCCAGATCATGTCCGCCGTCGAGCGCGAACTGCCCGACCTGCACGCGATCCTCGGCACCGTGGGC
>JBFWXJ010000017.1:0-28427 GCA_050187535.1 Alphaproteobacteria bacterium | reverse complement strand
ATCCGCGCCTTCTGCCGCGGCCGCATCGCCGACTACAAGGTGCCGCGCCGCATCGACTTCGTCGACGCGCTGCCGCGGCTGGAGACCGGCAAGATCCAGCGCCGCCTCGTCCGCGACCGCTACTGGCAGGGTCGCACCCGCCAGATCTGATTCTTTCTTCGGAGAGCCCCCGGCATGTCGAAGCGCGCCACCTTCCGCGCCAAGCTGCAGCAGCAGCCGCTCGTCTCCATCATCGGTGCGCACAACCCGCTCGGCGCCCGGCTGGCCGAGGAGGCCGGCTTCGACGGCATCTGGGCCAGCGGCTTCGAGCTCTCGGCCTCGATGGCGGTGCCCGACGCCAGCATCCTCACCATGACGCAGCATCTGGCCATGACGGCCGCGATGGACGAGGCGGTGCGCATCCCCGTCGTCGCCGACATCGACACCGGCTTCGGCAACGCGACCAACGTCATCCACGCGGTGCGCCAGTACGAGAAGGCGGGGGCCGCAGCACTGGTGATCGAGGACAAGACCTTCCCCAAGGACACCAGCCTGCTCGCCGGCGGCCGGCAGGAGCTGGTCCGCATCGCCGAGTTCGAGGGCAAGATCGCGGCTGCCGTCGCCACGCGGCGGGACCCCGACCTGGCCATCGTCGCGCGCACCGAGGCGCTGATCGCCGGGCTCGGCCAGGAGGAAGCGCTGACGCGCGCGCGGGCGTATGAGAATGCGGGGGCGGACGCCATCCTCATCCACTCCAAGCGCAAGACGCCGGACGAGATCGTCGCCTTCGTGAACGCCTGGGACGGGCAGGTGCCGCTCGTCCTGGTGCCGACCGCCTACCCCGACCTGACCGAGGCGCGCATCCGCGAACTGGGCAAAGTCCGCCTCGTCATCTACGGCAACCACGGCGTCCGCGCCGTGGCGCAAGCGCTTGCCGACACTTTCCGCCGCATCCGCGCCGACGGCGGCGTGCTCGGCGTCGAGCCCGCGATCGCCCCCACCGAACGCGTCTTCGCGCTGCAGGGCGTCGACGCGATGAAGCGCGACGAGGAGAAGTATCTGCGGTAGAGCGCGGAGGCGCTCTCGGACAGGCGGGTCCTCATCCTGAGCCTGTCGAAGGATGAGGCTCTCCGGCCGGTGCAACCTCACCCTTCGACAGGCTCAGGGTGAGGAAACACGCGATGTGGCCACGTCAGCCGGCGCCCTACCCGAACTCCGGCCCCGCCACCGCGTACAAGCGTTCAGTCAGCGCCAGCGCCGGGTCCTCGCCCAGCGTCATGCGGGTGAAGCCGCGTTCGGCGGTAAAGCCGGCGGATTCCAGGAACTTGCGGAAGCCGGGCGCGTCGTCGCGCAGGTCGACGACCGTGGGGCCGGCGATGGCGCGGCCGGTGGCGGTGGTCAGCGCGGCGGCAAGTGCCGGGTCGTCCGCGGCGACGGGGCCGATGCCCGCCGCACGCACGCCGTCGCGGGCCATCGCGAAGCCGGCGATGCGGCCGTCGCGGATGGTCAGCCGCGCGGCACGGGGCATCCGGTCCAACAGGTGCGCCAGCAGGAAGCGGCGGTCGCTGCCGGTGGCGCCCGTGTCCCAGGCGGCGACGAAGGGGATGTCGGCCGCGGTCATCGGGCGGATGGTGGCGTCGGTATCGACGTCAGGCCATTCAGGTGCGGCGGCGCGCATGCGCGTCAGGGCGAAGAGCGGGCGGAAGCCCAGCCGCTCGTAGACCGGCCGGCCGAGCTCGGTCGCGTCCAGCCCCGCCACCAGCCCGGCCCGCTCGATGGCGTCGATGCGGCGCGCCATCAGCCGCGTCGCGTGGCCCCGGCGCCGTGCCGCGGCCGTCACCAGGACCATGCAGATCCAGCGGCTTCGCGCCGTCAGCGGCACGTCGCAGGCGCTGGCGAGTGCCGTGCCGTCGTCGGCGAAGATGCCTTCGCCGGCGCCGTGCCCGAGGATCAGGCGCCAGTCATCCGCGATCTGGTTCCAGCCCGCCTCGACCGAGAGCCGGGCCAGCGCCGGCGCGTCTTCGGCGACGAGCGCGCGCGGCTCAGTACTTGCCATCCCGCGTCTCGAAATGGGTGGGCTTGCCGAGCGACGTGCCGCCCGCGGTCAGCCAATGGGCGATCCAGCCGACCATCCGGTCGAGCGGCACCGTCGGGTAGCCGAAGAGCGCGGCCGCGTGCCCGGCATTCGACAGCCAAGCGGTGTCGCCTTCGGTGCCGGTGACGATCGCCTTCGTGCCGAAGCGCCGCGCGAAGTCGTGGGCGAGCGCCCGGATGCTGATCGTCTCCGGCCCGGTCACGTTGATCGGCGTCGTCGGCGACGTGCAGTGCGCCAGCGCGCGCAGCGCCTGCGCATTCGCGTCGCCCTGCCAGATGACGTTGACGTGGCCCATGCCGACATCGACCGGCTCGCCCGCCAGCACCTTGGCGCCGACGTCGTGCAGCACGCCGTAGCGCATGTCGATCGCGTAGTTGAGGCGGATGATCCGGCCGGCCGTGCCCCAGCGCCGACCGCCATACTCGAACATCCGTTCGCGCCCGAGGCAGGAGGCGGCATAGGCGCCGGGCGGCGGCACCGCGGGCGTGTCCTCGGTGGCGCCGCCGGAGCGCACGTCGACATAGGGGTAAACGCAGCCCGTCGAGAAGGCGACGATGCGCGACTCCCGGAAGGCCTCGGCCACCGTCGCCGGCACCAGCACGTTCATCGCCCAGGTCAGGTCCTCGGCCCCCGTCGAGCCGAACTTGCGACCGGCCATGAAGACGACGTTGGGCACCTTGGGCAGCGCCATGACCGCGTCGCGGTCGAGCAGGTCGCAGGACAGCGTCTCGACGCCCCAGGACTTCAGGCGCTCCTCCAGGCCGGGCTCGCTGAACCGGGCGACACCGACGACGCGCCGGTCGGGGCAGGCGCGCTTGGCGAGCCGCGCCAAGGTCGGCCCCATCTTGCCGCCGACGCCGAGCACCATGATGTCGCCCGGCGCCCGCGCCAAGTCGGCCACGAGGGCGGGCGTCGGCCGGCTCATCAGTTCCTCGACCTGGTCGGAATCGGCGAGGCGGTCGGGCAGGGCGCGATCGGGCAGGGGAACGAGGTCGCTCATGCGGGTCTCTCGGATTCGGCGGCGGCGCAAGCAATATCGGAGACGACGTGCCTTGTCATGGCGCGGCCGATAGGATCGCGCGATGCATTCGCCGATCCTGCTGCACGCGACCACGGTGGCGATCGACGGCGTCGCGGCGGTCATCGAGGGGCCGAGCGGAGCGGGCAAATCCGACCTGGCGCTCCGGCTCGTCGACGGCGGCGCGCGGCTGGTGGCCGACGATCGAACGGCGATCGCGCTCGTGGACGGGCGACTCGTCGCGCGGCCGCCGGACACGATCGCCGGCCTCATGGAGGTGCGCGGAATCGGCATCGTCGAGATGCCCCACGTGGCCGAAGCGACCGTCGGCCTGATCGTCGTCCTGGTTCCTGCGCACGAGATCGAGCGCATGCCGGACAGCGAGTTCCGTGCACTCCTGGGGTTCGATGTGCCCGTTCTCCGTCTCGACCCGCACCCCGCATCGGCGGCTGCCAAGGTCCGCCTTGCGGTTGCGCGGGCGGCTCGCAGATAATGCGGCCGCCATGAGCGGGCCGGCCCTCTCCGCGACCCGGAACGACGAACCGCCCGCCAGGGCCGGCGTCCCGCAGGACGAATCGCGTCCGCGCCTCGTCTTCGTCACCGGCATGTCGGGCGCCGGCCGCGCCACGGCGCTGCGTGCATTGGAGGATCTCGGGTACGAGGCGGTCGACAACGCGCCGCTCAAGCTGGTGCATGTCCTGCTGGAAAGTGCGGACCGCCGGCCGATGGCGATCGGGATCGACGTACGCACCCGCGACTTCGTGGCGCCGACGACGCTGGCGCTGGTCGACCGGGCGATCGCCGAATCGGGGCGCGAGACGACGCTGCTCTTCCTCGACTGCGACGACGAGGTGCTGGGACGCCGCTTCACCGAGACCAGGCGGCGCCACCCGCTGGCGGCCGACCGTCCGGTTCTCGACGGCATCCGTCAGGAGCGCCAGATGCTGGCGCCGTTGCGCGAGCGCGCCGATCTCGTCCTCGACACCACGCAGCTGCCGCCGGCCGAGCTGAAGCGCGTGCTGGCGCACCGCTTCGGTCTCGCGCACGAGCCCGGCATCGCGCTCTCGGTCATGTCCTTCTCGTACCGCCGCGGCCTGCCGCGCGAGGCCGACCTGGTGATCGACGTGCGGTTCCTCGACAACCCGCACTACGACCCCGAGCTGCGGCCGCTCACCGGACGCGACCCCGCGGTCGGCGCGCGCATCGCTTCGGACCCGGACTTTCCGGCCTTCTTCGACGGGCTGACCGGGTGGCTGGCGCCGCTGCTGCCGCGCTACATCCACGAGACGAAGAGCTACCTGACGATCGCCGTCGGCTGCACCGGCGGCAAGCACCGCTCGGTCTACGTCGCCGAGCGGCTCGGCGCCTGGCTCGCCGCCCGCGGGCAGCGGGCCCGCGTCCATCACCGCGACGTCGACCTGGCGTCCTGACCGCTCTGGCAAGCCAGACACCGCAAGACGGATCGCGCCCATGATCGGAATGGTCCTCGTCACCCATGGTCGCCTCGCCGACGAGTTCGTCGCGGCGCTCGAGCATGTGGTGGGACGGCAATCCAACATCGCCGCCGTCTGCATCGGCCCCGAGGACGACATGGAACGCCGTCGTCAGGACATCATCGACGCCATCCGGCGCGTCGATGCCGGCGCCGGCGTCGTGCTGCTGACGGACATGTTCGGCGGGACGCCGTCGAACCTCGCGATCTCGGTGATGGAGCCGGGCCGCATCGAGGTCATCGCCGGCGTCAACCTGCCGATGCTGATCAAGCTGGCCTCCGTCAGGGCGAGCGCCAGGCTGCCGGCGGCGGTAACCAGCGCCCAGGAGGCCGGGCGCAAGTACATCAACGTCGCCTCGCAACTGCTGGCGGAAGGGCGATGAGCGGGCTCGCGCCGCGGCGGATCGTCACCATCGTCAACAAGCGCGGCCTGCACGCACGCGCCGCGGCCAAGTTCGTCAAGCTGGCCGCCACATTCGCGGCGGACGTGACGGTCGCGCGCAACGGCACCGGCGTCTCGGGACGCTCGATCATGGGGCTGATGATGCTGGCGGCCGGGCCCGGCACCGAGCTCGCGGTGTCCGCCGACGGCGCCGACGCGGCCGCCGCCGTCGCCGCCCTGGTGCGGCTCGTCGAGGCCGGGTTCGATGAGGACTGAACGGCCCGAGCGCATCCTCGCCGGTCTGGCGGTCTCGCCCGGCATCGCCATCGGCACGCTGCATGTCCACGAGCCGAGCGTCGTCGCGGTGCCGGCCTATGCGGTCGAGGCGGGCGCCGTCGACGCCGAGCGCGCCCGCTTCCGCCGCTCGGTCGACGCCGCCCTGCAACAGATCGAGAAGCTGCGCGCCAGGGCGGCGGCCCTGCCGGAGCCGGCGCAGGAGGCGGCGACCGCGCTTCTCGACGTGCACCGCCAGATGCTTTCAGGCTCGCGCCTGCTGCGCGGCGTCGAGCGGCGGATCGGCGAGGTGCGCATCAACGCCGAGGCCGCACTCGAGGCCGAGCTGGCGGCCATCGCCGAGAGCTTCGCGGCGATCGAGGACCAGACGATCCAGTCGCGCATCGAGGACATCCGCGGCGCCGGCGAGCGCGTCCTGCGGCACCTGACGCAGACCGCCTACCGCTCCTTCGCGCGCGTGCAGCCCGGCTCCGTCGTCGTGGCCGAGGAGCTGACCCCGGCCGACGCCGCGCTGATGGACCCCGCGCGGATCGCCGGCTTCGCCGCGGCGATGGGCGGGATCGAGGGGCATACCGCGATCATGGCGCGCGCGCTCCGCCTGCCGGCGGTCCTGGGCGTGCCCGACCTGGTCGAATGCGCACGCGAGGCGGCGATCGCCGTGGTCGACGGCACCGAGGGCAAGGTCGTTCTCGATCCGACGTCGGCGACGCTGTTGGCCTACCGCCGCCAGCGCTCGGCGCTGATGCGCCAGCGGCGGCGCTGGATCGCCAATGCCGGTCTGCCGGCCGTGACCGACGACGGCATCGCGATCGCGCTGCAGGCGAACATCGACGTTCCGGCCGAGGTCGAGGAGGCGCGGACCATGGGCGCGGAAGGCGTCGGCCTGCTGCGCACCGAGGTCCAGTTCATGAACCGCGAGGACCTGCCGGACGAGGAGGCGCAGCTCGACCTGCTGCGGGCGATCGTGGCGGGATTCGCCGGCAAGCCGGTGACCATCCGCACGCTCGACATCGGCGGCGACAAGCGCGCGCCGGCATTGGCCGCGCACTTCCCCGAAGGCCCCAACCCCGCGCTCGGCCTGCGCGCCATCCGCTACTCGCTGCGCATGCCGCGGCTGTTCGATGCGCAGGTGGCGGCCATCCTGCGCGCCGGCGCGCACGGGCCGGTGCGCATCCTGCTGCCGATGGTGACGACGGTCGGCGAGATGAAGCAGGCGCGGCTGGCGATCCAGCGCACCGCGCGGCGCCTGCGCCGGGCCGGGGTGGCGATCGCCGACCCGCTGCCGCCGATCGGCGCGATGATCGAGACGCCGGCCGCGGCCTTGGGCGCCGACGCGCTCGCCGCGCAGTCGGATTTCTTCGCCATCGGCACCAACGATCTCACCATGTACACGCTGGCGATCGACCGCAGCGACGAGGAGGTGGCGCGCCTCTACGATCCGTTCCACCCGGCTGTGCTGCGCCTCATCGTCTTCGCGGTGACGGCGGCGCGCGAGCGGCAGATCCCGATCAGCCTGTGCGGCGAGATCGCGGGCGACCCGCGCTTCACCGCTCTCCTGCTCGGGTTGGGGTTGCGCCAGCTCTCGATGGCACCCGCCAACCTGCCGCGGGTCAAGGAGCGGCTGCGCGCGATCGACGTGGCCGAGGCCCAGGCGCTGGCCGCGCGCGCCGTGGCCGCCCATGACGGCGCCCATGTCTCGGTGCTGGTGGAGCACTTCAACGGCGGCCTCTGACGCACGATTGTCAACTGCGGCGAACCGATGTGTCGCCGAACGGCCGAATTATCGACGCGCGGGCTGCAGCCTATCTCCTCCGCATCGCCGCCGGGCAATGGTCCCGGGACGGAACCGGAAGAGGACAGAGGACATAGGTCATGACCACGCTTCGCACGCTCACCGCCGCCGCGCTGCTCGCCTTCGCCGCCGCGGCTTCGCCGCTCGCCGCCGCCGGCCTCGATGAGGGCAAGTACGGCGCCAATCTCGACGAGGGCAAGTACGGGCAGAGCCTCGACGACGGCAAGTACGGCGCTAACCTGGACGAGGGCAAGTACGGGGCCGATCTCGACGAAGGCAAGTACGGCGCCAGCCTCGACGAGGGCAAGTACGGCAGCAATCTGGACGAGGGCAAGTTCGGCCAGGCGGTCGTCGACCCGCGCTGACGCCCATGACCGGGGCGGGACTGTCGGCGGTCCCGCCCCGTCGTGCTCAGGCGCTCCCTTTCAGCCGCGTCGCCCGCACCCACCAGCCGGGCCGGCGCCGGCGCAGCGCCCGGGCGGCGCCGAGCGCCGCAGCGCCGTCCGAATAGAGCGCGAAGCAGGTGGCGCCGCTTCCCGACATGCGCGCAACCCGGCATCCGCCGGTGGCTCCGAGCGCTTCCAGCACCGCGCCGATGGCCGGCACCAGAAGCCGGGCGGCGTCGGTCAGGTCGTTTGCCCCCCGGACGATGTCCCCGGCGATGTCGGCGCCCCGAGCCGCGTCGGAGAAGGCGCCGGTGCGGGCGCGGAAGACGTCGGGCGTCGCCAACGGCACGCCCGGATTGACCAGCACCGCAGGCAGGTCCGGCATGCCCGACAGGGGCGTCACGATCTCCCCGATGCCGCCGATGCGGGCCGGCACGCCAGCCAGGCACATGGGCACGTCAGCGCCCAGCGCGGCGGCGACGGGCCCGGCGTCGAACGCGGGGGCGATCCGCCACAGCCGGCGCAGCGCGCGGATCGCGGCGGCGGCATCACTCGACCCTCCGCCGAGGCCGGCGGCCACGGGCACCCGCTTCACCAGATGGATCGCCGCCCCCGCGGCGACACCGGCCGCGGCCCGCAGTCCCTCGGCCGCCCGCACCACGAGGTTGCCCGCGTCGGCCGGCACCGCGGCGGCGAAGGGCCCCGAGACGGTCAGCGACAGGCCGTCGGCGGGGCCGACCGTCACCGTGTCGCCGAAGTCGGCGAAGGTGACGACGCTGTCGAGCAGGTGATAGCCGTCGGCCCTGCGGCCGACGACCCTGAGGGTGAGGTTGACCTTCGCCGGCGCCCGCTCGCGCTGGAGCGTCATTCCTCCGTCAGCCGCCGTTGGGCCGCTTGGCGTCCGTCTCCAGACCGCGGGCGAGCTTGTCCTCGATCGGCTTCACCTGGTCGGCCTCGGGCTTCAGCGTCAGCGCGCGCTGCCACTGCACGCGTGCCTCCTGCCGCCGCCCCGTCCGCCAGTAGGCGTCGCCCAGGTGGTCGTTGATGACGGGGTCGAGCGGCCGCAGCTCGACCGCACGCTCGAGGTGGCGGGTCGCCTCCTCGAAGCGGCCGAGGCGGTACATGACCCATCCCAGGCTGTCGACGATGTAGCCGTCGTCGGGCCGTTGCTCGACGGCACGGCGCAGCATGTCCAGCGAGCGGTCGAGGTTGATGCCGCGATCGACCCAGCTGTAGGCCAGATAGTTGAGGACGTAGGGCTGCTCGGGCTGCAGCTCGAGGGCGCGCTGGAAATCGTTCTCCGCGCGCTCCCACTGCTTGGTGCGCTCGAGCGCGATGCCGCGCGAGTAGATGATCGACCAGTGCCGCTTCTCGACATCGGGGATGCGCGACACGCCGGTGTCGTAGGCACCGATCGCTTCCTCGAAGCGCGAGCGGGCACGCAGGATGTCACCCAGGCGCAGCGCCGCGTCCGGGCTGTCCTTGCGCTCCTCGACCATGCGCTTCAGCTCGGCGATGGCCTCGTCGGTGCGGTCCATCCGGTCGAGCGCCACGGCGGCGCGCAGACGCGCCGACCAGTGCATGGGAGAATCTTTCGGCACCCGCAGGAAGAGCGCGCGCGCCGCCTCCGGACGTTCGTAGTCGTCGAGCATCTCGGCGACCAGCAGCAAGGCCAGCGAATGATCGGGCCGCAGCGCCAACGCGAAGCGGGCGAGGATCAGCGAGAGGTCGCGCGATTGCGGCTGGTTGGCGATGCCGGCGATGTCGAACAGCGCCTCCGCCAGCCCGTCGGACGAGCTCCGCACGATCGGTTTCGCCTGGCCCGCCCCTTGGCCGGCATCTGCCTCGCGGACCTCGTCGGCCACCAGGTCGGGCTCGCCCGTCGTCTCGACGAAGCGCTCCAGGACTTCCCGGGCGGCGGCCGGCTGGCCGGAACGCAGGTGGAAGTTGGCCGCGAAGCGAACGAGCCGCAGGTTGCCGGGCGCCTGCTGGAGCGCCGCCTGGAAGCGTTCGGCCGCCTCGGCCTGGCGTCCGGCGCGATCGAAGATGAGGGCGCTCTGCATCGCCACGATCGGGCGCAGCGCCTGCTGCTGGCGCAGCGGCTCCATGGCGATCACGCCGGCATCCGGCTTGCCGGCCTCCGCCAGGATCCACGCGCGGACCAGCGGCGTCAGCAGGCGGTTGATGCCGGTGTCGGGAACCCGCTGCATCGTCTGTTCCGCCAGCGCCGCGTCGCCGCGCCGGACCGCGTCGACGGCGACCGTCATCGCGGCGAGCCAGTTGCCGGGGCTGCCCTTGACGATGTCCCGCGCGAACGGCAGCGCGTCGTCGATGCGTCCTTCGCTCAGCAGAAGCTGGAACGCGCGCACGCGCAACGCGCCGTCGTCGGGATCCTCTTCGAGTGCCTTCAGGATGAAGGCGGCGGCCGCGGCGTAGTCGTGCTGGCGCTGGGCGTGGAGCCCGGAGAGATAGGCGCCCGTCGCCGTATCTTCCGGCGTGTCGTCCATCGCCTCGAGGGCGGTCTGCACCTCGGGATCGTCGTCGTCCGCCCGCAAGGCTGCAGGCGCCGCGAACAGCATGGCGGCGGCGACGGCCGCGCGGAGGATATGTGCGCTGGGTCTCATGCCCGTCGGTCCTCACATGTTCGGATAGTTGGGCCCCCCGCCGCCTTGCGGCACCACCCAGTTGATGTTCTGCGTCGGATCCTTGATGTCGCACGTCTTGCAGTGGACACAGTTCTGCGCGTTGATCTGCAAGCGCGGTGCCCCGCCTTCGCCGTCGCGCACGATCTCATACACCCCGGCCGGGCAGTAGCGCTGCTCCGGGGCGTCGTAGAGCGCCAGGTTGTGGCGGATCGCGACGTCGGGATCGGCGAGCCGGAGATGGACCGGCTGGTCCTCCTCGTGGTTCGTGTTCGATATGAAGACGGACGAGAGCTTGTCGAAGGTCACCTTCCCGTCCGGCTTGGGATAGTCGATCGGCGTCGCCTCGCTCGCCCGGCGCAGGGATTCGTTGTCGGCGTGGTGGTGGAGCGTCCACGGGGCCTTGCCGCGCAGCACATAGGTATCGATCGCCGAATAGGCCAGCCCCGCCAGCAGCCCGTGGCGGAAGGCGGGCCGGATGTTGCGCACGCCGTGCAGCTCCTCCCACACCCAGCTCTCGCGCAGGAGGGTGGGGTAGGCGGTGACCTCGCGCGACGGCGCCTCGGCGGTCAGCGCCTCGAAGGTCGCCTCGGCCGCCAGCATCGCCGACTTCATGGCGGTGTGGGTGCCCTTGATCTTGGGGACGTTGACGAAGCCCGCAGCACAGCCGATCAGGAGGCCGCCCGGGAAGGTCAGCCGGGGGATCGACTGCAGCCCGCCCTCGTTGATCGCCCGGGCACCGTAGGCGACGCGCCGGCCACCCTCGAAATAGGGACGGATTTCCGGGTGGGTCTTGAAGCGCTGCATCTCGTCGAAGGGACTGAGATGCGGGTTCTCGTAGTCGAGGCCGATGACGAAGCCGACTGCCACCTGGTTGTTCTCCAGGTGATAGAGGAACGAGCCGCCATAGGTCCTGCGGTCGAGCGGCCAGCCGATGGTGTGGATGACGGTGCCGGCCTTGTGCTGCGCCGGGTCGATCTCCCACAGCTCCTTGATGCCGATGCCGAAGGTCTGCGGGTCGACGCCCCGGCGCAGGTCGAAGCGCTCGAAGAGCGTCTTGGTGAGCGAGCCGCGGGCGCCCTCGGCGAAGAAGGTCTGACGGCCGCGCAGCTCGACACCCGGCTGCCATGCGTCGGTCGGCTTCCCGTCGCGTCCGACCCCCATGTCGCCGGTCGCCACGCCGACCACCGCGCCCTCGTCGTCGTACAGCACCTCGGCCGCGGCGAAGCCCGGATAGATCTCGACGCCGAGCTCCTCGGCCTGGGTCGCCAGCCAGCGGCAGAGATTGCCGAGGCTGATGATGTAGTTGCCGTGGTTGTTCATCTGCGGCGGCGTCGGCAGACGCCAGGCCGCCGTCGCGGTGAGGAAGAGGAACCGGTCGTCCGTCGCAGGCGTGTTGAGGGGGGCGCCGCGCTCCTTCCAGTCGGGGATGAGCTCGCTCAGCGCTCGGGGCTCCAGCACGGCGCCCGACAGGATATGGGCGCCGATCTCCGACCCCTTCTCGATCACGCACACCGAAAGCTCGTGCCCGCGCTCGGCCGAGAGCTGCTTCAGCCGGATCGCCGCGGTCAGGCCCGACGGGCCCCCGCCGACGATCACGACATCGTACTCCATGGCCTCGCGCTGCATGCAGGGGCTCTCCGGCAGGGTGGGATCCGCGCGTCGGATGCTGCGCTTCTGTCACAGAAATGCGGCGAATGCTAGGTTCGCGCCATGCGGCCGGAGGACGCCCTCGCACTGTTGCGCTGGCAGATCGCGATCGGTGCCGACGAGGCGCTGGCCGAGCTGCCGGTCGACCGGACCGCCGCGCCGGCTGCCCCGTCGCAAGCCTTTTCGCCCGCCCCGATGCCGGCCGTCCCGGCCCCGACGGCTGTGCGCACCCTGCCGCCGCGGCCGGCAACCCACGTACCTGCTCCCGTCTCGGGGGGTCGGTCGGCTTCGGCGCGCGAAACGGCCGCGGCGGCGGCGGACATGGAAGCGCTGCGCGCCGCCCTGGCGGCATTCGAGGGCTGTGCGCTGCGCAACACCGCGACCAACCTGGTGTTCGGCGACGGCAATCCCGCAGCCCCGCTGATGCTGGTCGGCGAGGCGCCCGGGGCCGACGAGGATCGCCTCGGCAAGCCGTTCGTCGGGGTCAGCGGGCAGCTGCTGGACCGCATGCTGGCGGCGATCGGCATCGACCGCTCCGGCGCATGGATCACCAACATCCTGCCCTGGCGCCCGCCCGGGAACCGCAAGCCCACGGCGGCCGAGATCGCGCTCTGCCTGCCCTTCGTCCGGCGCCAGATCGCGCTGGTCGCGCCCCGCGTGCTGGTCTGCGTCGGCGGCACTTCCGCCACTTCGCTCCTCGAGCGAGGTGAAGGAATCATCAAGCTTCGTGGCCGCTGGTTGCAGTATCGGCCAGATGAGGAAAGTAAAACGATCGACACCGTCTGCATATTCCACCCCGCCTACCTGTTGCGTACACCGGCGCAGAAGCGAGAGGCTTGGCGCGATCTGTTGGCTATCCGGGACCGCTTGAACATCTCCGATTGAAATACCGAGATAACAACGGCTTACGAAACTTATCCACAGCATATTTTCGACTGCCCACAGATTTTACCTTGCCCGGTTCGGCGCGAGTCGCCTAAGTGGCCGCCGATGTCCGGCCTACTGTCCGCGGCCCCCCCGGCCCGCTGGCACCGGCGAACGGCGGCCCTTGCGGTCGCTGCTGGTGTGGCGTTTCTTGCCGGGACCGCATCCGCCCGACCGGATGATGTGCCGTCCGCCCCCTGGATGCCCAAGGCGTCCGAGTGGCGTGGCGAGGAGAGGCTGCCCCATGTGCTGGGGACCGCCGATCTCCAGCGCTATCGCCGGGCTTTCGAACTCATGCGCGAAGGCGCCTTCGCCGAAGCCCAGCAGGTGCTGGAGCGGGTCGCCAACGACATGTTGGCGGGCCATGTGACGGCGGAGCGCCTGCTGCATCGTCGCCACCGCTCCAGCTTCCGCGAGCTTGCGGAGTGGATGTCCGAGCATGCGGACCTGCCGCAGGCCCGCGTCATCCATGCCATCGCGATGAAGCGCCGCATCCCGGGCGCGCCCCTGCGTGCGCCCGAGGCGCCGGTCGTGGAGGGCATGGCCGAGCTGTTCGACACCGCTGCGGTCGCGGATCAGCCGGAGGGCCGGCCGGCGACAGAGGCCGATCGCCCGAGGGAGACCGCGGGCCGCGCCGCCAACCCTGCGGGCGCGCGCGTGCGCCAGCTTCTGCGCCAGGGCGATCTCGACGGGGCCGAGAAGGCCGCGCGTGCGGCCGAGGGACGCGGCCTTTCGGGCGAGGCGCAGCGGGAGCTGCGCGCAGACCTCGCGCGGTTCCTCTTCTTCGCCGGCCGCGACGAGAAGGTGTTCGACCTCATTCCGGTCGAGGGCGAGGCCGCCGTGTCGGCGCGCTGGTTCGCCGGGCTGGCGTCCTGGCGGCTGCGCGAGCTGGATGCCGCGGCCAGGCATTTCGAGGCCGTGGCCTCGGCGCCCGGCATCTCCGGCTGGCTGAAGGCGGCCGGCGGCTTCTGGGCGGCACGCGCCCACCGCGCGCTGGGGGCGTCGGAGGCCGCGCAGGCGGCGCTGCGCGGGGCGGCCGAGCATCCCGTGACCTTCTATGGCCAGCTCGCCCGGCGGACGCTGGGTGACCTCGCATCCTATGCCGAGGGCGGGCGGCCCGAGATCGAGGTCGATGCCCTGGCCAGCATTCCGGCCGTCCGCCGGGCGATCGGGCTGCTCGACGTCGGCGAGCACGAGCTCGCAGTACAGGAGCTGGTGGCCGTCGCCAAGGCGGCGCCGACGCCGGTCGCCGACGCCGTCGTCGCCTTCGCGCGCGTCGCTGGGCTGCGCCGCGACGTGCCGCGAATCACGGCCGCCATCCGCGAGGCGGAAGGCGCTCTTTTCGACGACGCGATGTATCCGATGCCGCGCTGGGCGCCGGAAGTCGGCTTCAGCGTCGACAAGGCGCTCGTCTTCGCGATTATCAAGCAGGAATCGAATTTCCGCTCGGGCCTCGTCAGCCCGCGCGGGGCGCGCGGGCTGATGCAGATCATGCCGCGCACGGCCGCCTACATCACGCCCGGCGCCGCCCAGCCGACGGGTCACGATCTCGACGATCCCGCCGTCAATCTCGCAGTGGGGCAGCGCTTCATCCAGCATCTGCTCGGCCTGGAGACGGTGCGCGGCAACCTCATGCTGATGGTCGCCGCGTACAACGGCGGCATCGGCCGGGTCGGACGCTGGCTGAACGAGGTCGACCACGACGGCGATCCGCTGCTGTTCATGGAAGCGGTGCCCGCGGCCGAGACACGCCAGTTCATCGAGCGCGTGCTGGCGGCGATGTGGATCTATCAGCTCCGCCTCGGCCAGCCGAGCCCGACCCTGGATGCCGTTGCGGCCGGCAGATGGCCCGTGTATGCCACCACCGACGATCCCCAGCGCCCGTCGGTGGCCAGTGTCGAACCCCGTCAAAGTGCCGAAACTCGATGAAGGCCGGCCGTTCCTGCCGGTCCAGATCGCCGTCCTGACTGTCTCCGACACCCGCACGGTGAAGGACGACCGTTCGGGCGCCACGCTCGTCGAGATGATCGAGGCCGCAGGCCATCGCGTGGCCGCACGCGAGATCGTGCGTGACGAGCGGCCCGCCATCGTCGCCAGGCTGCGCGCCTGGATCGCCGACCCGGCGGTAGACGTGGTGATCTCCACCGGCGGCACCGGCGTCACCGGCCGCGACGTCACGCCGGAAGCGTTCGACGAGGTGTTCGAGAAGCGGATCGACGGCTTCGGCGAGCTCTTCCGCTGGCTCAGCTACGACAAGATCGGCACCTCGACCATCCAGTCGCGCGCGGTCGGCGGCGTGGCCGGCGGGACCTATCTCTTCGCGCTTCCCGGCTCGCCCGGCGCCTGCCGCGACGGCTGGGAAGGCATCCTGCGCTGGCAGCTCGACAACCGGCTGAGGCCCTGCAACCTCGTCGAGCTGATGCCCCGCCTGCTGGAGCACCAGGCGGTGCGCCCGACCTGACGATCGGGCTTGCCGCTCCTCGTCGATCCCCGACGCCTGCGCCGCGCCCTCGCCGCGGTCCCGGGCCTGCCGGCGGAGTACGCGCTCGAGCCCCTCGCCGGCCAGGGCGTGGCGCACGACCATATCCGCCTCGTCGGCACCGGCCTCCTCGCCCGCGTGCCGCGGGTCAGCCAGATGGGTCTCGCGGCCGCGGAGAATCTCGCCTACCAGGCGGCCTGCTTCCGCCGCATGGCGCCGAGCGGGCGGACACCGGCGCTGTTCGCGGTGCTCCCCGCGGGCGACGACCTGCCGATGGGTGCCTTGCTGGTGCGGGAGATCGCCGGTCGCCCGGCGCGCGTGCCGGGCGACCTGCCGGCGATCGCCGCGACCCTGGCCGCCATCCACCGCATGCCGCTGCCCCGCGATCGTGCGCCACTCGGCGACGACCCCGATCCGGTCGGCGGTACCTGGCGGGTGATCCGCGCGCAGGCCGATTTCTTCGCGGCGGCGGCGCCGGCCCCCGAAGTGGCGGCCGCCCTGGAGGCGGAGCTGGAATGGGCGGCCGGCTTCTGCGCCGCGGCCGCCGCCTCCGACCAGCCGCGCACGCTGGTCGGGACGGACACCCACCCCGGCAACTTCCTGGTGGATGCCGGCGGAGATGCGTTCTTCGTCGACCTGGAGAAGGCGCTCTACGGGGCGCCGGCGATCGACGCCGCCCACGCGACGCTCCCGACCTCGGTCATGTGGAGCGCCGCCGATGCGCAGCCGGTCGCGGCCGAAGCGGTGCTGGCCTTCGAGCGCGCCTGGCTCGCCGGTCTGCCGGGCGGGCTGGCGCAGCGCATCCGACCCTGGGTGCGGCCGCTGCGCCGGCTCACCTGGCTGCGCTCGATGAGCTGGTTCGCGCGCTGGCGCGTCGTGTCGCGCCGCGAGGGCGGCTGGTCGGCGGCGGCGCTCGACCCGGCGACGGCCTCCCATGTCGCCGGCCGCGTCGCGCTCTTCTTCTCGCCCGGGATGGTCGACCGCGCTCGGAGCGAGTGGACCGGCCCGGGGGCATTGCCGGATCCGTGAGGCCGGATCGGCACGGCATCGATCTCTTGCTGCTGCACCGGCGGCTGGTGCGCCTCGCTTCCTTCGCGGACCTGATGCCGGACGAGCTGACGCCGCTGCCGGCCGCAGGCATCACCAACCTCCATGTCCGTCTCGGCGCACGCGGCCTCGTCGCGCGCATTCCGCTCGTCTGCTTCCATTCCATGGCACCGGCCATGAACCTCGACTATCAGGCGACGAGCTTCCGCCGCGCCGGCGCGAGCGGCCGCGTTCCGCGGCTGCGCGCATTGATACGGCCGGCACGCGGCCTTCCCCTGGGCTGCCTCGTGGTCGAGGAGGTGCAGGGCCGGCCTGCCCATGCCATCGACGACCTGCCGGCGATCGCGGACACTCTCGCGGCGATCCACGCGCTGCCGATGCCGCCGCCCGAGGGCTATCGGCCCCTGATCGCGATCCGCAATCCGGTGCAGCATCTCGCCCGCACGGCTTGCGACGCCTGGGCGGGCATCCCGAGCCGGTGGCTGGATCCGTCGGCGGCGGCCCAGGTCCGCGAGGAGATCGGCTGGGCGCGGAACGTCGCCGCGGCAGCCGACCCCGCGACGCAGCCGCGCCGGCTGATCGCGACCGATCCCCATGCGGGGAACTTCGTCGTCGACGCATCCGGCCGGGCGATCCTCATCGATCTCGACCAGTGCTACTACGGCGCGCCGATGGTCGATCTCGCCCGCGCCTCGATGCCGGTCGCGGATTCGTGGGACCCAGCGGCACCCTTCGGGGCGCCGGCGTCGGCCATCCTCGCCTTCGAGCGAGCCTGGGCGGCGGCGGTGCCGGCCGACTTGGCGGCGGCGGCGCGTCCCTGGCTGCGACCGGTGCGGCGGCTGGTCTGGCTGATGCATCTCGGCCACGGCGCGCGCGCGTGGCTGTCGCCGGACGGCCCGGCCGGCCCAGCGGCGACGGTGTTCGACCCGGTGCGGCAGGCCGCGATGCGCGCAGCAGTGCGCTTCCGCGTCCGGCCGGAATCGGTCGCCCGCATGCGGCGGCAATGGCTGGGGCCGGGCGCGCTGCCCGACCCCTGACGATGGCGGCACCCGTTGCTATATGCTGATCCGTCTCCCATGAGCGAATCGCACGCCATCGCCCGCCCGCCGGCGGCTCCTGCGCCGACCGTGACCGAGGCCCCGCCGTGGCTCACGTCCCTCAACCCGGCGCAGCGGGCGGCGGTGGAGGCGGTCGACGGGCCGGTCCTGGTGCTGGCCGGTGCGGGCACCGGCAAGACCCGGGTGCTGACGGCGCGCCTCGCCTACATCCTGGCGACGCGGCGCGCCTGGCCGGGCCAGCTCCTTGCCGTCACCTTCACCAACAAGGCGGCGCGCGAGATGCGCGACCGCGTGACCGCGATGATCGGCGGCGCCGTCGAGGGCATCTGGCTCGGCACCTTCCACTCCGTCGCCGCGCGTATCCTGCGTCGCCATGCCGAACTCGCGGACCTCCGGTCGAACTTCACGATCCTCGACACGGACGACCAGATCCGGCTCGTGAAGCAGATTCTCGAGGTCGAAGGAGTGGACGACCGGCGCTGGCCGGCGCGCCTCGTACTGAGCGCCATCGAGCGCTGGAAGGACCGCGGCCTGACGCCGGACAAGGTGCCGGCCGAGGAGGCCGGCGACATCGCGGCCGGCCGCCTCGTGCGTATCTACCAGGGCTACCAAGAGCGGCTGCGCACCGTGAACGCCGTCGATTTCGGCGACCTGCTGTTGCACAACCTGACGATCTTCCAGACGCGGGCGGAGGTGCTGGAGGAGTACCACCGGCGGTTCCGCTACCTGCTCGTCGACGAGTACCAGGACACCAACGTCGCCCAGTATCTGTGGCTGCGCCTGCTGGCCCAGGGCCACCGCAACATCTGCTGCGTCGGCGACGACGACCAGAGCATCTACGGTTGGCGCGGGGCCGAGATCGGCAACATCCTGCGTTTCGAGGCCGACTTCCCCGGCGCGCGCATCGTCCGGCTGGAGCAGAACTACCGCTCGACGCCGCCGATCCTGGCGGCCGCCTCCGGCCTCATCGCGAGGAACCGCGGCCGTCTCGGCAAGACGCTGTGGACCGAGGCGGACGGCGGCGAGAAGGTGCGCGTCCACGGTGTCTGGGACGGCGAGGCCGAGGCACGCTGGGTCGGCGACGAGATCGAGGCGCGCCAGCGCCGGGGCGAGGGTCTCTCCTCGATGGCCGTGCTGGTGCGCGCCGGCTTCCAGACCCGCGAGTTCGAGGAGCGGTTGCTGACGCTGGGCGTCGCCTACCGCGTCGTCGGCGGCCCGCGCTTCTACGAGCGCCAGGAGATCCGCGACGCGCTCGCCTATCTGCGCCTCGTCCACCAGGCCGACGACGACCTCGCCTTCGAGCGCATCGTCAACCTGCCGCGGCGCGGCCTCGGCGACGCGACGCTGCGGCTGCTGCACGGCCACGCGCGGGCGGCCGGGGTCTCGCTGTGGGCTGCCGCCGTCCACCTCGTCGCCGGCACCGCGCTCAAGCCGGCGGCGCGCAAGGCGCTGGCCGCCTTCCTCGACGACGTCGACCGCTGGCGGCGGGCGTCCGATGGCCTGCAGCACACCGATCTCGCTCGCACCGTGCTCGACGAGTCCGGCTACACGCGGATGTGGCAGGCCGACCGCTCGCCCGAGGCGCCGGGGCGGCTCGAGAACCTTAAGGAGCTCGTCGTCGCCATGGGCGAGTTCGAGAACCTCGCGGGCTTCCTCGAGCACGTGTCGCTGGTGATGGAGAACGTCGAGAGCGCGGCCGGAGACGTCGTCACGCTGATGACGCTGCACGCGGCCAAGGGGCTGGAGTTCGACACGGTCTTCCTGCCGGGCTGGGAGGAGGGGCTCTTCCCGCATCCGCGCGCACTGGAGGAGAAGGGCGAGGCGGGGCTGGAGGAGGAGCGACGGCTCGCCTATGTCGGGCTGACCCGCGCCCGGCGCAGCGCCTATGTCTCGTTCGCCGCCAACCGCCGCGTCTACAACCAGTGGACGGCGGCGATCCCGTCGCGCTTCGTCGAGGAGCTGCCGCGGGACGTCGTCGACGCGACGGCCGACCAGGGGCTCTACGGCGTGACGCTGGCCGAGCAGCAGCGCTGGGGCTTCGGCGGCGACACGGCGCCGCCCGGCTTCGCCAAGTCGCGCCCCCGGCCGCCGGTCATCGAGGGCAAGCCGCTGGCGGTGGCGCCACGGCCGGCGCCCACCGTCCCCTATGCGACCGGCGATCGTGTCTTCCACGCCAAGTTCGGCTACGGCACCGTCACCACCGTGGACGGCGAGCGCCTAGCGGTCGCCTTCGACAAGGCCGGCGACAAGCATGTCGTCCACAACTTCGTGGAGCGGGCGTGAACGCTGCTCCCGGCACCAGAGCGAGGCCGATCCGCCCATGAGACCCATACTCGCCACCGGCTTCACGCCTTTCGCCGGCCTCGACGACAACCCCTCGGCGATCGTCGTCGCCGATCTCGCGACGGGCGTGCCCGGCGCGGCGGTCGAGACGCTGCTGCTGGACGTCGTATGGGCGACCGCGGCGGGCGCGCTGACGGCGGCGATCGACCGGCTGCGGCCGGCAGCGGTCGTCTGCTTCGGCCTCGCGCGCGGGCGCGACGCGGTCAACCTCGAGCGCTTCGCGGTCAATGTGGACGACAGCCCGACCGCGGACAATGCGGGGGCGCTCCGCCGCGGCCTGCCGATACGGCCGGACGGCCCGGCCGCCTACGGGTCGACCTTGCCGTTGGAGGCGCTGGGCCGGGCGCTCGACGGCGAGGGGCTGGCGTGGCGGTTCTCGAACCATGCCGGCGCCTTCCTCTGCAACCACGTCTTCTACGCCGTCCGGCACCACCTGGCGGCGACGGCGCCAACGGTGCCCGCCGGCTTCGTGCACCTGCCGCCGCTGCCACCGGAGGCCGGCGCGATGGCGGCCGCCGACCAGTGCCGGGCGGCACGGTGCATCGTCGGGGCGCTCGCCCGCGAGATCGGAGCGGCCGATGCCGGCCACCGTCTGGCGGGTTGAGGTGATCGTGCCGGGCCATGCCGCGGAAGCGGTGGCCCGGGCGATCGAGCCGCTGGGCGACGCGCTCTCGGCCTTCGAGCTGGCACCGGGCGGCGACTGGCGGATCGTCCTGCATGCGGAGAAGCGGCCCGACAGGGGGACGCTGGACGCCGTGCTGGCGCTGGCCGCCCTGGCTGCGGGAACGGCTCTGCCCGCGGCCGATGTCCGGCGGGAGGACGATGTCGACTGGCTCGGGCGCCTCAGGGAGTCATTTCCAGCGATCGGCGTCGGCCGCTTCCACCTGCACGGCTCGCACCTGCCGCCGGGCCCGCCCGGATCGATCTCGATCCGGATCGATGCGGCGACCGCCTTCGGCTCGGGCGAGCATGCGACGACGCGCGGCTGCCTCATGGCGCTCGACCGGATCGCGCGCGCCGGCCGGCGACGGCGTCCCCTCGACGTGGGCACCGGGACCGGGGTACTGGGCATCGCCGCCGCGCGGCTGTGGCGGGTGCCCGTGCGGGCGAGCGATCTCGACGCCGAATCGGTTCGCGTCGCGCGAACCAACGTCAGGATCAACCGCGTGGGGTCATGGATGCGGGTCGCCGCCGGCGATGCGCTGTCGCCGTCCGGATGGCGGGGGCGGCGGGGGCACGATCTGGTCCTCGCCAACATCCTCGCGCGGCCGCTGTCGGCGATGGCGCGGCGCATGGCCCGCGCGTTGGCGCCGGGGGCCGTCCTGGTGCTGTCGGGACTGCTGGCGCGCCAGGAGCGCCAGGTGCTGGCGGCCTATTCCCGGCAGGGCCTGCGGCTGCAGCGCCGCATCGCCATCGACGGCTGGCACACACTGATCCTGAGCCGGCATCCCGGCCCCGCATAGCCTCAGGCGAGGCGGCGCGGCACGTTGCTATTGGCGGCTGCGACGACCAGGCGGTTGTCGTTCGCGACGACCGACGTCTCAATGCGGGAAGCGGTGTCGCCGCGGGCCGCCCCAAGCCTCTCGCGAACGCCTGCCAGCAGCCGGGTCGGCAGCCAGAAGAGCGCTTCGGCCGCTGCGATCCACGCCAGGGTCAGGCGATCGGGTGCGCAGCGGAAGGGCATCGGGACGGCCCGGGCGTAGCGGTCGGCACGGGTCATGCGACGCGACGGATCTCGGCGGCCTGCCGCTCGTTGGCGTTGGCGGAATCGCCGGCCACCGGAGCTGCGTCGTAGCGATAGGTGTCGGGCATGAAGCTGCCGGCCACCACCGCCGGGATCTCGCTGCGCGACAGGCCCATGTCGCGGAGCTGCCGGTCGTCCAGCGCCATCAGCTCCTCGTAGGCGCGCCGCTGCTCGGTCCACCGCTTCGCACCTGCGAAGATGCTCTTCGGCGCTGCAGCAATGGCGTGGGCGAAGCCCGCCAGAGCCTTGCCGAACATCTCGGCCCGCATCATCCGGGCCTTGGCCTCGACTTCCTCGAACGTGTTCATCTCTACCTCCTGGGGAGGTCGGCGTGGCCGCCTCCGACGCTGTTAAAGGTAAGCAATGCTGCCGCTCCAACCATCGCTGATGCTGCATCGCAGCAATGCGCTCGGCGCACACCTTGTGTCGCGGCGGCATGCCACCTAGGTTCGACCTGTCACCACACGAGCAGCCGACGATGCAGGATGATGTCGCCGCCGCCACGAAGCCGCCCGCCGGCAGCGGGCCCGGGGTCGAGGCACCGCCGCCGAGCCGTGTGGCCGCGTCCGGCCGCGAGGTCGTGGCCGTGCGGCTCGCTGCGCTGCGGGCCGAGCTCGCCCGCCGCGGGATCGCCGGCTTCGTGGTGCCGCGGGCCGACGAGCACCAGGGCGAATACGTGCCCGCCTCGGCGCAGCGCCTCGCCTGGCTGACCGGCTTCACCGGGTCGGCCGGGATGGCGGCGGTGCTGCCGGACGTCGCCGCGATCTTCGTCGACGGCCGCTACACCCTGCAGGCGCGCGACCAGGTGCCGGTGGAGCTGTTCACGCCCCGCCATGTCACCGACGAGCCGCTGGACGGGTGGCTGGCCGCGCACCTGACGGAAGGTGCCGCCGTCGGCTACGACGCCTGGCTGCATACGCCGGCCCAGGTCGACCGGCTGCGGCGCGCCGTCGAAGCGGCGAAGGGCCGGCTGGTCGCGGTCGACGGCAACCCGGTCGACGCCGTATGGGCCGACCGTCCGGCGCCGCCGATTACTCCGGCCGTGCCGCACCCGCTCGTCTATGCCGGCGTCACCGCGGCCGAGAAGCGCCTCGCCGTGGCGGACTCCCTGGCCGCCGCGAATGCCGACGCCGTCCTGCTGTCGGCCCCGGATTCGATCGCCTGGCTGCTCAACGTGCGCGGCGCCGACGTGCCCTGCACGCCATTCGTGCTGTCCTTCGCCATCCTCCACCGCGACGCGCGCGTCGACTGGTTCGTCGATGCGCGCAAGCTCTCGGACGACATGGCCGCCCATCTCGGCAACGGGGTCGCGGTGCATCCGCCGGCCGACCTGGGGCCGGCCCTGGACGCGCTGGTGGCGAAGGGTGCGGCGGTCATGGCCGATCCCGCGGCCTCGCCCGCCTTGGTCTTCGACCGCATCACGGCCGCGGGCGGCACGCCCGTTCGCGCCGACGACCCGTGCCAGCTTCCCAAGGCGTGCAAGAACGCGATCGAGATCGCGGGCACGCGCGCCGCCCACCGACGGGACGGCGCGGCGCTGTCGCGCTTCCTCGCATGGATCGCCCGCGAGGCGCCGGGAGGCGGGGTCGACGAGATGGCGGCGGTCGCCCGGCTGCGGACGCTGCGCGCCGAGGACCCGTCCTTCCGCGACGACAGCTTCGAGACGATCTCGGGCGCCGGCCCGAACGGCGCAATCGTGCACTACCGCGCGACCGCCGCCTCCAACCGGCGCCTGCAGGCGGGCGAGCTCTATCTCGTCGATTCGGGCGGGCAGTATCCCGACGCGACGACCGACGTGACGCGAACGGTCGCCATCGGCACGCCGACCCCGGAAATGCGCGACCGCTTCACCCGGGTCCTGAAGGGGCACATCGCGCTCGCCCGCTGCGTCTTCCCGAAAGGGACCTCGGGCGGCCAGCTCGATGCCCTGGCGCGCGCGGCACTCTGGCAGGCCGGGCTCGACTTCGACCATGGCACCGGCCATGGCGTCGGCAGTTTCCTGTCGGTGCACGAAGGGCCGCAGCGCATCTCGCGCGCGGCGCCGGGCGCGGTGCTGCAGCCGGGCATGATCGTCTCCAACGAGCCCGGCTACTACGAGACCGGTGCCTTCGGCATCCGCATCGAGAACCTCGTGACCGTAGTCCCCGTGGAGTTCCCCGGGTCGACGCGGTCGATGCTCGGCTTCGAGACGCTGACGCTGGCGCCGATCGACCGGGCGCTGGTCGATACCGACCTGCTGACGGCCGACGAGCGTGCGTGGCTCGACGGCTATCACGCGCGCGTCCGCGCCGAGCTGACGCCGCGCGTCGATCCGGCGACGGCGGCGTGGCTGGCCGAGGCGACCAGCCCGCTCGCGGGATGAGCGGGGCCTACCCGACCGAGGTATCCTACCCCGCGACGTACCAGGGCAGGCTCGCGCCCGCCCATATGGCGGCCGCCTGCGCGCTGAACGGCGTCGCCGCCCCGCCCATCGACCGCCGCTATGCGTGGTGCGAGCTCGGGTCGGGCACCGGCTTCACCGCGAACCTGCTGGCGGCGGCCAATCCCTTCGCCGAATTCCACGCGATCGACTTCAATCCGCGGCATGCGGAGGCGGGGGCGGCGCTGGCCCTGGTGGGCGCGCTGCCGAACGTCCGGCACCATGCGCTCGACTTCGCCGCGGCGATGACGGCCGACCTGCCGGACTTCGATTTCGTCGTGCTGCACGGCGTGTGGACCTGGGTCGACGACGGCGCCCGGCGGGCGATCGTGGCGTTCCTCGCCAACCGCCTGCGGCCGGGCGGCCTCGTCCAGGTCAGCTACTCCGCGCGGCCGGGGCTGGATGCGGTGGCAGCCTTGCGCGCGATGCTGGGCGAAGCGGGGCTGGCCGACGACCTGGATGCCGCGAAGGCCTTCGCCGGCAGGCTCGCCGCCGCGGCGCCGGAGATGCTGCGCCGGTCTCCCGCGCTCGCCGACTATCTCCGGGCGTTCGCGCGGATGCCGGACGCCTCGGCGCGGCACGACTTCCTGGCGCCGGACTGGTCGGCGCTCCACCACCGCGAGGTGCGCCGCGCCATGGCCGCGGCCGGCCTCGTCTTCGCCGGCGACGCCGACCTGCCGATGAACCGGCCCGATCTCGCGCTCGAAGCGGACGCGGCGGCGATCGTCGACGGGCTCGACGGCGCCGCGGCGGAGGCGGCCAAGGATCTGGTCACCCAGCGGACCCTGCGCCGCGATATCTACCGCCGCCCCGCGCGGGCGGACGGGCGATCACCCTTCGCGGAGCTGCGCGTCACGCTGGCCGTCCCGCCGGACGCCGCCGTGGCGGCGGCGCTGCCCGCCGGTCGCCACGGCGCCATGCCGGCCCTGCTGCTGGCCGTGACGGAAAGGCTGGACCACGCGGCGCCGGTCGCCTGCGACCTCGTCGCCGCCCTCGCCGCCGACGGCTTCGACCGGGCCCACGTCCAGGAGCAGCTCGCCACGCTGCTCGCCGCCGGCACGATCATTCCCGCGGTGTCGGCACCCCGCACCGGGCTGCTGGCCGAATGGCCGCGGCTCGCCCCCTTCAACCGCGCCGCGCTGGACCATGCGGTCGAGCCCGACGACGCGCGCGTGCTTGCCTCGCCCGTCACCGGCGGCGGCATCGTGCTCGACCGCTCGACCGGCTACCTCGTCTGGGCCGTGGCGACGGCGGAGCCCGCCGGCGCGGCGCGCATGCTGGCGGCGCGGCTGGCCGCCGAGGGCCGCACGCTCACGATCGCCGGCCGCACCATCGCCGATGCGGCCGGCCTCGCCGGAGTGCTGTCGCCCCAGCTCGACCGGTTCGCCGCCGAACAGCTGCCGCGCCTCGTCGCGCTGGGCGTTGTCGCATAGCGCGCCGCCTACGCCTCGCCGATCAGCGCCAGCCACTCGCCCTCGTCTAGCGTTCGCACGCCGAGCTCGCGCGCCTTCGTCGCCTTCGAGCCGGGGCTGGCGCCGACGACGACGAAGTCGGTCTTCTTCGAGACCGATTCCGCGACCTTCGCCCCCAGCGCCTCGGCGCGCGCCTTGGCCTCGCGCCGCGTCATGCGCTCGAGCTCGCCGGTGATGACGACCGACTTGCCGGCGAGCGGCGAGGCCGCCGCCACTGCGGGTGCCGCGACCGGCTCGACGGTCACGCCCACGGCCAGCAGATCGTCGATCACCGCGACATTGTGCGGCTCGGCGAAGAACTCGACGACGTCGCGGGCGACGCTCGCGCCGATGCCGCTGATCGCGTCCAGCTCCTGGAACGCCTCGCTCTCGGGGTCGCGGGCGGCCGTCATGGCGGCACGCAGCGCCTCCAGGGTCTCGTAGTTGCGGGCGAGCAGGCGGGCCGTCGCCTCGCCGACCTGGCGGATGCCCAGCGCATAGACGAAACGATCGAGCGGGATGGCGAGGCGTGCCCGTATCGCCCGCTGCAGGTTGGCGATCGACGTCTCCTTCCAGCCCTCGCGCTCGTGCAGCGGCCGGGTGTCCTCGGCGAGGCGGAAGAGGTCGGCCGGGCTCTTCACGATCCCGTCGGCCCAGAAGGCGGCGATGTGCTTCTCGCCGAGCCCGTCTATGTCGAAGGCGTCGCGCGACACGAAATGGCGCAGCCGCTCGACCGCCTGGGCGGGGCAGATGAGGCCGCCGGTGCAGCGCCGCACCACCTCTCCGGGCTCGCGCACCGCGTGGCTGCCGCAGACGGGGCAGACCTGCGGGAAGGCGAAGGGCTCGGCGTCGGGGGGTCGCCGTTCGGGCACGACGGCGACGATCTGCGGGATCACGTCGCCCGCGCGCTGGACGACGACCGTGTCGCCGACGCGCACGTCCTTGCGGGCGATCTCATCCTCGTTGTGCAGCGTCGCGCGCGACACCACGACGCCGCCGACGGTGATCGGCTCCAGCTCCGCCACCGGCGTCAGCGCGCCGGTGCGGCCGACCTGGATGGTGATGCCGAGGAGGCGCGTCTGCGCCTGCTCGGCCGGGAACTTGTGGGCGATCGCCCAGCGCGGCGCCCGCGTCGCGAAACCCAGGCGCTGCTGCAGGGCCAGGCTGTCGACCTTGTAGACGACACCGTCGACGTCGTAGCCGAGATCGGCCCGCCGCGCCGCGAGGTCGCGGTGCACGGACAGGGCCTCCTCGACGGTGGCGCAGAGCTTCGCCTCCGGATTCACCTTGAAGCCCCATTGGCGGAACCGGGCGAGCGCATGCCAGTGGCTGTCGGCGATCTCGGCGCTGGTCTCGCCCCAGGCATAGGCGAAGAAGCGCAAGGGCCGCCCAGCGGTCACCGCGGGGTCGAGCTGGCGCAGCGACCCCGCGGCGGAGTTGCGCGGGTTCGCGAAGAGCGGCTCGCCCGCCTCCTGCCGCCGCTGGTTCAGCGCGAAGAAATCGGCGCGGCGCATGTAGACCTCGCCGCGGATCTCGACGATGTCGGGGGCCTCGCCGTGCAGCGTCTGCGGCACGTCGGCCATGGTCCTGAGGTTGGCGGTCACGTCCTCGCCGACGACGCCGTCGCCGCGCGTGGCACCCAGGACGAACCGCCCCTTCTCGTAGCGGAGCGAGGCTGAGACGCCGTCGATCTTGGGCTCGGCCACCACCGGGATGCCGGCCGTCGGATCGCTGCGCAGCTCGCGCAGGAACTGCCGGACGGAGTTGAAGAAGGCGATCACGTCGTCGTCGGAGAAGGCGTTGTCGAGCGACAGCATCGGCCGGGCGTGGGGCACCTTGCGGAAGCCCTGGCCCGCCGTCGCGCCGACCCGGCGGTTCGGGCTGTCGTCGCGCACCAGCTCCGGGAAGCGCGCCTCGATCGCGTCGTTGCGCCGCCGCAGCCGGTCGTAGTCCGCGTCGCTGATGGTGGGCGCGTCCTCCTGATGGTAGCGCCGGTCATGCTCGGCGATCTCGCGGGCGAGCGTCTCGAGCTCGGCGGCGGCCTCCTCGATGTCGAGCGCCTCGACGGGGCGGCTCTCCGGTGTCGCTGCGGCGGGCTTGCGCGTCATCCCCGTCTCCGGCTGCGGATCGGCGTCATCAGGCTGTCGGCGGCGGCCCGGGCGGCGTCGGTGACGGTGCTGCCCGACAGCATCCGGGCGATCTCCTCGCGCCGCTCGCCGGGCTCCAGCGGGACGACACGGGTCGTGGTGGCGCCGTCGCGGACATCCTTGCGCACCTGCCACTGCTGGTCGGCGGTGGCCGCGACCTGCGGCGAGTGGGTGACGACCAGCACCTGCACCGTGCGCGCCAGCCTGGCCAGGCGCTCTCCGACGGCGGCCGCCACTGCGCCGCCGATGCCGGAATCGACCTCGTCGAAGATCAGGGTCGGCACCGGGTCGGCAGCGGCCAGCACCACCTTGAGAGCCAGCGTGAAGCGCGACAGCTCGCCGCCCGATGCGATCCGGGCCAGCGGCCCAGGGGCGGCCCCGGGATTGGTCGCGACCGTGAAGGCGATGCGGTCGGTGCCTTCGGGGCCGGGCTCGCCGCCGCTCTCGATGGCGGTCGCGAAGCGTGCGCGCTCGAGCTTGAGGGGCGGCAACTCGGCCGCGACGGCCACATCGAGGCGCGCCGCCGCCGTGCGCCGTGACCGCGACAGCGCATCGGCCGCGTCCCGGTAGGCCGCTTCAGCTTCGGCCGCACGCTTCTCCGCCCTGGCCAGGCCCGCCGCACCGTCTTCGATGCGAGTGAGACGGAGGGCGTGGTCGGCGGCCAGCGCCGGCAGTCCGTCGACGGGCACGCCGTACTTGCGGGCGGCGGCACGCAGCGCGTAGAGGCGCTCCTCGATCGCCTCCAGCGAGCGGCCGCCGCCGTCGAGGTCGCGGGCGATCGCCGACAGTGCCGCGGCCGCCTCGCGAAGCTCGTTGAGGGAGCGATCGAGCGCACCGATCGCGGTCTCGAAGCGGCCGGCGGCGCGCTCGGCCTGCCGGGCAGCCAGCCGCGCGGCGGCCGCGATGCGGCTCTCCGCGCCGCGGTCGCCTTCGATCTCGGCGAGCGCCGCGCGGGCGGCGTCGAGCACGCGCTCGCGATGGGAGAGCTGGGCGCGCTCTTCCGCCAGACGGGCTTCCTCGTCGGGCTGCAGGTCGAGCGCCTCCAGCTCGGCCACGGCGTGGCGCAGGAAGCCCTCGTCCGCCTG